>NZ_JACOOY010000005.1:0-214641 GCF_014287705.1 Dorea hominis | reverse complement strand
AAATATCCAGCGTCTGGCAATCCGGTAAATAACAAATATAGTAATTACAAATCCTATAAGAACCCATACAAATGTAACAGCTTTGAAATATATGTAGTAGCTTTCAATTGGATATTCTATATTTATATACCAAAGATTCATTAGTTTATCATTCAAAATATCAATATAACCAAAAATGTATACTGAAGACATTAATACGGGGAGTAAAAATGCTGAGCATATATTAGTAATTACACATTTTGTCCAAAATATTTTTTTATTAGCAATTGTTCCGTTCGTTTTCTTTAGATACCCGCTAAATATAAATAGATATAATAAATCTACTATAATGTATGTGGATATAATTACTACCCATGTTGGGTATGAATGTAAGATGTCTATCATTTGTTTTCCCCCTTTACTTGCTTATAATATAGCCGTTCTCAAAATGCGCAGTTATTCTACGCAAAATATCCTCAACACTATCGAAATCATCATTTTTGGTATATGAAAGTGAATATCCCATCAAATTATACTTCTGTAATTTTTTGTTTCACTTTTACCTGATTTTGTAGAGATCCCTTTTATAAACTAGCTTCAGTTCCGAGCATTACCACCCCTTTTCTTTCATCCAACCACGTCCGGATAATTTATCTTACATATATAGTAACAATCCACAGCTCCACTTTGTGACATATAATTTCAAAGTTTTTAAAAACAGCAGGGAAATTCTGTTTCATGTATTCAGAAATCGCCCTGCTGTCGTGCTGTTTATATTATTATCTTTCTTTAATTAAAGCTTATCATTACTGTAAGTATAGCAAAGTTTTGTTGCATTTGGAAGTTTTACTTACGGAATCTGCCACTGGAAGCTTCCTCCGGATACTATGACAATTAAAAAGCACCTCTCCCATGTCCTTTTACGGAACAACTGAAAGCGGTGCTTCATCTTATTTTCTCATTTTATTCTCTTCTTAATTATTTCTGATTGCGGAACTGAATCGGTGTCATGTTGTAAGCTTTCTTGAACATACGGTTGAAATGCTCCACGTTCTGATAGCCGACTGTGAGTGCAATATTTTCAACGGTCATATTGCTGCTCTTGAGTAATGCTTTTGCTTTTTTCATGCGGATTTTCTTTACCAGTTCGCCAAATGTCATGCCGGATTTTTCCTTAATATATTTGGAAATATATGGCTTGGACAGGTAGAATTTCTCTGCCAGATCATCCAGTGTCACATCAATATAATTTGCCTGAATATAATTCATAATCTCGATCATTCTTGCATCTTTGCATGTATCGGCGCTCCCAATATCTTCCAGCTTGTTGACTGCAACTGTCAGCGCTTCGATAGATGCTTTGATGATATCTGCATCGATACCAACGCCCCAGAATGGCTTGCCGTTGCAGAGGATTCCGACATAAGCAACAGCTTTGGAAGAAGATCCCTTTGTCAGAGAATGTTCTTCATAGAAGCTCAGTTCATAGCTGACGTTGAAATACTGTTTCAGTGCGTTGCTGACAGCGTCCAGACGTCCGTTACCCATTGCTGTGATCGTGCGGTTCTCATTCTGGTGATTGATCGTTACTTCTGCAGTAATTCCATCCGTCTGTTTGAAATGGCACTCGTCTACATGGAATACTGGTTTTGTATTAATGTAGTTATCAGAGAAGATCTGATATACCCATTCCGGACTCAACTCTTTGTGCGCCTTGTCGGATACGTCTTTTACAAGGTATCCGACCTCTGCACGCATCTGCTGTGGCAGGTTGATGCCGTGGCTCTGTTTCAGGATGTAGTTGACTCCACCCTTACCGGACTGGCTGTTGATACGGATAACATCGGAATCGTACTCTCTTCCGACATCCCTCGGATCGATCGGCAGATACGGAACTGTCCACAGATTGCTCTTGCTCTCTTCTCTGCACTGCATTCCTTTGGCGATCGCATCCTGGTGAGATCCTGAAAATGCTGTAAATACAAGATCTCCGGCATATGGCTGACGCTCGTAAACGTGCATTCTTGTCAGTCTCTCGTATGTCTCGCGGATCTCTTTCATATTAGAGAAATCCAGTCCCGGATCCACACCCTGTGAGTACATGTTCATACCCATAGTTACAATATCTACGTTACCGGTACGCTCTCCATTTCCAAATAAAGTTCCTTCGATTCTGTCTGCTCCTGCCAACATTCCAAGCTCTGCTGTTGCAACACCGCATCCACGGTCGTTATGTGGATGTAAGCAAAGAATAACATCATCTCTGTATTTCAAATGTTTATTTACATACTCTAACTGACATGCAAATGTATGTGGCATCGCATTCTCTACGGTTGTCGGAATATTGATGATCGCTTTGTTGTCAGCTGTAGGTTTCCATACATCCAATACTGCATTACAAACTTCTACTGCATAATCTACTTCTGTTCCATGGAAACTCTCCGGGCTATACTGGAATGTGAAGTTACCATCTGTCTCGTTTGCCAGTTTTAACAATAACTCTGCACCATCTACTGCAATCTTCTTAATTTCTTCTTTGCTTTTCTTAAATACCTGTTCTCTCTGTGCAACAGATGTAGAATTATAAAGATGTACAACTGCATGTGGAGCACCTTTAACTGCTTCAAATGTTCTCTTGATAATATGTTCTCTTGCCTGTGTCAGTACCTGTACGGTAACATCATCCGGAATCATATTTCTCTCGATCAATGTGCGCATGAACTGGTACTCTGTCTCAGATGCTGCCGGGAATCCGACCTCAATCTCTTTGAATCCGATATCTACAAGCATCTGAAAGAACTCTAACTTCTCTTCCAGACTCATTGGCTCGATCAGTGCCTGGTTACCGTCACGTAAGTCAACGCTGCACCAGATCGGTGGTTTTTCAATGTGATCTTTCTTTGCCCAATCGTATGTGACCTCCGGCGGCATAAAATAAGACCGCTGATATTTTTCATAATTTTTCATGTGTATTACCTCTCCTTCTATACAAAACTCATTGAATAATAATCATCAATTTAGTTGTTTATTTTTAACACTCACTTATACTAACACAGCTACATTAAAAAGGGAAGTGGTAAATTTAATCACTTCCCTTGATGTTTTTTAATTTATTGTATTAGATTGTGTCTTATTTTGCCTCCAACGAGCGTTTTTTCGTTATCACGACTTTTTCATCGTAACATTCAAAAATCTGATCCACCTTTCCGATATCCGGTTTCGGTGATAATGCGCTCACTATCGGCACAATGATAAGTCCTGCGATCATCGCGATCGCTCCTGCATTGATTGGTGAAGCAATGTAGCCGATAAACATGTTCGATACGGTAATACCGACACCTGCAACGAAGCTTGCCCATACAGCCGCTTTGGAAACTCGTTTCCAATACAATCCATATAAGAACGGTGCCAGAAATGCTCCGGCTAGTGCGCCCCAGGAAATTCCCATAAGCTGTGCGATAAAGGTCGGTGGATCTAATGCGATTGCTACGGAAAGCACGATGAAGAATACGATCAGTACCTGCATCGTCCGCACCTGCTTCTTCTCGCTCATATTTTTCATAACATTGTCTTTTAAGAAATCCAGTGTCAGTGTAGAACTGGATGTCAGTACGAGTGATGCCAGCGTGGACATGGATGCGGATAAGACAAGTACGATCACAATTCCGATCAGGATGTCCGGTAACGTAGACAGCATATAAGGAACGATACTGTCAAAGACGACATTTCCTGCCTCATCGTAAATAGATGCATTGTCAAATAATCGTCCGAATCCTCCGAGGAAATAACATCCTCCGGAGATCACAACTGCAAATAATGTAGATATCACAGTTCCTGTATTGATTGCTTTCTCGTCTTTGATCGCGTAGAATTTACCGATCATCTGCGGCAGTCCCCATGTTCCGAGGGATGTCAGGATTACAACGCCTAACAGGTTCAGCGGATCCGGTCCGAAAAAGGATGTAAATGCGCCCGGCTGTCCCATCGTCACAGGTACATCACTTGGAATCTCTGCCATCTTGCGAATGGCCTGGATAAACCCTCCCTGTCCGCTAAGAACAGCTCCGATAACTCCGATAATTCCGCCTAACATGATGATTCCCTGGATGAAATCGTTAATCGCTGTCGCCATATAGCCTCCGAGGATAACATACACTGCTGTAAATGCTGCCATTCCGAGAACGCAGTATGTATATGGAATGTTAAATGCCATTCCGAACAGTCTGGATAATCCGTTGTATACGGACGCTGTATACGGTACAAGGAAAATAAATACGATTGCTGATGCAGTAATTTTCAGTGCCTTACTTCCGTATCTCTCTCCGAAGAAATCCGGCATTGTCTTGACATTCAGATGCTGCGTCATAACTTTGGTTCGTCTTCCCAATACAACCCATGCCAGCAAACTTCCGATAATCGCATTGCCAAGTCCGATCCATGTACTTGCAAGTCCGTATTTCCATCCGAACTGTCCTGCATAGCCGACAAATACAACTGCCGAGAAGTAGGATGTTCCATATGCGAAAGCAGTCAGCCACGGTCCTACTGACCTTCCTCCAAGAACAAATCCGTCAACACTGGTTGCATGCTTTCTTGAGTATACACCTACCGCCACCATCACAGCGAAGAATAATACAAGAAGTACAATCTTGATTCCCATAATAAACCCTCATCTTTCTTTTTACTTTTGTTTCTCTCGTTCCTTTTTAAGCAGAGGTTAGCTTCTCAATTCCTATCTTTCACCTGTTTTTTTACTAACTCCGTTTCACTTGTCGCTTTAAAGCGTTACGCTTTAAAGTATTAAAGTTTTAATTTCTTTTCATAGAATATCACAGCAACTGTGTACTTGTCAATAAATTTTCTTTCTTTCACCTTATCAATATCTGTAAAACCTGACACTGGCAGATTTCTCAGATACTATGGCAGTAAAAAACAACCACCTTGCAAGTAATATTGTATTTATAACATTGTATTTATAACAATGTTTCCTGCATGATGGCTGTTTTTTATTCTATATAATCTTTACGCTATAATACTTGTAGATTGTTCCATGCTTCGCACTCTCACAATCCCTCTCTCTATTCGCATATCGTGGTCTTAAAATCCCACTTTCATGCTCATATCATTACTTCATCTGATTCACGCGGTCCTGGATCGTCTTGTTGAAGTTCTCAACCGTACGGCTGTAGCTTTCAGACATATATTTGGACTGCAGCATGAAATCTGCTGTTGCAAGGTTATTTGCAACCGGGATGTCATAAACGACGGCAATTCTAAGCAATGCCTTTACATCCGGATCGTGCGGCTGTGCCTCTAACGGATCCCAGAGGAATACCATGAAGTCAATCTGTCCTTCTACGATCTTGGCACCGATCTGCTGGTCTCCGCCTAACGGACCACTGTTGTAAGCTTTCACCGGAAGCCCGGTCTTCTCTGCGATCAGTCTGGCTGTTGTTCCTGTTCCGCATAAGAAATGATTTTTCAGGATGTCTTTATTTCTGTCACACCAATCTACAATTTCTTTTTTCTTTCCGTCGTGTGCTACCAGTGCAATGTGTTTTGTTTTCGCAATTTCAAATGATACATATCTGTCGTCCATATCTGGTCCTCCCTATCATTAATCTTCGTATTTCTCAACCACTTCATTCTGCTTTTTGTAAATGCTGTTTGCCGGCACATAACCGCGCACGCTGGAAAGCGGGTAAATATTGGTGTGGCTTCCGATCACACTTCCCGGATTCAGGATGGATCCACATCCGACTTCTACTTCGTCTCCGACCATAGCGCCGAATTTCTTGATTCCGGTCTCGATATTTTCTTTCGGTGTCTTCACAACAACCAGTTTCTTGTCTGATTTTACATTGGATGTAATAGAACCGGCTCCCATGTGTGACTTGTAGCCAAGAATCGAATCACCGACATAATTGTAATGCGGTACCTGTACTTTATTGAACAGGATAACGTTTTTAAGCTCTGTAGAGTTTCCGACAACCGCACCTTCACCTACAATCGCATTTCCACGAATAAATGCACAGTGTCTGACTTCTGCGTTCTTTCCGATGATCGCAGGTCCGTGTACATAAGCAGATGGAAATACATTCGCTGATTTGGCGATCCATACGTCCTCTCCTACTTTGTCATATTCCTCTTCCGGTAATGTTTTTCCCAGTTCCAGAATGAAAGCACTGATCTTCGGCAGCACTTCCCATGGATATGTCACACCTTCAAAAAGATTTTTTGCGATTGTCTCATCCAGTGTGTATAACTCCTTCACTGTTATTTCTTTCATTTGTTTCTTTTCTCCTTTACAGTAATCTCTCTTTTGTATCAGCATACCACGTTCTTAAGTAGCTGGCAAATCATTTACCTTTATTCGTCTTCTTATAAAACTGCGCGATCTTATCATAGCAGTTTCTGAGCTGGCTCTGATTTCTGAGTCCGCGCACACCCTCGGTGCGACTGACGATAAAATGATCCAGCTTCTGCATATATTCTTCGGAAGTGATGTCACCTTCCGCAACATAGTTGAGTCCTTTTTCCCAGCTTGCGGTCAGTTCCGGGTTAAGGAGTGAACGGATGGAATTCTGCACAACGTCATATACCATCTCTCCGAGCATGGACGGAGTTACGATCTGCGTCTTTTTATTAAGAGATAAATATTTGATGTTAAATAATTTTTTTAAAATCTCTCCCCTTGTTGCACTTGTTCCGATTCCGCTTCCTTTAATCTGTGCACGCAGTTCCTCATCTTCGATCAACTGCCCCGCATTTTCCATTGCAAGAATCAGTGAACCGGAATTGTAACGCTTCGGCGGTGATGTCTTTCCCTCTTTGATGTCTAACGCCTGTACCGGGAGAGACATACCCTTTTTTAACGTCTTGATCTTCTCAAAAAAGTTTACATCCGCCTCCATCTGTCCATCGTTTTGTCCGTCATCCGGACTGTCGGCGTTATTTGTCTTTGCTTTTTTCTTCGCCGGATTGCCTGCGACTTTCAGATATCCTTCTTCTGCCAGTACTTTGAAACTGGAGAAAAAGGACTCTTCCTTGATTTTCGTCACAATCGCAACTTTCTGGTATACAGCCGGTGGATAGAAAATACTCAAGAAACGTCGCACGATCACTTCATACACCTGTTTGGACAGATGGGATAAACCATTCAACGCCCCCATACCCTGTCCGGTCGGAATAATTGCATAGTGATCTGTGATCTGTTTGTCATTTACATACCTTGTCTTCTCCAGTCCTTTATGGGAACCGAAGGATACGATTTCTTTCAGATATGGAACGGCAACGTCATATTTCATCAGCCCGTTTAAGTTCTTGTGGATCTCTTTTGCCACTGCTGTTGAGAGGACACGGGCATCCGTTCTCGGATATGTAACCAACTTCTTCTCGTATAATTCCTGCACGATTCTGAGTGTCTCATCCGGGCTGATTTTGAATCTTTTGGAACATTCATTCTGGAGCTCCGCCAGGTTATAGAGAAGCGGCGGATTCTTCTTTTCCTTTTTCTTCTCAATGGAAGTGATCTGACAGGTCAGTGGTTCATTATTTTCTTTTAAATACTGAATGAGCGCCTCTGCTTTGTCTTTTTCTTTGAAACCATTTTCCTTATAAAGATCAAAGGATTCAAAATAGCGGGAGCCCTTCACGGCGCGCCATTCTCCCTCGAATGTCTGTCCGCTCTCCCCGATCGCACTGAGCACACGGTAAAATGGCGTCTCCACAAACTCACGGATCTCCCGCTCTCTGCGCACGACCATTCCGAGGACGCACGTCATGACACGTCCTACCGATATCACGGAATATTTTGTATTCAGGTAACTGGAAATACTGTTCCCGTATTTCAGTGTCAGCAGTCTGGAAAAATTAATTCCCATCAGATAGTCTTCCTTCGCGCGAAGATAAGCGGACGCCGACAGATTATCATACTCGGAGAGGTCTTTTGCTTCTCTGATCCCTCTTAATATCTCTTCCTCTGTCTGCGAATCAATCCACACACGAAGCCTTTTCTTGCCGGTCACCTGTGCCTGCTGCTCCACCAGGCGGTAAATATATTCTCCTTCTCGCCCGGAGTCGGTACAGACATAGATTGTATCCACATCCGCTCTGTTTAATAACCCTGCCACGATCCGGTACTGTTTTGCAACACCCGGGATTACTTCGTATTTGAATTCCTGCGGAATAAAAGGCAGAGTCTCAAGGCTCCACCTTTTCAGTGACGGATCATACTCTTCGGGATAACTCATTGTAACAAGATGCCCAACGCACCACGTTACAACGGCTTCTTCCGATTCCAGATATCCGTCTTTTCTCTTTGCAAAAATATTCAGTGCTTTGGCAAATTCCTGCGCCACACTTGGTTTCTCCGCGATATATAATGATTTCCCCATATATCTTATCTAACTCCTAGTGAAATATATTTTTTATCTTTGATAAAAGACCTTTTTTCTTCTTCGGTCGTTCTTTTGTTTTCTCTGCCGCCCGAATCATCTCGTCCATGAAAACTGCCTGTGAATCAATATATGGTTCTGTCAGTTCTCTCTTTCTGTAAGTGCCATCTTTCTGTAAAATACGCGCTTTGATATTATCACTTAACATCACTTTTAAATCATGATTAATAATTTTCTTAATCTCTTCATCCAGCACCGGACACGCAACTTCTACACGTTTTTCTGTGTTTCTCGTCATCATATCTGCCGAACCGATATAGATCTTCTGTTCTTTTCCGGTTCCAAAGCTGAAAATGCGCGGATGTTCCAGAAAGCGTCCGACAACGCTCATCACGCGCACATTTTCTGTATATCCCGGTACACCCGGAAGAATACAGCAGATACCGCGCACGAGGAGATCTACTTTTACACCGGCACAGGAAGCCTTAGATACTTTCTTAATAAAATCAACATCTGTGACGGAATTCATCTTCATCACGATGCGTCCTTTTACGCCTTTTTTAATCTCCTCATCCATCATTATAAGAATTTTCTGCTTCAGGCTGGTCGGTGAGACGATCAGATACGTATAATGACCATCCAGATTGCCCGTCGCCATATTATTGAAAAATGCAGACGCATCTTTTCCAATAGCCGGATCTGCTGTTATCAGAGACAGATCGGTGTACATTGTTGCTGTCTTCTCGTTATAATTACCGGTTCCTACCTGGGTAATATACTGGATATCTCCACGGTTCCGGTAAGTGATCAGGCAGATTTTGGAATGGACTTTGTAATTTTCAAATCCATAGATTACACGGCATCCGGCTTCTTCGAGACGCTCAGACCAGTCAATATTATTCTGCTCGTCAAATCTTGCCCTCAGCTCAATGAGAACGGTAACTTCTTTGCCATTCTCTGCTGCAGCACACAAATATTCTACCAGTCTCGCCTTACTTGCCAGACGATAGATCGTAATCTTGATCGTCAGCACATTCGGATCTGTCGATGCTTCTTTGATGAGATTCAGGAAAGGCTGCATACTTTCATATGGATAGAATAATAACAGGTCTTTCTTCCGGATCTGACGCATGATACTGCCATCTTCTACTGCCGCAGACGGCTGTGGTAAAAACGGCGGATAGATCAACGCTTTCTTCAATGGCTCCGGTAATTTTCCGCTAATTGCAAAAATATATGCCAGCTTCATCGGCATCTTTGTCCGGAAAATCTGATCCGGAGTGATCTGGAATTTCTCGCAGAAAAATGCCTGCATATCTTCGCTTAATTTCTCAGCTACTTCCAGGCGTACCACTGCCATTTTTCTTCTCTTATGCAGGGTGCTCTTCATAAGTTTGCGGAAATCGTCCGTTACTTCCAGTGCCTCATCATCCGGCGCAACGTCTGCATTTCTTGTCACGCAGATGTAGTTTGCATCGGAAATGTCATACCGGGTAAAGACAAGATCCAGATATTCCATAATCACTTTTTCCATGCGGATATAACGGATATCCTTGCCTGGTAAATATAAAATATCGGAAATAAACTGCGGAATCGGAACGATACCCATATGCACTTTATTCTTTTTGTCTTTCTGTGTAAGACTTGCCGTTACATAGATTTCTTTATTCAGAAGATGTGGGAACGGATGATTCGCATCCACAATCTGCGGAGACAATACCGGAAGAACCTGTTCTTTGAAATATTTCTTCACATATTTTCTTTCCTGCTGGTCTAACTCTTTAAAATCCAGCCCGCACACACCGTAAGGACTCAACTGACTCTTGATGTCAGCATAGGTCTTATCACGCTCTTTGTAAAGCGGTGCCACCGCAGCGTAAATCTTCTCAAGCTGTTCCATCGGTGTCATGCCAGACCGGCTGTCCGTTGCCTGCGCATCTGTATGTGCCATATCAAACAGACTTCCGACTCGGATCATGAAAAATTCATCCAGATTGCTTGTGAAAATCGCTACGAATTTCATTCGCTCCAGAAGCGGAACGGTAATATCTCTTGCTTCTTCCAGTACCCGTTTATTAAATTCCAGCCAGGAAAGCTCCCGGTTCTGTGTATAATTCAAAATTTCTTTTTTCATGTCCTCTCATCCCTTCCTGTCTGTGCGTGATTATTTCTGTATTCTGCATGCTCCCACAAGATTACATCCTACTTTCGTATGTTTTCTATCATACCACATTCTGCCCGGACGGACAAGAAAGGAAGGCGTAAGCCCGATTGTGTCCCGGCTCGCCTTCCTTTTATGCATCTCTGGTATATCTTATGATACCAACGGATTACTATGTGCTAACGCACTCCCGTAATCCTACCCACTATTCGCATATCGCGGGATTAAAATCCCACTTTTATGCTCATATTGGGGCGAGCCCCAAAGTCTTACAGCCACTTATGAGCAAGCTCCTGTGGCTTCAGACTTTTTGGCTCTGGTATCATTATTTCGCCTGAATGTATCCCTTGGCTGTAAGTGCTTCTGCGCAGAGCACAGCTCCACCTGCTGCTCCTCTGACTGTGTTGTGAGACAGACCAACAAACTTATAATCGAACATGCTGTCTTCTCTGAGACGCCCGATGGATACGCCCATTCCATTCTCGTAATCTACGTCCATTTTTACCTGCGGACGGTTGTCCTCTTCCAGATACTGGATGAACTGCTTCGGAGCACTCGGAAGTTCTGCTTCCTGTGGGAATCCTTTGAAGTTTACAAGCTTCTCGATAAGCTGTTCCTTTGTAGGCTTCTTCTCAAAATTGATAAACACTGCTGCTGTATGTCCGTTAAGAACCGGTACACGTAAGCACTGGCATGTAATCTTCGGTGACTCGGCAAGTGTGATCTGTCCATTCTCATATGTTCCGAGAACACGAAGTGGCTCCTGCTCACTCTTCTCTTCTTCTCCGCCGATATAAGGGATAATGTTCTCCACCATCTCCGGCCAGTCTTTGAATGTCTTACCTGCTCCGGAAATTGCCTGGTATGTTGTTGCAACAACTTCCTTTGGTCCGAATTCTTTCCATGCTGCAAGGCAAGGTGTATAACTCTGGATAGAGCAGTTTGGTTTTACTGCGATGAATCCTCTTGTTGTCCCAAGACGTTTCTTCTGGTCGTTGATCAGTTCAAAATGAGCTGCATTGATCTCTGGTACTACCATCGGTACGTCCTTTGTCCAGCGGTGTGCACTGTTGTTGGAAACAACCGGTGTCTCTGTCTTCGCATATGCTTCCTCGATCGCACGGATCTCGTCTTTTGTCATATCTACAGCACTAAATACAAAATCTACATCAGCAGCTACTTTCTCCACTTCGTTAACATTGGCAACAACCAGTTTCTTTACTGCTTCCGGCATCGGTGTGTCCATCTTCCAACGTCCGCCAACTGCCTCTTCGTATGTCTTTCCTGCAGATCTCGGGCTTGCTGCTACTTTTACTACTTCAAACCAAGGGTGATTTTCCAGCAGAGAAATAAAGCGCTGTCCTACCATACCTGTTGCTCCTAAGATTCCTACTTTTAACTTCTGTTCCATCTTTTCTCTCCTTCTTTAATTCTCTCTATTCACTTACACCATCTTCATATGCTGACAGATAATCCTGACAGATCTTTATTACCTGTGCCATTGCATCGTGTCCCGGCGCACCGATCGTCAGACGCTTATTTACACAAGTCTTTAAGCTGATAGCTTCATAAATATCTTCTTCAAATACCGGGCAGATCTCCTTGTACTCATCTAACGGAAGAGCATCCAGTGCGATCTTCTTCTCGATACACAGAAGTACCAGTCTTCCGACAATACCGTGTGCATCTCTGAACGGAACTCCGTGATTTACCAGATAATCTGCCGCATCCGTCGCATTGGTAAACCCATGTCTTGCACTCTCTGCCATGCGCTCTTTATTGAACTGCATGGTCTTTAACATTCCTGTAAATAAAGCAAGACAGCCCTTTGTTGTATCGATCGCATCAAATACCCATTCCTTGTCTTCCTGCATGTCCTTATTATATGCAAGCGGGATTCCCTTCATCGTTGTAAGGAACGAATTAAGTGCTCCATACACTCTTCCGGTCTTACCTCTTACAAGTTCTGCAATATCCGGATTCTTTTTCTGTGGCATAATACTGCTTCCGGTGCTGTATGCATCATCAATCTCCACAAACTTATATTCATTGGTATTCCAGATGATCACTTCCTCTGAAAATCTGGATAAATGCATCATGATCGTAGACAATGCAGATAACAGTTCGATCAGATAATCTCTGTCGGAAACACCGTCCATACTATTAAGTGTCGGTCCGTCAAAGCCAAGCAGTTCTGCTGTATACTCACGATCCAGCGGGTATGTAGTACCTGCAAGTGCTCCTGAACCAAGCGGGCAGGTATTCATTCTCTTCGCAATATCGATAAGTCGCTCATGATCTCTCTTAAACATCTCAAAATATGCGCCCATATGATGTGCCAGTGTGATCGGCTGTGCTTTCTGTAAATGCGTAAAGCCCGGCATATAAGTGTCAAGGTGTGCTTCCATGATCTCAAGAAGTACTTCCATCATCTCTTTCACCAGATGATTAAGCTCTTTGATCTCATCTCTCGTGTAAAGTTTCATATCTAATGCGACCTGATCATTACGGCTGCGTCCGGTATGCATCTTCTTTCCTGCATCACCGATCCGGTCGATCAGTACCGCCTCTACGAAGCTGTGAATATCTTCATACTCAGAGGTGATCTCAAGCCTTCCTTCTTCTACATCTTTTAAAATTCCATTCAGTCCATCAAGGATCTGGTCTCTCTCTTCTTCGGTCAGGATTCCCTGTTTTGCCAGCATTCTGACATGTGCCATGCTGCCCTTCATATCCTGCGCATAGAATCTCTTATCAAAAGAAATCGATGCGTTAAAGTTATATACAAGCTGGTCTGTTTCTTTGGTGAAACGCCCGCCCCATAATTGTGCCATCAGCTCTACTTCCTTTCACAAAAATATTGTAAATAATTTTATCACATTTTGTCACGGTTTTCCATGGAAAATTCACATCCACAATAATCTTGTCGATATAGTCCATATATTTTCGATAATTCGATGGAACGTTTGTATCCATTTTTCTTCTTAAAATCAGATAACAGATATTCCACCTCGTATTCTTCACCCAACCGCTGTCCAATCTCATTTAAACGCTCCGCTTTCTTAAGCGGGCTGATACTGAGTGTCGTTGTAAAATAATCAAACCCGGCATTTTTAGCGATCTTTGCCGCTTCCCTTAAGCGCAGCTCATAGCACTTCATGCAACGTGCGCCTCCTTCTTTTACATGCTCCAGACCACTTGCCATCTCATAAAAGCGTTCCTTATCATACGGACCTGCCATAAAGGATATCGGATGCTTCGCAGGCAGCTCATCAATAAGCTTCTGCTGCTCCCAGATTCTTTTTGTATATTCGCTCTCCGGATAAATATTCGGATTATAATAAAAAACCGTGATCTCAAAATACTGGCTCAGATATTCCAGCACATAGCTGCTGCATGGTGCACAACAGCTGTGCAGAAGAAGTTTTGGAACTCTCTCCTCCTTCGTCAGTTTTTCAAGTGTCTTGTCCAGTTCTTTCTGATAATTCATAAGTTACCTTCTCTCTGTTGTTTTAACATACTACAAAATTATAGCTTTTCTGAAATCCTATGACAAGTAAATACTTGCACTTATTTCTTATATTTACATAAACTAATATTAAATTCCTGTGCGGAGTCTGTAAAATATGGAACAAGTGCTTGAACTTCGACACATTTATTATTCCTATCACACGCCGGAAGGAGAGACACCGGCGCTTGCCGATATTTCTTTTTCTCTTTCCAAAGGAGAATTTATCGCCATCGTCGGACCGTCTGGCTGCGGCAAATCTACCCTGTTATCCGTGATCTGCGGTCTTCTGTCTCCGGAAAAGGGGCTGATCCGTATCAATGGCAAATACATGCGGGAAAGTACGACAAATATCGGATATATGTTACAGCATGATGAGCTGTTCGAGTGGCGGACAATTTTCAATAATGTCATCCTCGGACTGGAAGTACAGCATATGCTGACTGCAAAGACAAAAGAGAAAGCCGGAGAACTTCTGGATCTTTACGGTCTTGGAAATTTCAAAAATTCCCGACCTTCTGAGCTGTCCGGCGGCATGCGGCAACGTGCCGCTCTTATCCGCACACTCGTACTGGATCCGGATCTTCTGCTTCTGGATGAACCATTCTCCGCGCTGGATTACCAGACCAGACTCCAGGTCGGGGATGATATCGGACAGATCATACGGAAAGAAGGCAATTCTGCCATTCTGGTCACCCATGATCTCTCAGAAGCAATTTCCCTTGCTGACCGGGTGATTGTCTTATCCGGAAGACCGGCAACGATACAGCAGACGATTCCACTTATCTTTGACCTAGATCGGGATACACCGCTTGCAAGACGCAATGCTCCCGAATTTAAAACATATTTTAATCTGATCTGGGAGGAGCTGAATGCAAATGTATGAAATATCCAGAACACACGCGGACTATCTTAGGACAATACGAAGGCATAAACACATTGTACACATTTCCCGGATACTGATTCTTCTAAGTTTCCTCTTTATCTGGGAATTTACTGCAAATGTCGGTATCATCGATTCTTTTATTTTCAGCAGTCCGTCAAAGATTGTACAGTGCTTTGCCGGCATGGCTGCTGACTGGAGCATTTTCCTGCACATCGGTGTCACGATTTACGAAACACTCTTAAGCTTCCTACTCGTCATTGCCATCAGTATCCTGATGGCAGTTCTTCTCTGGTTCAGCCCGAAGCTTTCAGAAATTGCAGATCCTTATTTGGTCGTGCTGAACAGCCTTCCAAAATCTGCTCTTGCACCGCTTCTGATTGTCTGGCTCGGTGCAAATAAAACGACGATCATTGTTGCAGGAATGTCTGTTGCCATCTTCGGGAGTATTTTAAACCTTTATACAAGTTTCCACACCGTAGATGCCGGGAAACTGATGCTGATCTACACACTTGGCGGCAGCCGTTTTCATGCGCTGTATAAAGTCGTTCTCCCCTGCTCACTGCCTGCCATCATCAGTAATATGAAAGTCAACATCGGGCTCTGTCTGGTCGGCGTTATCATCGGCGAATTTCTTGCCGCCAAAGAAGGGCTTGGTTACCTGATTATCTACGCAAGTCAGGTATTTAAAATGGATTGGCTTCTAATGTCTATTCTTTTGCTCTGCATCCTTGCCACTATCCTCTATTCGCTCATCAATCTTCTGGAGAGGCGGTGCAGGCGCCGTTATTAGAACAACCAAAAAGGACCATTCACTGCTACGTGACGGTCCTGTCTACATATCTTATTCTACAAACACGCAAATTCATCCTGAATCGCATATTCTGGTTTTTGAAATATATTCTCTGTAAGTCTTCTGAAAATAAATAATAAAAAAAGCTGGAAATCGGACTTGAACCGACGACCCCTTCATTACGAGTGAAGTGCTCTACCGACTGAGCTATTCCAGCATGGACTGCATCAACTCGCAGTCACAAATTATATTATACCTGATTTTTTTACTTTTGCAAGAACTTTTTTACGAAACCGATTTTAAACTGATTTTCAAATCGGCTTTTTCATTTTCAAACCAGTCTAATTTTTAAATCTGTTCCAGACTTCGTCCTTATGCGTTTTTGTTCATATGAACGGTCAGCTGGCGATACGGAATCTCAATCTGGTTCTCATCCATCTTCTCTTTAATGTTCTCCAGTATACGCCATTTTGCCTGCCAGAAGTCCGCACTCTTCGTCCAGGCACGGGCACCCAGAACAACAGAACTTTCACCCAGTTCATCTACAAATACGACAATCTCATCTTCTCGGAGCACTGCCGGATCATTATTTAACACATCCATGATCATTGCTTTCGCCTTTTTAAGATCCGCATCATAGGAAATATCTACCCTGAGATCCAGACGTCTCTCGTCCTTCGCTGTCGCATTGGTCAGACTGTTATTCGTCAGTATCCCGTTCGGTATGACAATTGTCTTGTTATCAATCGTTGTCAGTTTCGTGTAAAAGATCTGTATCTCTTTTACAGTTCCTTCATTTTTGTTCGTATCTTCAATAATGTAATCCCCGACTTCAAATGGCTTCAGGAGAAGGATCAATACACCACCCGCAAAGTTGGAAAGACTTCCTTGCATGGCAAGGCCGATTGCCACACCACCGGATGCGATCAATGCCGCTACAGAAGAAGCATCGATTCCAAATTTCGTTCCGATCATAAATAACAGAAGAAAATATAATGAAAACTTTAAAAGTGAATCAACGAATTGTTCTACACCTTTGTCAGCACCTGAGCGCTGCATGGATTTGCGTACGAGTTTGCGAATCCAGCGGATTACAATTCTTCCAATAAAGAAAAACACAAGTGCAAATACTACTTTTATTCCAAAAGAGATCAAATCGGGAATATGATTTTGCAGATATGTCGTAAACTGACTGACTTCTTTAACCGTATCCTGTGTTGTCTTTGTTGCGGCTTCTACCGTTTTTGTTGTGTCATCCATAGATTTTATTATCCTCCTGCATATTTTTATATATGCTTTTTCTTACATATGCTTTCTCTTACACTTCTTGTAATGCCAGGAACGCACTTAAATTGCCTCTCGCATTGCCTGTTGTTCTATGTGAAAACAGCAGATCCGGGTTACAGTGTGTGCAGAGATTTGTCACCGCTATATGTTCTTTTAAAATACCGGCTTCTTCAAAGACTGCCTCATTGGCACGCCACAGATTTAACTGGTATTTTCCATTTTCTTTTTTATAAAATAATTCTTCCCAGAGTGACGCATCAAAAGCTTCTTTAAATTTTTCAATTACATCTTCGCTCACTTCATAGCAGTCCTGACAGATCGAAGGTCCGATCGCAGCGAGAATATCTTTCGGGTCACTGCCGAATTCTTTCACAAGCTTCTCTACTGTTACTTTTCCCATCTTGCCGACTGTACCACGCCATCCGGAATGGCTGAGTCCAATCGCTTTCTTCACCGGATCTACAAAGAAAAGCGGTACACAGTCTGCGTAAAATGTTACAAGGCAGATCCCCGGCACATTTGTAACCAGTCCGTCTGTCTCCATAAAATGTCTGCCTTTATCCTCCGGCATGACACGTGCAACATTCGTCGTATGTGTCTGGTGTGTGTAGGTAAAGTCTTCCTTATGTACACCGATTGCACCTGCGATACGTTCCTTATTGATTTCCACATCCTTCGGATCATCGCCTCTTGTGATACTGATATTCATAGATGTCCAGCATCCTTTGCTGACACCACCCAGTCTTGTAGAAAATCCATGATTTACAATCCCAGTATTTTCGAACAGCGGGTACGAAAGAAACGGCACATCATTTACTATCTTTTCATTAAAAATATGTTCGTCATTTTTATATTTGAATCCCAGCATATCGCTCCTCCTAATACGCCTCAAATGCATTTTTTACAAGACAGATCTCGTCATTCATAATTCCAATCACATCAAACCGACATGGTACTTCAGATAATCCGTGGTTTATAAGATAAATTCCTGCACATCGTGCGATCGTCCTCTGCTTCTTCACATCAACAGCCTCCAGCGGATGTCCGCCGGACGAACCATTCCGGTACTTTACTTCACAGAAGACAAGATATTCACCGTCTCTTGCGATAATATCAATCTCGCCTGCACGGCATCTGTAATTGTATTCCAGTATCTCATATCCGTGCTTCTTAAGATATGCACCGGCTTCTTTCTCAAATTTGCTTCCGATTGCTCTGTTATTCTCTCTCATAAACAGATCTTGTCCTCATCTTTGTCCTATACAAAATGTGTAATAAATGTTTTCCTGTGTATCGGTGTCGCTCCAAGTTCTTTTAAGCCTGCAATATGCGCTTTTGTTCCATAGCCTTTATTTTTTGCAAAATCATACCCCGGCAGAACCTGGTCGTACTCAATCATCAGATGATCCCTTGTGACTTTCGCTACGATACTTGCCGCTGCAATGGAAATACTCTTCGCATCTCCCTTGATGATCGGCACCTGTGGAATATCCACTTCCGGAATCGTCACCGCATCATTGAGCAACAGATCCGGCTTTTTTCCGAGTTTTCCTGTCAGATCCTCAATTGCCATCCGCATTGCTTCATAAGTTGCCTGCAAAATATTGATCTCATCGATCCTTGCCGGACCAACCGCGCCGATCCCGACCGCAACAGCTTTTTCCATAATTTCATCATAGAGTAATTCTCTTTTTTTCTCAGATAATTTCTTAGAATCATTGAGATATAATATCGTAACGTCTTTTGGCAACACAACTGCACACGCCACTACCGGACCCGCAAGCGGTCCACGTCCGACTTCATCAATCCCGCAGATATGCGTATACTGCGCATATTCTTTCTCGTACGCGGACATAACTTCCAGTCTCTCAAGCTCTTTTCTAAGCTTCTCTTCTTTCTTGCGCAGTCTCTCTTCTTCTCTTTTATTCATGTTTGATCACTCCGAACTTATTCAGCGGATAAATTCTGATAAATGCTCTTCCAAGCAGATCACTCCGCTTCAATACTCCAACATACGGATCACGGCTGTCCTGGCTGTGATTACGGTTATCTCCCAGCACAAAATACT
Source organism: Dorea hominis (assembly GCF_014287705.1). Classification (NCBI taxonomy): domain Bacteria; kingdom Bacillati; phylum Bacillota; class Clostridia; order Lachnospirales; family Lachnospiraceae; genus Dorea; species Dorea hominis. Next base: position 195,566 of record NZ_JACOOY010000005.1, on the reverse strand, counting down.
CATCGGAGCCAAGCTTAATTGGTTCTTCGGCAATTCCCGGTTCATCCATCACTTCTCTTCCGTAAATGTCACTGGTTAATTTCTTTCCATTAATATAAGTATAGCCATCCTTTACCTGGACAATCTCACCCGGCAGTCCGATAATTCGTTTAATATAGAATGTATTTTCTTCATATTTGTATGGAAATACGATAATATCATAGCGCGACGGGTCATGGAAACGATAAGATATCTTATCTACGATCAAATTGTCTCTATCCTGCAGTGTCGTCTCCATTGACTGTCCGCTGACTCTTGTTCTCTGTCCTACAAATGTTACGATCATCCAAGTCAGTCCGATGATCACTAATATGTATAAAATATATCCAAGAATCGTTCTTAACATGCTCTTTGAACGCTCCTTTTCTTTTCCTTTTGCCATTCTTAAAACCCCTTTCCGGATGCTCTCTTTCTAAAAAACTTTCATCCGTTATCTATCCGCGAAACCTTCTGTCGGCAGTTTTCAGCAGATATGCTACTTGTGCCGGAGCAGTCCGAATTTGTTAAACGGATAGATCCGAAGCCACGCTCTTCCCATCAGATCATTTTTCTTCAGTACGCTGACATCCGGATCACGGCTGTCCGTACTGTCATTGCGGTTATCTCCCAGCACGAAATACTCGTCTTTTCCAAGTTTTACCGGTTCTTCGGCAATTCCCGGTTCATCCATCACTTCTTTGCCGTATATATCACTGGTCAGTTTCTTTCCATTAATATATGTGTAACCATCCTTTACCTGCACTGTCTCGCCCGGCAGTCCGATGATACGTTTGATATAAAATGTATTTTCTTCAAACTTGATCGGAAATACAATAATATCATACCTCTCCGGATCATGGAAACGGTACGATAACTTATCTACGATCAGGTTATCTCCATTATGAAGTGTATTCTGCATGGAAGGTCCGCTGACTTTTGTACGCTGTCCTATAAATGTTACGATAAGATATGCAAGCCCGATGATCACTAACAGATATAAAAGCCATCCAATTAATGAACGCCCTGTGCTTTTCTTCTCTTCTTTATTATCTAACATACGCCCTCCGGATATTCCAGTGTCAGTCTGCCAAGACGTCCGTTACGGAAATCATCTAACAACAGCATGGCTGCCTTCTCTGTATTTAATTCATTTCCTCTGACAACACAGTTACGGTTCTTCGCAATCTGATGCAGTACTACATAAGGATCTTCATCCGGTTCTACGGCATATTTTTCCGGTAAAACATCCGGATAATATGTTCCGAGGAATTTAATAAGCTCTGCCGCCAGTTCTTCTGTATTTAAGATTTCATCCTTCATAGAACCGATAAATGCAAGCCGGAGTCCGACTGCCTGGTCTTCGAATTTTGGCCAGAGGATTCCCGGAGTATCCAGAAGCTCCACCTGCTTGTTCAGGCGGATCCACTGCTTGCCTTTTGTGACACCCGGTTTATTTCCTGTCTTTGCACAGGCTTTTCCTGCCAGTGCATTGATAAATGTAGATTTACCGACATTCGGGATGCCGACAACCATCGCACGTACCGGACGGTTTAAGATTCCTCGCTTTCTGTCGCGTTCGATCTTTTCTTTGCAGGCTTCACGGATCACACCCTGGATGGACTTGATCCCGCCGCCTTTTTTGGAATTGACCTTCACAACAGAGTATCCTTTGGCTTTAAAATATTCTGCCCACGCATCATTCCATTTATCTTCTGCAAGATCAGCTTTATTCAGTAAAACCAGTCTTGCTTTGTTCTTTCCTAGTTCATCGATATCCGGATTCCGGCTGGAAATCGGGATTCTGGCATCTACCAGCTCAATCACAAGGTCAATTAATTTAATATTTTCCTGCATCATACGCTTTGCTTTCGTCATATGACCAGGGTACCACTGAAAATGCATATATCTTTACCTCACAAATCCAAAATGTTTTCTCGGTAACGCAACAAACCACGCTTTTCCGTAAATATAACTGCGCTTCACATTACCGATATCTGCATCACGGCTGTCATCGCTGTTCTCTCTGTCATCTCCGAGGACAAAATATTCATCGGAAGCAAGTTTCATCTGCTCACCTACGATACCGACATCACTGATCTTCGATGTCTTGTAATCTTCTTCCAGTTTCTTTCCATCTATATAAACATTATTCTCGATAATCTGGATCGTCTCACCCGGCAATCCGACAATACGCTTCGTATAATAATGATCGTTCTCATTTCCTTTTGGTTTAAAGACAATAATATCTCCCCGCTTCGGTGTCGTAGCATTATACACAATCCGATTTACCAGTACAACATCTCCGTTCTTCAGAACCGGATTCATGGAATCGCCAACTACACTGACACGCTGTCCAAAATACCATACCGATACAAATGCCAGCAAGCAGACTACTGCAATCTGAAAGATCCATTTGAAAACGCCTGCAACGATGTAACGGTCCGGTTTGAAAGAAAACTTCTTCTGTCCGAATTGTTTTCTCCTGTACCTTCTGCTCCGATATTTTTTGCTTTTAAAATCTTTTCTCCGCAAATGTCTTCCTTTAAAAAGCGCCCTTCTCTTTCTTTTCATAAGATCCCCTTATATCAGAAAAGGACAACTACAAATATGTACTTGTCCTCTTTAAACCTGTTTCTTATTTTACTAATTCTTTAACTTTCGCTCTCTTACCAACGCGGTCTCTTAAGTAGTTCAGTTTAGCTCTTCTTACTTTACCTCTTCTTACTACTTCAACCTTCTCTACGTTTGGAGAATGAAGCGGCCAAGTCTTCTCAACACCTACTCCATTAGAAGTCTTTCTAACTGTGAATGTTGCTCTTGTACTTCCGCCCTGTTTCTTAAGAACTGTACCTTCGAAAACCTGAATTCTTTCACGGTTTCCCTCTTTGATTTTACCGTAAACTTTTACAGTATCACCAACGTGGAACTCCGGTGCATTCTCTTTTAACTGCTCTGCTTCAATATTCTTAATAATATCGTTCATTGTGTGACCTCCTTGTTTACTTGGATGTTCTTAATACGCTTCGTACCAGAGGACCATCTATTTTCTTCACAACATATGATATGTTATCATAATCCTAACCAAAAAGCAAGAACTTTATTCGCTTTTTGTCATTTCTTTCTGTATCTGCGCTGCAAGGATTCTCTCCTTGTCTGTAAGTTCTGCTTTTTCCAGCAGATCCGGACGGTTCTTCGCTGTACGGATGACAGACTGCTCTCTGCGCCATTTTTCAATATTGGCATGGTGACCGGACATCAGAACTTCCGGAACTTTCTTATCATGCCATGTCTCCGGTCTTGAATACTGCGGATATTCCAGAAGATTATCCTGAAAACTTTCAAACTCTGCGGAAACATCATTGTGGAGCACTCCCGGAACAAGTCTGGAAATCGCATCTACCATGATCATTGCCGGAAGTTCTCCTCCGGTCAGCACATAATCTCCAATCGATACATAATCCGTAACAATCTCTTCCAGCACGCGCTCGTCAATGCCTTCATAATGACCGCACAAGAATACGAGTTCTTCTTCTTCCGCAAATTCTTCTGCCATCTTCTGGTTAAATGTCTGTCCCTGCGGCGACAGATAGACTACACGCGGACGTTTTCCGATCCTGTCTTCCAGTGCTTTGTAACACTGGTATACCGGCTCTGCCTGCATGAGCATTCCTGCACCGCCGCCATATGGATAATCATCCACGCTGTTATGTTTGTTAAATGCATAATCCCGGATATTAATTGCTTCGATGGAAAGCAGTTCATTCTTTATCGCACGTCCGATAATACTTGTCTTAAGACCGCCCATCACCATCTCCGGAAATAATGTCATAATATAAAACTGCATTTGTTATGATTCCTTCCTGTAAGCGATCAGATCAGTCCATCCATCAGATGGATCATCATCTGCCCTTTTTCTATATCTACACTGCGGATACATTCTTTGATCGCAGGAACAAGCACTTCGCCGTGCTCCGCACTTTCAATCACATAAACATCGTTGGCACCTGTCTCGATCACATCTTTTAATGTACCGAATATATTGCCATCTTCTGTGCATACTTCCATGCCAATCATATCCGCAATAAAATATTCGTCTTCTTCCAGCGGTACTGCATGTTCTCTTGTTACATAAAGCGAACATCTTTTATACTTTTCAATATCATTTATATTATCAATGCCTTTAAATTTTAAGATCACAAACTGTTTAAAAAATTTTACACTCTGAATTTCTAACGACATTGTCTCTTTTCCTATATCAAGAATGACCTGTTTTAACTTTTTGAAGCGGTTCACATCATCCGTAGTCGGAAAAACTTTGACTTCTCCCCGCACGCCGTGTGTCTGTGTGATCACGCCTACTTGAAGCATATCTTCCATTTACAAATCTCCTTCTGACTGCTTTAAAAAAGGACAGGTACTACTACAGACCTGTCCTGTAAGCATCCGTTGGTAATTAATCTAAAATATCAACGATTACTTTCTTATCTTCCTTTGCAGCTGCTGCTTTTACCACAGAACGAATTGCTTTTGCAATACGTCCCTGTTTTCCAATTACTTTTCCCATGTCGGAATCTGCAACTTTCACTTCCAGAACGGTAGCTTTCTTCTCTTCACGTTCTGTTACAACAACACTGTCAGGATCATCTACTAAAGCTTTTGCGATAACTTCTACCAGCTCTTTCATAGCTGTGCACCTCCAGGGTATTAATTATTTCTCGATGCCTGCTGCTTTGAAAATCTTGCTTACTGTTTCTGTCGGCTGTGCACCTGTTCCTAACCATTTCTTAGCTGCTTCTTCGTCAACTGAGATTGCGCTTGGCTCACAGTTCGGATCATATGTTCCGATCTCGTCGATGAATTTACCATCTCTCGGTGATCTAGAATCTGCTACTACGATTCTATAAAAAGGAGCTTTCTTCTGTCCCATTCTTCTTAATCTGATTTTTACTGCCATTTTGTTTACCTCCAAATAAAATTTTATAAATATTTTTTGATTTCTATATATAATGCGTAATCACGCCTTATATCAATGTTAGAACGGCATGCGGAACTTGCCGCGTTTTCCGCCTTTTCCCATCATCTTCATCATCTTCTTCATCTCACCGAACTGCTTGACCATACGGTTCACTTCACTGATGTCCACACCTGCGCCTCTTGCGATACGATGCTTTCTTGAAGGATTCAGAACATCCGGATTTCTTCTCTCTTCCACAGTCATGGAATAAATGATTGCTTCCATGCGCGCCATGTTCTTCTCAGCCTGCGCTGTCTGCTCGTCATCAAGACCTTTCATCTTGCCCATTCCCATACCACCAAGTCCCGGCAGCATGCTCATGATGCTGGAAAGTCCACCCATATTTTTCATCTGCTTCATGCTTTCCAGATAATCCTCGAAGTCAAACTGTGCCTTCTTAAGCTTCTTGGACATCTCTTTGGCTTTCTCTTCATCGATCTGTGACTCTGCCTTCTCGATCAGTGTCAACACATCACCCATGCCAAGGATTCTGGATGCCATACGATCCGGGTAAAACTGCTCCAAATCTGAAAGTTTCTCTCCCATACCTGCATACAAAATTGGCTTTCCGGTAACTGCCTTAACAGAAAGTGCAGCACCACCTCTTGTGTCACCATCTAATTTGGTAACGATCACACCGTCAATGCCGATCTTATCATTGAAATCCTTCGCCACATTCACGGCGTCCTGACCGGTCATCGCATCAATTACAAGAATCGTCTGATGTACTTCTACGGTTTCTTTGATCTCCTGAAGTTCTGCCATCATATCTTCATCAATATGAAGACGTCCTGCAGTATCGAGGATCACCGGCGTGTTGCCATTCTTCTTCGCATGCTCGATCGCAGCTTTTGCGATATCTGCCGGCTTGTGGTTTTCTCCCATTGCGAAGACTTCCACTCCCTGTTTCTCACCGTTGACCTGTAACTGCTTGATTGCAGCAGGACGGTACACATCACACGCTACCAGTAATGGCTTCTTGCCTTTTAATTTATATTTGCCCGCCAGTTTCGCGGTCGTTGTTGTCTTACCTGCTCCCTGAAGTCCTGCCATCATAATGACAGTGATTGCACTTCCCGGCTGTAACTTGATCTCCGTTGTCTCAGAGCCCATCAGCTTAACCAGCTCTTCATTAACGATCTTGATCACCATCTGTCCCGGATTCAATCCATTCATGACATCCTGCCCAATGGCTCTCTCCTGGACATTCTTGATAAACTCCTTTACAACCTTGAAGTTTACATCCGCAGCTAACAATGCACGTTTGATCTCTTTTAATGCTTCTTTTACATCTGCCTCTGTAAGTCTACCCTTGCTTCGCAGATTCTTAAACACATTCTGAAGTTTTTCTGTCAGACTGTCAAATGCCATATATCTATAACTCCTCTATAATCTCATCCGATATCTTACGGATCTCTTTAACGATCTCTTCTGCACGCTCTTTCTCATAGCCATCCAGCAATTCCTTGATCGTTCCTGTTTTCTCTTTTATTGCCATGAACTTCTCTACCAGATGAAGTTTCTCTTCATATCCGCTCAATGTCTGATTACACCGTCGGATCAGATCATGTACTCCCTGCCGGCTGATGCCTGCCTCTCTTGCAATCTCACCAAGAGACAGATCCTCCTGAATGAACTGTCCGTAAATCTCTTTCTGATGATCTGTCAGCAATTCTCCATAGAAGTCAAACAATAAAGCCTGTTCAAGAATTTCATTCATGTTTATCACCTGTGTTATCATACACGATAGCTGCGCAGGTGTCAAGTATTTTTTCTTGACACCCTGGTTTTCTTCCTTTTTTCTTATTTTTCCTACTTCTTTCGTGTCTCATTTTTATGCAAGCAGCTGTTCCACACGCAGTGATCTGCCGCACCGCTTCAGCAAATATCTCTTCAGCTCCTCACCTTCCAGTTCCGGATATTTGCTTTTTGCAAGTGCAAGCGCACCTGTTACGACAGGTGTCGCCATTGACGCACCGCTCTTTCTTATATAAGGAAAAAACTCTTTTCTTTGAAAACAGCTTTCCCCGTTTACCGCTTCATATCCGCAGGATACAATTCCCTCTCCCGGTGCAAAAATATCCGGTTTCCACACACAGATTCTTTCCCGTCCTGTTCCGCTGCAGTATCTGCCCATGCCACTGCGCCTGTAAGCTCCGACAGTGAGTACTTTTTCATTTGTACCCGGAACACTTACTTTCCGGCTTTGCAGTCCATAATTTCCGGCAGACACAACGACCGTGATTCCACAGTTACACAGTTCCTCCACAGCTTCTGTAATGCGGTTCTCCTTGACCGGATCAAGTCCCACGCCGGCGCCAAGTGACAGATTCACAAGTGCAATTTTATTTTTCTTATTCACTTTTCTTACATGTTCCATTCCCCGTAAAATATGCATGGCATTTCCTTCCCCTTTTTCATCCAGTATTTTCACGATCAGAAGTTCCACTCCCGGTGCCATCCCTGCATACCTTCCACCGGACATTTTCCCGTCTCCGGCAAGAATTCCTGCCACATGTGTTCCGTGCCCGCTGTCATCATAAAGTCCGCATCGTCCATGCTGCATATCTGCAAATCCAATGACTCTTCCTTTAAAATCCGGATGTGGATATGCACCTGTATCCAGGATAGCAGCTCTCACACCTCTTCCTGTAATCCTTCCATTTATTGTATCCGGACATACATATCCGATCTGGCGCTTTACGTTGTCCATATGATTATCACCTTTTTTATCAGCATATTCACCGGCATGCTTTCCGGCAGATATTATCCGCTAAAATTTTCCAGAATTTCAAATTGATTTCCTATAAAAACTGTCGTAATATAAATATGTTCTATTTACATAGACATATAAGGGGAGAATCTATGAAATCAAAAAATTATTATGACATTCTGGGTGTTTCTGTGAAAGCGTCTGCGGAAGAAATCACATCGGCGAAGAACGAACTGGCAAAAAGATACCATCCCGATGCAAATATGAAGAACGGCGTTGATACAACCAGCCGGATGCAGGAAATTCTCGAAGCATATAAAGTACTTTCAGATCCGGCACGCCGCAAGGCATACGACCGCTCCTTAACCGGGCGGAAAGCCGTTATGCGTACTTTTGATCTGTTCGATATAGAAGAAGAATCGAACGGCGACACCGGATTTGTCGTTTACTGGAAAGCAGCAAATACATTATATGATATCGTTCTGGAGAGTGAACCGTTATTTCACAAACGGGAGGCTAAAGGCAGACTGACTGCACTTGCCATCCGAGCCCTGCGCCCGATCATCACACTGCGGGAAGCGCAGATCCCGGAGCGCTACTGGCATCCGGATATTATGAACTGGCTACTTTTTACGTCTTACCAGAATCCAAACTATACTGTTACTTATCTGCTTGCGCTCTATGACACCCATATCAGATCAAGCCGCAGCATGGTTGAAAAGCTAAAAGCCCAGAACGCTGCTGCCAGATATGAACATACTGTCAGGAAATTATTAAAATATTAGCCGGTGCTTTACTCACACATCCTCCGAATTCGCATATGTTATTACTGTAAATATTTCATCGGAGGATTTTAATATGAGTGATTTAAGTGCTACAAACTGTGGCTGCGGATGTGACGCTGACAGATTCGGAGGCGGATGCGGCAACAATAACAACTGCGGATGTGGTTTCGGCAATAACAGCTGCCTGTGGATCATCCTTCTCTTATGCTGCTGTGGCGGATGCGGCAACAACAACGGATGTGGCTGTGGCAATGACAGCTGCCTGTGGATCATCCTTCTCTTATGCTGCTGCGGTGGTTTCGGCAACTGCGGATGTGGAAACGGATGCTGCTAATTCATCCTTCACACTGTTTCCGATATGATTCGGGATGGAGTTTATACTCCATCTCCTTTTTTATGTATATTTCCACGTTATTCCTCATATATATTTACAACGTAAAAGGAAGGAACTGCCATGGAAAAGAAAACACCCAGATCATTGCTGCCGTTCGATGAACTGACCATGCCCGGGGACTTATATCTTCTGAAACTTCTTTTGCCGTTCATCCCCGCACATATGCAGAAATTACTTGCCATTTTTATTAAATATCTGGAACTTTCCTATACCTTGCGTACGTTTCAGGGATTTGCCCGGAAAGAATTTTCCCTGCAGTCTGTCTCCGAACTTCTTCCATACATGGATCCGGACAGCTCAGACAAATTCCGCCAGTTGGAAATGATGATGCAGATGTTTTCCATGTCAGAAAATGACACAGACTTTAATCCTTCTGATATTTTAAATGGAATGTTTACAGATACACAGCAGGAAGAATTTGCTGCATACAGTCAGATGTTTGATGATGCGTTAAACAAAGATTTTGAAAAATGAAAGGAGTGTTTATCTATGGCAAATGAATGGATGAATCACCCGGATCTTAAAAATCTCGATCCGATCAAATTACAGCTGATCCGCACTGCTGCCGCCAATACAGGGAATAAAACCGGAAAGGATCTTGCTCCGGTTATGATGGCTCTTATATCCAGTGCCGGAAAGAAAGGGATCCGCTTCACTCCGGATGAATTTTCCCTGATCCTTGAGATCTTGAAAGACGGGAAATCGGATCAGGAGAAACAGAATATTGATCAGATGGTACAGATGGTAAAAGGTTATATGAAGTAATAGCATTCTAAAACCCTTCTTCCTTGCGGAGCATACGGATCTCCCGGCGCTTCTTTGCCTTTTCCCATTCCGCTCTCTCTTCTTCTGTCTCAAGAACGAGTCCCGGAACGTGCGCCGGTCTGTCATTCTCATCAAGACCAACCATTGTAAAATATGCACGATTGATGAGTGTACGTTCACTGTCCATATGCTCTACATAGGTGTCTACTTTTACTTCCATGGAAGTAGTTCCGACATACGTTACGCTTCCTATAATAATCACAACATCCTTTTGATACGCACCGTGGAGGAACTTCAGATTGTCTACAGATGCTGTGATCACATTCATTCTTGCATGTCTCTTTGCCGCGACTACAGCCACTTCATCGATCCACTGCATCAGGATTCCACCAAACAGACGATCTGCACCGTTTAGATGGTTTGGACGCACAATATGGATTGTCTCAACGACTGATTCAGATACTTTTCTTTCTTCTGCCTTCATAAAATAATCTTCTCTTTCTTATTTTCGTGTCTTTTATTATACCACAAGATTTGTTATACTAACACTACAAGCATACAAAAGGAGCATTTAAACATGAGAAATATAAAACTTACGATAGAATACGATGGCAGCCGTTATCAGGGTTGGACAAGACTTGGCAAAAATGAATCGAGCAATACAATTTTCAATAAGATTCAGGAAGTTCTGCGGAAGATGACCGGTGAATTTGTTGTGGATCTCTACTGTGGATGCCGTACAGAAGTTGGTGTGCACGCCTATGCACAGATTGTCAACTTCAAGACTGAGAGCACGATGGATGTACAGGATATCAAACATTATCTGAACCGCTATCTTCCAATGGATATCGCGATTACAGATGTAGAGGAAGTCGATGACCGTTTCCATGCACAGTTGAATGCCAGATACAAGACTTATGTATACCGCATGACGATTTCCGATGTGCCGAGTGTATTCGACCGCAAGACAACTTACCACTGCTATAAGATTCCGGACAAGAAACGCATGCAGCAGGCTGCCCTGCACTTGATCGGCAAACATGATTTCAAGAATTTTTCAACCGTTAAGAAGACCAAATCTACTGTCCGTGAAGTTACAAACATTGAGATTTATGACGATATCGAAGAAATGCAGATCACACTCCGCGCCGATGATTTTCTTCATAACATGGCGCGTATCATTATCGGTACACTTCTGGATATCGGTTTTGGCACACGAAGTCTTGATGATATCGATGCAATCTTTGACGGCACTGCCGATGCAAGTGCCCCGTGCGATCCGAAAGGATTATATCTGCAGGATATTGAATATGCTGCACCGGTCGGCAATGCACCAACGATGGGCGAGATATAGTTCTGGAGACTTAAACACCAAAAGAGTATTGCAATTAGAATATCTCTTCTATTTTGCAGTACTCTTCTCTTATCTTAATATTATCTTATATCTTTCTTATCTTATGTTATTACTTTATAGTGTATCTCTTACATAGTTACTTTCACGTTACATTTTTCTCTTCTGCAAGATTATTTTCACATTACATTTTATAGAAACCCTTTTTTATCCTGCAGCCCCATCTGTTCATCCAGTGCTTCATCTACAGCAGCGTCAATCTTATCCAACGTATCCTGACGTATCAGTTCCCGCATCCGTTCCAGATAAGGATGTACTTTTGCCTGCTCCTGCCCATAAGTCAGCTGCAGATCATACTCCAGTGGCAGCCACGTATCAATCGACGCTTCATTGTGCTGGATTATAGCTTCCATCTTATCTAAAGCATGCACAATCTTCGCTTCCATCGTCTCACTTGCTTCCAGTTCTTCAAGAAGCATAAGAAATTCTTTTCGTTTTTTATCCGGCAGCACTTCTGCAATCTGATAAATCGCATCCTTCTCTGTCATCCGGTCTTCTTCTTTCTTCTCAAATGCCGGAACATCTCCTGTCACTGCTTCTCCCATATCATGCAACAGACACATTTTCATAACGCGGTCACTGTCACACTCTGGAAATGCATCCTCCACAAGCCACGCAAACATTATCAGTCGAAACGTATGCTCAGCCACACTCTCCGGACGTCCGCTGCTCGTACAAGAATGGCGGAGATTACATTTTAATTTCTCCGCAATCGTCATAAATTCTAACAGACTTCTCTGATCCATTTTATTCCTCCAGATATTTCATCATTGCATCGTACTGTTTTTCCATCAGCTTATAGCCATGATTATAGAAATTCATCAATGTATCATAGTCTTTCTCCAGACGGGAAACTGTCGGGATCAGTGGGCGAAGCACGAAAATCTTTCCTTCTTCTTCCAGTTTCTCTACATGCTCCATTGTCTGATTATATACATGATTTCTGCGGATCGCTGCTCGCACCAGATTTGGATATTTCTTATATGCTTTCCGGTAAATTCCTGCCATTCCTTTGGAAATTGGTTTCTTTCGGTAGCCTGGATTCCTTGTCAGTATCAGAACAATCTTCTTATTGCCAAGCTCCATCGCACGGCGTAGCGGAATGGAATCCGCAATTCCACCGTCCAGATACGGAACTTCGTCAATATTTACAATCGGAGATACAAGCGGCATACTGCTGGATGCACGGCAAATCTTCATCAGTCTGTCAAAATCATGATCTTCCGTCATGTATTCTGCTTTTCCTGTCTCACAGTTTACTGTCACAATTTCGCATGTCATATCTGATGCGAAATATGTCTCATAATCAAACGGGAAGATTTCCTTCGGATATTTGTCAAATACCATGTCCATATCCAGAATACTCTTCTCTTTGATAAACTCACGAAAGCCATAATAATAGCTATACTCTTTATCTTTATGAATCATGCAGTCTCTTGTGCGTCCCGGCTGTTTCGACACATAGTCCACCGCATTGCAGGAGCCTGCCGATACACCGATCACATGAGAAAAATACTGATCTTTCTCCATAAGATAATCCAGTGCTCCTGATGTAAATACACCTCTCGTAGCTCCGCCTTCTAATACAAGTGTTCCATTTATCATAAATTCCACGCTCCTTTTCTTTATATAGCTCGATTCTGTCACCTTCTATGCTCTATAGTATTTCTGATTACAGCCTGTCTTAATAGCAGACTTCTCTTGCCCTGTATATTCTATAACATTTCCAGTTGCGGTCTGTCTTAATATCATTACTTCTGTAAATCTGTATATTCTATAGCACTTCCAGTTGCAGTCTGTTTTAATATCATCCCTTCTGTAAACCAGTATATCTATAGCATTTCCAGTTACTATCCTGTCTCAATATCATCAACCTGTATGTTCTATGATATTTCGGTTACTGCTTATCATAACATGATTTTTCAGGAAACGTAACCCCTATGCGACAACAAACCCGAAAAACAACCTCTGCGTCCAGCTTAAATTTCCTTGCCATTTTCCACCAACTCTGATAAGATAGGCTTTGTATGCAATGAAATTAATAATAAGAAGATAATCAAAATAACAAGGAGAATGTAAAATATGATCAGCACAAGCAATATTACACTGCGTGTGGGTAAAAAAGCATTATTTGAAGATGTAAATATCAAATTTACAGAAGGCAACTGTTATGGTCTGATTGGTGCAAATGGAGCCGGTAAATCTACTTTTCTTAAGATTTTATCCGGACAGCTTGAACCAAGCAAGGGAGAAGTCATCATCACTCCGGGTGAGCGTCTTTCTTTCCTGCAGCAGGATCATTTCAAATACGATGAATTTCCGGTACTGGATACGGTCATGATGGGAAATGCTCGATTGTACGAAATCATGAAAGAAAAGGAAGCCATCTACGCGAAAGAAGATTTCACTGATGAAGATGGTATCAAGGCAAGTGAATTAGAAGCTGAATTTGCTTCCATGAACGGATGGGAAGCTGAGTCTGACGCTTCTACTTTATTAAATGGTCTTGGAATCGGGACAGAACTTCACTATGAGACAATGAAAAATCTTGCAGGTCCTGAGAAAGTCAAAGTGCTTCTCGCACAGGCATTATTCGGCAACCCGGATATCCTGCTCCTCGACGAGCCGACCAACCACCTAGACCTGGATGCGATCGCATGGCTGGAAGAATTCCTGATCGGATTCGACAATACAGTCATCGTTGTATCCCATGACCGTTATTTCCTGAATAAAGTCTGCACACAGATCGCAGATATCGACTATGGAAAAATCAAACTGTATGCCGGTAACTATGATTTCTGGTATGAATCCAGCCAGCTTCTGATCCGTCAGATGAAAGAAGCCAACAAGAAGAAGGAAGAGAAAATCAAAGAATTGCAGGAATTTATTTCCCGATTCAGCGCTAACGCTTCCAAATCCAAGCAGGCGACATCCAGAAAACGTGCACTGGAGAAAATCCAGCTTGACGATATCCAGCCGTCCAGCAGAAAATATCCTTACATTGATTTCCGTCCAAACCGCGAGATTGGTAATGAAGTTCTGTCTGTAGAAGGCTTAAGCAAGACCATCGACGGTGAAAAAGTTCTGGATAACATTTCCTTTACACTGAACCGTGATGACAAAGTTGCTTTCGTTGGCGGTAATGAGCTTGCCAAAACCACTTTGTTCGAAATTCTCGCCGGTAACATGGAACCGGATGAGGGAACTTATAAATGGGGAATCACTACCACACAGGCATATTTCCCATTAGACAGCGGAGAAGAATTTGACAACGATTATACGATCGTTGAATGGCTGACTCAGTATTCTGAAGAGAAAGATGCTACTTATGTACGTGGTTTTCTCGGACGCATGTTGTTCGCCGGTGATGACGGTGTGAAACGTGTAAAAGTATTATCCGGTGGAGAGAAGGTGCGCTGTCTGCTTTCCAAGATGATGATTTCCGGTGCAAATGTGCTGATGTTTGACGAGCCGACTAACCACTTGGATATGGAATCGATCACTGCACTGAATACAGGTATGACCAAGTTTTCTGGCGTTATCCTGTTCTCTTGCCGTGACCACCAGATTGTCCAGACAACTGCCAACCGTATCATGGAGATTGTTCCGGGCGGAAAGCTCATCGACAAGATTACTACTTACGATGAGTACCTTGAAAATGACGAGATGGCAAGAAAGAGACAGACTTACACTGTTCAGGAAGAAGACAACTAAACAGCTCCGTGAGGATCGCATTTTTGCGATCCTCTTTTGTTATGTCTTGTTAGCGTTTTCTTTTAACTTGTTAGAGATCCTTTTTAGTTTATATCAGCTTGTTTGAGATACGTCAAACATACCCCTTACAGTTCTATTGTTTATATAGGGATATCACATCTCATTAGCTTGTTGGGGATACGGCAACCCGCCAGTCTGTATCTAATTTACAATTATCTATCTGAAAATCTAAAATAGCAATCTGCTTCTAATTCTGTAGGAAACATCTGCGTACCTATTTGTTTTAATTTTTCTTTTATCTGTTTCTCACATTTTCCCGGCTTATGTATAGCATAATAAAAATAAAGTACTTCCTCTTTCTCAGGCATCTTCCTGTACAATTCCTCAATCATACATTCGTTGTTCTTCTGTAATTCTTCAACCACAGCATCTTTTCCCCAAAAATAAAAGTCTGTTGTATTGCAGATCCAGCCAATCAGCAGCTGTATTTTAGTTGCCATAGCATCCGTAGGAATCTGCCAGTGGCAGGTTCTATAGGCATTATTTTTAAAATTTGCTTCCGCATATTGAAGTATCTGGAAGAAATTATCTGCACCTTTATATGTTGTATGATAATCACTGAAAATCCAAACATAACTCTGGATTCCGTTCTTTTCTCTAATGTCCCATCACGAATCTTTTTTAATTTGCTCTAAATTCCAATCACGAACCCTGAATCCGTTCCATTCTTTACTTTCTTCTTATAGGTGTCGCCCCATTTCGGTTCTCTGTATTTTACATTATAATTTGCTTTCCAGACACCATTCTCATTTACAATATCAGCATTCCAGGTAATCGCTGCACACTGCATTTCATCTGCTATATAATAACTCATCTCATATACTTGTTCCGGAACACCTTTCCCAAGAGCATCTTTGGGAATACTGACAAAATATTGATATTCCGTTGCATCTTTGTCCCAGTTAAGCAACTTAATTTTATCCGGACTTTTCTTCATCCATGTAGATTTAACCGGTTTTCCCGAATCTCTGACAACTTCTACCTTTACAACATTTACATCCTTAATCTCTTTTCCATTATATGTAATATGAATCTTACATGTCGTAAAATGATTCCATCCAATTCCTGCATACATTACAATTGCCAGACATACGACAACTACTACACACTGTGAAATTTTACTTTTCTTCATCTTTTTTCCTCCTTACCAGCTTCCTCTGCACGCGATTCGCTCGATTGCAGCGACCATTACAGTAGTTACAACATTCGCAGCCGCAATCACACCGAGGCTCTTCTTTTTATCATGAATTTCATCCTGCACAATTGCATAAACAATCGGACATTCTATGATCAGCGTCAGGAACAGGTATGCACTGTTAATGGTATAAAAATCCATCGATTCAAATGTCTGTTTTATCGTTTCATATACTCCATCTTGATAATAAGTGGCAAAATACGGCACCATAAAAGATACGAGATTTGATATACAGACAGCGATCAGCACTCTTTTTTTATTCTGAATATGTAAAATATTTTTAATCATCAAATATTCGATCACAATTGTCAGCACAGCTACAAATGGCAATAGCTGATATGGTGCCGTCGTTGTAAACCATATCCAGGAAGAATCAGCATAGACAACTTTCGGAATACAAAGCACCAGTAAAACAATAAGCAGTATGCTCTCTTTTGTTCTTGCAAAAATTTTATCTGATTTTTTCATAGGCTTTTCCCTCCTTTTTCTCATTATAACAAATCCATGCTTCAATTTATGACATATTTTCTGAAAATTCCTTTAAGATTCCCTTAATTCTTCTCTTTAATCATTTGAATAATTCTTATAAAACCGAAAGCTGGTAGCTATTCTTAATATTTATTGCGATTTTATTAATACAAACTGTAATAAAAAAGAGAGAACCCTAGTCGTCCTCTCCTACTCCTTTTTCAAGTATATTATGTTGATTATATTGCTTATAATATTAGTCAGCAATGCTATTCCCAGAATCAAGTCTAATCCTTCTGTTACTGCCATATAGCATAGACATGCGAATGTCACCCATGATGTTATTATTATACTCTTCATCTACCAATTCTTCACCTCTTCTTTGTAAAATGTCCGGTTCTCATAAATAATCCGGGCAACGCCATCCTGCACTTCTACTTTTGTTACTGCACAGTTTTTATGTACACCAATATCCCAGTATGCTTCCAGCGGCTGATTCTTAATATTATTCATAAGCCCTGCAAGCGCTACACCATGGGTGGTAAGCAGTACACATTTACGCGCATATTCCGGTGCATGTATCAGCCAGTCCAGAAATGCGCCGGTACGTTTTTTCACTGCCAGAAAATCTTCGCCGCCCTGTGCAGGCTTGAAACCAACCGGATCATTAAAAAATGCTCTGAAAGATTCCGGAAGATCCCATCCTTCTTCTGCGCAGCATTTTCCTTCGTACTCTGCGAATCCCATCTCTATAATCCGTTTATCTTCTATGATCGGCACATCTTTCCCCGCAAGGATAAGTTCAGCCGTCTCTTTCGCTCTTTTTAAAGGGCTTGTAAAACATACATCAAATGGTATGTCCTGAAGCGCTTCTCCTGTTTCCACTGCCAGTTGTCTGCCAAAATCATCTAAAGCGATATCCGCCTGTCCCTGCAGCCTACGCTCTTTATTCCACTCTGTCTCTCCATGTCTCACCAAATATAATTCCATCCTCTAAAACTCCTTATATATCTCATGTCCACTGCACTTGACAGCGACATCTTCTCACTCATGTGCTGTTGCACATGTCTGTATCCTGTCAAAAGCAAAAGTCTTAAAATATTTGCTACTCTTCCATAAAAATGCTATACTCTTACAGAATCATTGAAACAGGAGGATATTCACATTATGGAAAAAGTAACAAGTTTTACAATTAATCATCTGAAATTAAAACCGGGTATCTATGTATCGCGTATCGATCATGTAAACGGTAACCCACTCACAACTTTTGATCTTCGCATGACAACACCGAACAAAGAACCAGTTATGAACACAGCGGAAGTTCACACGATCGAGCATCTCGGTGCGACATTTCTTCGCAATCATCCAACTTACAAAGATCAGACTATTTATTTCGGACCAATGGGATGCCGTACCGGATTCTATTTGATCCTTGCCGGAGAGCTTACTTCTAAGGAAATCGTTCCACTCATCTGCGAAATGTTCCGGTTTATCGCAGATTTTAACGATGAAGTTCCTGGTGCGGCGGCAAGAGACTGCGGCAATTATCTGGATATGAACCTTCCAATGGCAAATTACCTCGCAAAGAAATATCTGACAGAAGTTCTGGATCACATTACCGATGATCGTCTCGTTTATCCGGAATAATTCTTACAGATAATTCTTCTAGCATTTGATCTGGCACATCCGCATAGCTGCCAGCGCTGTCTCATGACTGTCTGTTGTCACTCCGGCACAACAGTCTTTGTCAACATATACCGGCACTTCCGGCAATGCGGCTTTGCTGATCATTGCATTTGAAATCACACAGATATCTGTGCAAAGTCCGACAAGCGTAATCGATGTAATCCCATCCATGCCATTTCCACGCAGCTCTTCATCTTTTTTCTTTAACAGTTCTCCCAGCTCCATGCTTCCAAATGTCGGCTTATCGATCACAATGTCATTTTCACTGCGAAGCGCCTCTAACTGCGGGCAAATCTCCCAGCCTTTTGTACCACGGATACAATGTGCTACCGGAAGATTCCTGCCTTCCTGTGTATCCAGATAATTCTCTTCATGGGTGTCTCTCGTATAAATAATTTCACCGTCAAAGTCTTTAATTTTTTTTACAACATCTGGTACAATCGCTTTTGCTTCTTTCGTTCCAAGTGCACCGTCAATAAAGTCATTCTGCATATCCACAATAATTAATATATCCATGATCTGCCTCCTTAATGTTTCCCATACAAATTATCAGAAACGCCTTCCACCTTATTCTGATATTGTGGGCGGTTATCAAATACATCATGCTCGCATGAATGTATTTTCCTCATCGCATTTACAAAAAGCAGTTACCGGAATTTCCAATAACTGCTTTGTATATTCTATCTATATTCTGCTAAAATTAAGCAAGTTTTGCTTTTGCAGCTTCTGCAAGTGCTGTAAATCCTTCTGCGTCATTAACAGCCATCTCTGCAAGCATCTTTCTATTGATGTCGATGTTTGCAAGTTTCAGACCGTGCATCAGTTTGCTGTAAGAAAGACCATTCATTCTTGCTGCAGCGTTGATACGAGCGATCCATAACTGACGCATCTGACGTTTGCGCTGTTTTCTTCCTGCGTATGCAGATGTAAGAGCTCTCATAACAGACTGTTTTGCTACTCTATACTGTTTAGAGCGTGCTCCTCTGTATCCTTTTGCTAATTTTAAAGTTCTATTGTGTCTTTTTTTAGCGTTTAATCCGCCTTTGATTCTTGCCATGTCTTATCTCCTCCTTCTATTCTCTACACTATCTTACAGATATGGTAATACTTTCTTCATGTTCTTTACATTAGTTGCATCTGTAATGATTGATTTTCTAAGATTTCTTTTTCTCTTTGTAGATTTCTTAGTTAAGATATGGCTCTTGTAAGCTTTATTTCTTTTTAATTTTCCTGTACCTGTTTTTTTGAAGCGCTTTGCAGCTGCTCTATTTGTTTTAATTTTTGGCATTGTAATATTCCTCCTTAGATTTATAAATGTATTTTTAACGTTTTTCAGTTAAAACCATGCTCATACTTCTGCCTTCCTGCTTTGCCGGTTTCTCGATCACAGCAACATCAGCAAGTGCCTGCGCAAAATCATCCAGAATGTGTTTACTCTGTTGCATATGCGCCATCTCACGGCCACGGAAACGTAAAGTGACTTTTACTTTATTTCCTTTACCGATGAACTTCTTCGCATTGTTCATCTTCGTATTCAGGTCATTCGTATCAATATTCGGTGAAAGGCGTACTTCCTTAACCTCTACAGTTTTTTGCTTCTTCTTTGCTTCTTTTTCTTTTCTCGCCAGCTCATACTTATACTTACCGTAGTCGATGATCTTACATACCGGCGGCTGTGCCTTCGGAGCAATCTTTACAAGATCAAGATCTGCCTCTCTCGCAAGTTTCATGGCATCTTTGGATGACATAATACCAAGCTGTTCTCCACTTTCGCTTATCACACGAACTTCCTTATCTCTAATCTGTCCGTTAATCATTAAATCGCTAATGTTCCTGCACCCCCATTATAAAATAAAAAGTGAATAGTTTTCAGACTATCCACTTTCCTGTCACATTAAAATCAAATCTATCTAAAAATGATTCATGTTCAATATCAACCAATAGTCACCCGATTGTGCTATGGTGAGAGTGGATACTCTTCTTTGTTGTTTCACACAAAAGATAATTTACCATAAATTCATATTACTGTCAACTGTTAACTTGAATTTTCTTATCAATTTTCTTATCTTCTGTTCCTCTTCCACATTATAAGCTTCTTTTTTCTCAAATGCAATTGTTAATTAGCCGACTGAGACTACTTTGTAATCTTTGTCTTCTACTGCTTTTGTAAGTACATCATCTGCAACTTCGTGGCTCATCTTTACAACTGCTGTTCCTGCTTCGTGGCTGACAATTGCCTCTTCTACGCCGTCTAATGCTTCCAGCGCTTTTTTTACTGCTGCCTCACAGTGTCCACACATCATTCCTTCAATCTTCATTGTTTTCTCCATTGTTGTTTCCTCCTCTTTCTTTTCATTATTTTTAATTGCTGATCCTTCATCTGCCATTTCTACAGTTCCGGTTTTTGCAGCTTTTTTTAATTTTTTATCTTTGCTTGCATCCAACATGTTAAACCAGTTCAGACGCAATGCATTGCTCACAACACAGAAACTTGAAAGACTCATCGCTGCTGCGCCGAACATTGGATTTAATTTCCACCCAAAGATCGGATACCACAGTCCTGCTGCCAGCGGGATTCCGATCACATTGTAGAAAAATGCCCAGAACAGATTCTCATGAATATTCCGAAGTGTTGCGCGACTTAAACGAATCGCCGCCGGAACATCACTTAAGCGGCTCTTCATCAATACAACATCCGCTGCATCAATGGCAATATCTGTACCTGCACCTATGGCGATACCAACATCTGCTCTTGTCAGTGCCGGTGCGTCATTGATACCATCGCCGACCATCGCTGTCTTGCCCTGCTTCTTTAAATCACAGATCACTGCTTCTTTTCCGTCCGGAAGCACACCTGCGATTACTTCATCTACGCCTGCCTGCTTTCCGATTGCTTTCGCTGTCCGCTCATTATCACCGGTCAGCATGACAACATGGATACCCATATTCTGTAGTTCACGGATCGCACGCGGACTGTCCTCTTTCATAACATCCGCTACGGCAATGATTCCCATCAATTTGTCTTCTCTTGCGAAGAACAAAGGCGTCTTCCCATCTTCGGCAAGCTCCTGCGCCTGTTCTTTCATTTCCTCACTTATTTCAACCAGACCGCTGATATACCGGTAACTGCCTCCAACCAGCTTCTGTCCGTTTAACATACCGGAGAGACCATTTCCAGCTGCGATCTGGAAATCTTCCACTTCTGGAAGATCATCAAGACCTTCTGTGCCAAGACTTTCTACAGCCGATGTGATTGCTCTCGCCAGTGGATGTTCACTCTTTCGCTCCAGCACATACGCTGTGAAGAGCAATTCTTCCTCACTGACATTATCTTCCGCAACAAGATCCGTTACTTTCGGTTCTCCCTTTGTAATTGTTCCTGTCTTATCTAATGCGACAATCTCTGTCTTTCCTGTCTCTTCCAGGGAAACGGCTGTCTTAAACATTATTCCATGCTTTGCACCCATTCCGTTACCAACCATGATCGCAACAGGTGTTGCCAGTCCAAGCGCACACGGACAGCTGATTACAAGAACTGCAATTCCTCTTGCCAGTGCAAAACCAATCGTCTGTCCGGCGATCAGCCAGATCAGAGTTGTTACAGTCGCAATCCCGATAACTGCCGGCACAAATACGCCGGATACCCGGTCTGCGACTTTGGCGATCGGCGCCTTTGTAGCCGCTGCGTCACTGACCATCTGAATAATCTGTGATAAGGTCGTATCTTCTCCAACTCTTGTCGCTTCACATTTTAAAAATCCGGACTGGTTCATGGTAGCTGCCGACACACTGTCTCCAACTGTTTTGTCCACCGGAATACTCTCTCCGGTAAGTGCCGCTTCATCCACTGCACTGCTTCCTTCTATAACCGTCCCATCTACCGGAATATTCTCACCCGGTCTTACAACAAAGATATCACCAATCTTCACCTGATCAATTGTTACTTCTGCCTCTTTTCCCTGACAAAGAACGACTGCCTTCTTCGGCGCAAGCTTCATAAGTCCTTTCAGCGCATCGGTTGTTTTACCTTTCGATCTTGCTTCAAGCATCTTGCCGACTGTAATAAGCGTCAGGATCATTGCCGCTGACTCAAAATAAAATTCATGCATATAGGATAAAACAAGTTCTGCATTGCCCTTCATCTGCGCATCTGTCATCGCAAATAATGCATACGTACTATATACAAATGATGCGCCGGATCCAAGTGCAACCAACGTGTCCATATTCGGTGCACGATGAATCAATCCTTTGAAGCCGCTGATAAAGAACTTCTGATTGATCACCATGATCACGATTGTAAATAGCATCTGGATAAGTCCCATCGCTACATGATTGCCGCTAAGGAACCCCGGCAGTGGCCAGTTCCACATCATATGGCCCATAGATAAATACAACAGTGGCACAAGAAAGCAAAATGACGCAATCAGTCTCTTCTTAAGAACCGGTGTTATCTTATCCTTCAGGAAATCTTCATCCCGGACTTCTTTTAATTTCTCCGTTCCTTTCATAGAAGCTCCGTATCCTGCCTTTTCTACCGCCTCTATAATCTGCTCTGGTGTAGCTGTTCCATCAACTCCCATTGAGTTTGTCAAAAGACTTACAGAACAGGATGTCACTCCGTCTACTTTCAACACAGCCTTTTCTACACGGGTACTGCAGGCTGCACAGCTCATACCCGTAACGTTATACTGTTCCATTCTGATCATCCTTCTCTTACTATTTCATCAGTTTTTGAAGTGTAGCTACCAGTTCATCCACTGTCTCTTCTTTTCCTTTGCGGATATCTTCTGCTACACAGGTTCGGATATGGTTTGCAAGCAACACTTTGTTGAAACTATTAAGTGCTGCATTCACAGCTGAGACCTGTACAAGAATATCGGTACAGTAAACATCGTTCTCCACCATCTTTTTGATTCCCCTTACCTGCCCTTCAATACGGTTCAGTCTGTGGATCAAATCTTTGTATTCTTTTTCCGAACGTTCTTTCGTTTTGTGACAGCATGTTTTTTCTTCCATATTCTTCACCTCTTTCCGGTCTATATTATATACCCCGTATAGGTATATTTCAACCATTGTTTTTCATTCTTACTGAATCTTTTTTTCGATACGGATGTCAGAATTTTTTTATAATATCTTTTCGAAACCTATGCGGAGTGCACCTTTCTCCGGTCCACCTGCCAGATGGATCTCTCCGCATCTTTCAAATCCGGCTTTTCCAAGCGCTCTCTGCATCGGAATATTCCCCGGGTGGGTATCAATACGCACACTTGAAAATCCAAGTGTTTCTGCCATACGGAACCCATGCGCAAACATCTTTCCTGCCACTCCTTTTCCTTTTGCTTCCTCTGCTACACATACGCGGTGCATTGCTGCATACGGTCCCGCACTAATCCACTCGCCTTCTATTTCATAATAAGATATGTCCGGTGTTGTCTGAAATGCAAAGATTCCAAGAATGATTCCATCTTCTTCTGCCACGTAAGTACATTGGTTCTTAATATCATTCTCCCAGATTTCTCTCGATGGATATCCTTTCTGCCACTGATCCAGTCCAAGATTTTTAAGTCCATCCTTTGCCTGTGCGGTAATCTCACACATACGTTCCAGATCTTTCTCTCTTGCAATTCTAAATTCCATTTTGTTTCTCCATTTCTGTTTATTTTTCTTTGCTTTTCATTTTTTATTCTTTGAAATAATATTTGCCGCTATTATTTGCAATCATTGCATTTCATTTCTATCCTCTTCAATTTCACATACTTCAGCAACACCATCCACTACCCGGAAACGCACTTCCATTCCTGCAAAGCTCATTCCATATACCCTCTCCGGGTTTTCCTGATACGCCGGTCTTGGATCTTCTGCAAGTATTTCCTTTAAAGCCGGAATCTTTTCACGTTTTTCTTCAGATAGTGACTCTTCAATTTCAGGAGGGATTGATACTCCCAGACCGTATTCTTTTACTCGTCCTGCAAATCCAGCTTCTGCTTCCGGATACGCATCGATATGTGGTAAATATGGTTTCACATCATAAATTGGTGTCCCGTTCATCAGATCTGCTCCGCTTACGATTAGCACCGGTCCATCCTCATGTTCCCAGTCAATGGTTGTCAGTTTTACACAGGATAACCCCATTCCATTTGGACGAAATGGGGATCTAGTTGCAAATACACCGACTCTCTGATTTCCTCCAAGCCTTGGCGGGCGGACAGTCGGACGCCAGTTTGTACCCTCTGCCTCTGAAAAATCCCAGATCAGCCACAGATGTGAATACTCTTCCAGTCCACGGAACGCTTCCGGCTTGCGGTATTCCGGCAGGAAATGAATCTCTGCCTGTGTATTTACAAGGCCACTCTGCCTTGGGATTCCGAATTTTTCCGGGAAATCCCCTTCTATATATGCAATTGGCCGAATACTCTTTTCTGTCATCATAACTGAAGCCCCCGGTAACGGTTCAGACATGCGCAGAGTTCCTCTTTTCGCGGAAGTGCCAGATTGCCTGGAAGCTCACGCTCTCCAAGAACATCCTTTAACCCCTGTCTTTCTATATCTCTGTATAAAGATTCAACCAGTTCACAAATGGAAGTCTTCCCATTCATCCGATGTGTTTCCAGTTCTCTCATAAGATACCCCAAGCAGTTAAGCTGTTCTTCATCTGCCACTTGTTCTACATAACGCAGATCAATTGTTTCTGATCCCAGCATAATACCATCTTTTCCCAGTGTTTTTAATTTGATTCTTCCTCTGTGCTCCAGTCCTGTATTTTTCTTTGGACATCTTTTCATGATCGGTTTCTGAATTTCTTTTTCTAAAAACTGAAGTCCCTGATATCCGGCTGTTGCCTCTTTTGCTCTGGACGTGATCTCACGTGGCTGGTAGCGGTCCATCTGCACGATCACATCTGCCACCTGAAAATAAGCCCCGGAACTTCCTGCTACAAGTACTGTTGAGATACCAAATTTCTTATAAAAATACTGCATCCGTTCTATAAATGGTGTGATTGGTTCCATATCTTTGTGAATCACTTTCTGCATCAGCTCGTCTCTCACCATAAAATTTGTTGCACTGGTATCTTCATCAATTAAAAATGTACTCGCTCCGGCTTCCATCGCTTCAATCACATTTGCCGCCTGCGATGTACTGCCGCTGGCATCTTCCGTATCAAAACTGACGGTATCTTTCTGATTTGGAAGATCACTTATAAACATAGAAATATCTGTATGTTTAATACTTCTTCCATCTTCTGCCCGAATCTTCACAGCATCCGGATCTGTGATCACATATTCTCTTCCGTCTCCGGCTATATGAGGATAAATCCCCATCTCCAGTGCTTTCAGAAGCGTAGATTTTCCATGATAGCCTCCGCCGACGATCAACGTAATCCCGCGCCTGATTCCCATTCCGCTTATCTCACCATAATACGGAAGCTTTAAAGTCACTCTCACAGATTCCGGTGATACAAACGGTACTGCATCTTTCATCGGCTTTTGGGATACACCTGACATTCTCGGCAGTACAGAGCCATCTGCCACAAAAGCCACCAGACCATATTCCTTAAGCTGTCTGCGGATTGCTTCCTGATCCTCCGAAAGTTCCATAACATTTTCAAGTTTCCTTATATCCAAATTTTTATAATAAAGTGTCTCCTGCACGCAAGACGGCAGATATTGAAAAAAAATCTTCTCCAGTTCTCTCGCATTTACCGTTCTTCCATTTGCCGGAAAGCCCACTTCAAACCGTAGAATAACGGTTCCGTCTTCCCTTATATCTGCGGCTGTCCGCTCCAGTACTTCCTGTCCGCAGTTTGTCACACGGATCAGACCACTTTTACCGGAACCTTTTGCCTGAAACGAATATTTTCTGATCCCGGATGCAAATATACGGATAAGCGCATCTTCAAGCGCCATCTTCTTCCACTGTTTATCATACAGTCTTTCTGGCAATCCTGCTGTTTTCTCCTCAACTTCTATATGTACTCTGGACGGTGCCGCAAACGGATCACCCTGCACATGGTCAATTCCAAGCACATATCCTGAAAACCGGTAACTGCCTTTCAGATTTTTGTATGCCGGATAGCTCTTACGATCGATCTGTCCTAATAAATTTCTTAATTCTTCTGCTGTTTTCATCTCTAATATGCCTCTGCTTCTTCTCTTGTCATCCAGAAATGGATACCGGTTGTGGAATCCATCCACCGGTCTTCGTTAAAATCTTTTACTTCCACCCACTCACCTCTTTTATATTCAAAGTTTTCATCTACGAGAGACCATGCCTCATCATAATTTTTTTTGAAATCGAAACTCTTGATCGTCAGGACCTTGGCTTTGTTGCACCGGCAGGACGGCAATGTTGCTGACGTGCGAAGTGCATCTGCCGGAATCAGAAGCTGTACCATCCGGTCATTAATGCATTTCTTATATCCTAAAAATGCTCCCGTCTCCGGGCAGCGCAGACGGAACCACTGTGTCGCTTCGTCCGACTGTATATTTGTAAGATCTGCATTTTCCAACACAGCCCCATAGAGGTTTGCGCCTTTTATATTGCAGTCACTCATATCGCAGAACCGGAAAGATGCGGTCCTCATATTTGCATTTTCAAAATTTGCACCGTGCATGGAGCATCCGTCAAACAACGCATTCTCCACACTGCTATAGCGGAAATCTACATTATTTAACATCACGCCATCAAAGGAACACAGTGTAAAATCCGTATTACTTAAATCCGTTCCGCTTAAATCTCCTTTTTCCAGCTGTACTTCACGAAATACAAGCCGTTCTCCCGATTTCCTGTTTTCAAGCTTCTCTTTCAGGTCGGATAATTTCAATTCCTGCATCCTGTCATTCATATACTCACATCCTTTTACAAATCAACAATTTTAGCTCTGTGATGAATATGCGGCAAAAATTTCTTCACCAGATCTTCTGTCTTAATCTTCAAATGCGTCGTATTGATTCCTGTATTGCATACAAAATACTCGCCCTCAGCCACCTCTTTATCAAGAATAAGCTGTACATAATCATCTTCATCATTCAAAAGTCCGACAACACTTGCAGATCCCGGTTTTGTTCCCAGATGCTCCCACATATGCTCCGGTGAAGCAAATGACATATGTGATACGCCTAGTTTTTTACTGAATGAGGACGCGTCAAAGTCTTTCTCCTCCGGCATTACAAGAAGGAAAAATGTAGTCTTCTTCCGGTTACACAAAAACACATCTTTCCGCACCGGTGCGCCAAGAACTTTACCGATATCCCTACACTCTTCCATGGAAGATGCCGGATCGTTATCGACTCTTTCAAATGGGATTCCAAGCTTGTCAAATACTTTATACACTTTCTGCTCCAGCGGCACACGCTCGCTGACATTTTCCGGTACTGTTGTTACAATTTCACTGATATACATTTCTATGTTCCTCCTGTCTGTTTCCTATTTTGCTATTATAACACAACACGCTTTTCTTCCAATATGGTCTTTCTATTTTTCTTATAATATAATAGCATTTTTCATTCGGTTTTTCAGAAAATACAAACAGTACTGTAATTAACTACAGAAAAAATATTGATTTTTACTTTCTTAGGGAAAACTGATATAATATGAAAGAATTTTCAAAGAAAGGAATTTTATTTATGAAATATATTTTAGCTTCTGCTTCTCCACGTAGAAAAGAACTGCTCAGAAAAACCGGCATTTCATTCGAAATCATGCCATCTTCCAAAGAAGAAGTCATTACCGAGGAATTACCGGCTGATGTTGTTACTGAACTGGCTTATCAGAAAGCCGCAGATATTTTTAGTCTTTACCACAAAATTCATGACGAAGATTTTACTGTCATTGGAGCAGATACTGTTGTTTCTTATAAAGATGAAATACTTGGCAAACCTGCCGATGAACAGGAAGCATTGGATATGCTTTCTATGCTCGCCGACCGTACCCACCAGGTCTACACAGGTGTTTCACTTCTAATCTGGAAAAATGGCAGAAAAATAATACGAACTTTTTATGAAAAAACAGAAGTTACATTCTACCCGATTATGAGAGAAGATCTGCTGTCTTATATCGCCACCGGCGATCCAATGGATAAAGCGGGTGCCTACGGCATCCAGGGGGATTTTGCTATCCATGTAAAATCTATCAATGGCGATTATAATAATGTAGTAGGTCTTCCAATCGGTCATCTGTATCAGGAATTGAAACTTGCATTTTAGCCTGCAAGTTTCAGCTCTTCGTATTTTTCTGCTGCGTCTGCAATGGCAGCTTTCATAATGATCATCAGTTCATCAATCTGTTTCTTTGTAACAATAAGCGGCGGGATCATACGGTTAACGCTGTCTCCGATCGCTGTGATCAGTGCCATGCGGTCCAGGCAGCCATGTTTTACTTCCAGTGCGATCGGTATATCATACTCACATCCAACAAGAAGTCCACGTCCTCTTGCTTCTTTTACATGTGGAAGTTTTGCAAGCTGTTCTTTCATATATTCTCCCATTTCTTTTGCATTTCCACTCAGATCGTTGTCCAGGATTTCACTGACTGCTGCATATGCTGATGCGCAAGCAAGTGCGTGTCCGCCATAAGTAGATCCGTGTGTTCCTGCTGTAAATGCTTTTGCAACTTTTTTTGTTGCGCAGCATGCTCCGATCGGCATTCCGCCACCCATTGCTTTTGCCATGGACACTGCATCCGGTTTTACGCCATATCCCATATATGCCATCGGCGCTCCGGTACGTCCCCATCCGGTCTGTACTTCATCAAACAGAAGTAACATATCGTTATCATCACATAATTTGCGGAGTCCTTCGATAAATTCCTGTGTTGCAGGATGTACACCACCCTCGCCCTGTACAGGTTCGATCATGATCGCGATTGTATTTTTTGTAACTTTGGATGCAAAATCTTCCAGATTGTTATATTCTGCATAAGAAAATCCTGGAAGCATCGGTTTGAACCCCATCTGAATCGCATTGTCTGTCTGACCGGTTGCAGACATTGCTCCGTAAGTTCTTCCGTGGAAACCATTTTTCGCTGTGATGATATGATATCTTTCCGGTCCGAAATTATCTGTTCCATATTTTCTCGCCATCTTGATCATACATTCATTTGCTTCTGTTCCGGAGTTTTGATAAAATATCTTATCCATTCCGATCGTATCACAGATTTTCTTTGCAAGTAATGCCTGCGGGATTGTATATGGATAGTTAAATGTATGTACAATGTCACCTAACTGGTCTTTGATTGCAGCTTCTACTTTTGCATTTCTATTACCTGCACTGTTTACAGCAACACCGCCGTAGAAATCAAGGTATGCATTTCCCTCTTCGTCATATATATACATTCCTTCAGCACGTTCTGCGATAAAATCATATCTTTCGTAAGTTTCTACCATGTATTTGTTGACAATTGCTTTCAGTTCCTTTGCTGATAAACCTGTATCTTTTAATCTCATTGTCTCATTCCTCCTAATAATAAATTTATCTTCCGCTCCGCGCAGGTGCGCATCCTGCGAAGCATTTTTATATATCTTTCAAGATATATTTTTGTTACACAGAAAATAGAATTTTCTGTGTACAGCGATAAAACACGCTTCGCGAGTTTTATCCGCTGATTAACGGTCGTCAAATGCTGCCATGCAAGCATGTCGCATTTTCCTCGTCGTTATAACAAAAAAGGACACTGTATCATCTGATACAGCATCCTTGCTTTGCACATATTAGTTATATTTGCGCTTTCTTGCAGCTTCTGATTTTTTCTTACGTCTTACGCTTGGTTTTTCGTAATGCTCTCTCTTACGAATCTCCTGCTGAATACCAGCCTTTGCGCAGTTTCTTTTAAATCTGCGTAAAGCGCTATCTAACGTTTCGTTTTCTTTAACGATTACATTTGACATAGTCTCACACCTAACCTCCCCTCCAGTCCTATATTGTGCATCATACGACTGATCGGGTATTTTTATTGCACTACATAAGATTATAGCACATATTTTCTTTACGTCAATGTTTTTCTTTAACTTTGGGAAAACTTTCCAATTTTTTATGCCATCTGATGCTGTTTCATCATCATTGTTACTACACTGTAATACAAACTGAATGCAATCACTGCACACACACCGGTTGTCACAATATATTGTGGTATCCGACTTATGAACAGCGCAGTAAATGATGTTTCGTACAGCATGCTCAAAGCATACGTTGAGACAAAGAGCACTGTAACCAGATTACTTACTGCTGTTGCAACAACAAAACGCATACAGCTTTTTTTCTCCCATCCCATCTGTTTTTCATTCTGTTCTGTTTTTTGCACTTCTTATAACGTGGCTTGCAAGCACGGACGTTGTTACACTGCCCACTCCTTTTGGAACCGGGCTGATATAAGAAGCCTTCTCCTTTACCTTCTCATAATCTACATCACCGCACATATTACCGTTTTCGTCAATGTTAATTCCTACATCCACCACAACAGCTCCTTCTTTTATCATATCTGCAGTAATAAATTTTGCTTTTCCTGCACAGGCAACGACAATATCTGCGTTCCTACATTCTTCTTTCAGATCTTTTGTTCTTGTATGACATACCGTGATCGTTGCATGATCTTTTAACATCATCATAGCCAATGGTTTTCCAACCACCATACTGCGACCCACGATCGTCACTTTCTTTCCTGTCAGATCTATGTGAAAATGACGAAGCATCTCCATAACAGCCTGTGCTGTGCATGGTGCATGTCCTTCATTCTCACCTAAAAATATTCTCGCACTGTTGAACGGACTCATGCAGTCCACATCCTTCTCCGGATGTATCATAAGCTTCACCGGTTCTTCATCCAGGCCTTCCGGCAATGGACGGAATAATAAAATTCCATCTACTTTCGGATCGTCATTTACTTCTGCAAATGCGCGTTCGAAATTCTCCTGTGAAATTGTCTTCGGAAGTTCTACAACCTTACAGTCAATTCCTACCATTTCCATACGTTTTTTTGCGCTTCTTTCATACGCAAGGTCATCTCCTCTGGCGCCAACACGGATGATCGCAAGGCATGGATGGATTCCTTTTCCTTTTAACAGTTCCACATCCCGAATCAGCTCTTCCTTCATGGTCTTCGCCACTTCTGTTCCAAGCATTACTGTACTCATAGCCTTCTCCTCCGTATTAACTTTTAAGCTGGACACAGACACCGGCATAAATTCTTTCTTTGTATGCCTGCCCCTCAGCAATAAGCCGGTTTGCAGTTTCATTCAGTTCGCAGGCACGTTCCGCGTTCTTCATTAGACCTGTATTGATAAATACATTCAGTGAAGCACCCTCCAGTGCCGCCTGCGCAAACAGGATTCCAACACCGACATCACTGATCGCGATGCGGCTGCCCTTCTCTCCCAGTATCTCCAGAAGTTTCATGGATTCCAGAACTGTTTTCATGATCTCCATCGGAGTCAGACTTGCCTCGTACAAAGCCTGCTCCAGGATCCGCTCTTTCTCCGCCTTCTCCTCCGGCGTATTCTTCGGAAGTCCATATGCTTTTGACAATGGTTCAAATGCTTTTGCATCCTCATCTGTAAGTACAATAAGACGATCTCTGATCTTCTCTAATCTTCCACATATCTCAATCATTTCTGCTTCTACATCCGCATACTTTTTCTTTCCGACTGTCAGATTGGCAACCATCATGCCAAGTGCAGCCCCAAAAGCACCAACAGCGGCGGAAGCTCCTCCGCCGCCTGGAACGGGTGCAGAAGAAGAAAGAACATTCAAAAATTCTGTTGTTTTCTTCTCCAGCATCATCCTTCATTCCTCCTGCCTTTTTATGCATTTCCCCAATAGCCGGAAGATGATATTGGAAATTCAGCTTTCGGCACTTTTTTCATTATATTTTAAAGTGCTGTCTGTTGCAACTAAATTTCTTCTATTTGGATGAATTCCTGTTAATTTTTATTTTATTTTTTCTTTTTTGGTGCAATATGGATTGCTCCACCTTCCAACTCTTCCAGTGCCTCCCCAATACCTTCATTGTAAGTCGGATGTGCGCGCATTCCTTTTAACAGCTGCGCTACTGTCATTTTATTTGCAACTGCTGTTGCGATCTCGCCGATCATATCTGTTGCACGTGCACACATCATCTGTGCTCCGAGAACAACATCTGTCTCTTCATTTGCAACAATTTTAATAAAACTTCTCTCTTCTTTTGTGATTAATGATTTTCCGTTGGCGCTCATAATGAACTTACCTGTTTTTACCGGAATTTCCGCTGCCTTCGCATCATCCTCTGTTATACCTACCGAAGCAATCTCTGGCTCTGTATATACACAGCCCGGCACAACTGACAAATCAATGGATGGATCTTTTCCGTTCAAATATTCGATCACAACCACCCCCTGTGCACTTGCTGTATGTGCTAACTGCATTCCCTTGATCAGATCACCGATCGCATATACTCCCGGGATGCTGGTCTTGAAATGTTCATCTACAACAATTCTACCTCTTTCCATCTCCGGCACAGCATCTTCCGCAAACAATCCTTCTGTATTTGGAATACGTCCGACTGCGCAGAGAACATACTGGGCAGATGCTTCGCATTCTTTCTCCTTTTCGGTATATTTGCAAACGTATGCGCCGTCTCTTTCCTCTACGGACTGTACGCCGGCAGATGTATGCACATCAATACCTCTCTTTTTCAGCAGCATCTTAAGGCTCTGTGAAATCTCTTTGTCCATATTCGGTACAAGTCTTGGCATTGCCTCAAGAATCGTTACTTTACATCCGAGTGCTGAAAATGCAGTTGCGAACTCGACACTGATAACTCCACCGCCAATAATTACGAGACTTTCCGGCATTTCTTCCAGCTTGAATAATTCATCACTGGATAATACCCCCTTAAGATCCATTCCAGGAAGTGGAAGCATAAATGGTTTACTTCCTGCTGCAAGAATAATATTTCTAGCTTCAAGTACCTGTATTTCTTTCCCTTCCACCTGTACTCTATGACTTCCAAGCAATGTTCCATGTCCGGATACAAGTGTTACTCCGTTCGCTTTTAAGAGCTGCTCGATGCCCTGAACAAGCTGATCGGTTGTTCCCTGTTTGTATTCCAGAATCTTACTGTAATTAAAAGAAACATCGGATGCCGACACACCAAATTTTTCTGCTTCCTTCATCTCTCTGTACAGAGAGGATGCATGAATCATTGCTTTTGCCGGAATACAGCCGCGGTTCAGGCATGTTCCTCCAACACGGACATTCTCTACCAGCGCAACCTGCATGCCTTCTTTTGCTGCCTTGATTGCAGCCACATAGCCACCCGGTCCTCCTCCGACAACAATTACATCAAATTTATCACTCATGTTCTCGATCTCCTCTACAATCTGATTACCATTCGACGGTTTTTAACCAGGCAATAATGTCTTTCATCATTTGGTTTTCACCGTCATCTTCCGACCAGTACAGCCCAAGTTCTGTACAAATATTATCTTTTTTATACTTGATTCCCTTTAAATATTTTGGAATTTCTTCTGCTATTGCCGGCTTTAACGCATCTGTATACACAATAATATCTGCAATCCTACCTTCCTGCACACACATATCCAGTGATATCTGTCCCCAGTTAAACCGATGTGTAAGTGTCTCGTCAAACGGAATTTTACGCCCAAACTTCCAGTTCCATGAACCCAGACGTTCTGTAATATTATTAACCTCAGCCGGTTCTGATTTTTCCATTGACAGCACTTCAGCCTGCCCGCCATATACTTCTTCGAATGCTTCTCTAAGCGCTTCTTTCATGCGGTCCACTGTAATATCCGGAACCAGCTCTTTTATATTCACTACCCTGGATTTTACAGAATTTACACCTTTGGACTGTAATTTTTCTTTAGAAACTGTCAAATATTTTGACATCTCATCCAGCTTTACATCCAACATGATTGTTCCATGATGATAGCAACGTGAACCTTCTTTGTAAAATGCATTTCCGGAAAATTTTCTTCCATTAATTAGAATATCATTTCTTCCGGATTTTTCAGTACAGACACCGAACTTTGCTACCGCTTTTTGAATAACTTCAAGCTGTCTGTCTACATTATAATTTTCTTCATTTACAAGGAAAGTAAAATTCAGATTACCAAGATCATGATAGACTGCGCCGCCGCCGGATAACCTTCTTGCCAGATATCCACCTTCATTTTCCAGCTTCTCTGTCAGACATTCTGCCCATGCATTCTGATTCCGGCCGATCACAACCGTATGCTGATTCTGCCACAGATATAAGATACATTCTTCTTTTTGACAGTGGAAGAAAAGATATTCTTCCACTGCCAGGTTTTTATAAGGATTATACTGCTCGCTCTCAATATATGTTAACTTATTAACCACTTTATTATTCTCCTGCCATTCTTATTAGTCTTCAAACTGATATCTAAGAATCGGATGTCTTGCTGCTCCTACTTCATCCATTCTTGTTACTGGTGTTGTCATCGGAGCATTATGAAGACTCTCTGCATCCTCACCGGCAGTCTCATACAATTTGCGGAATACTGCAATCGCCCCATCCATTGTCTCTTTAGACTCTGTCTCTGTAGGCTCAACCATTAATGCTTCGTCCACGATCAGAGGGAAATACATTGTCGGTGGATGGATTTCGAAGTCGAGAAGTCCTTTTGCAATATCCATTGCTGATACACCTGTCTGTTTTTTCAGATCTGCAAGACTCATAACAAATTCATGCATACACACTTCATCATAAGCCATTGTATAGAGATCTTTTAATTTATTCATCATATAATTAGCGTTCAGAACTGCATTCTTGCTTGCTTCCGGAATTCCTTCTTTTCCAAGTGTCATAACATAAGCCAGGGCACGCACTACAACAAGGAAATTTCCATAAAAGTTCTTCATCTCACCAATACTGTCTTTTTCTTTTACAGCAACCAGTTTGTCTTCACCTTCTACAAGAATCGATGGAAGGAATGGAACAAGGAATTCCTTGCATCCTACCGGTCCACTTCCCGGACCGCCTCCACCGTGCGGAGTTGAGAATGTCTTATGAAGATTCAGATGGATAACATCAAATCCCATATCTCCAGGTCTTACTGTTCCCATAACTGCATTTAAGTTTGCTCCGTCATAGTAGCAGAGTCCTCCACAGTCATGAATAATCTTTGTGATCTCAAGAATATTCTTGTCAAACAGACCTACTGTATTCGGGTTTGTAAGCATAAGCCCGGCTACATCATCGCCTGCAATTTCTTTTAATTTTTCAATATCTACGCATCCATCCGGTCCTGAAGGAACACTCACTACTGAAAATCCTGCCATTGCTGCACTTGCCGGGTTCGTTCCGTGTGCAGAATCAGGAACGATAATCTTTTTACGTTTTTCATCTCCGCGGCTTTTATGATATGCTTTGATCAGAAGAAGTCCTGTAAACTCTCCATGCGCACCTGCTGCCGGTTGGAAAGTCATACGCTTCATTCCGGCGATCTCGCACAGATAGGATTCCAGTGTTTTTAATACTTCCAGACATCCCTGCACAGTCTCTGTCGGCTGTAACGGATGAATATCTGTAAATCCTTCCAATCCTGCTGCTACTTCATTAACTCTCGGATTATATTTCATAGTACAGGATCCCAATGGATAGAATCCATCGTTCACACCATGTGATTTCTTTGCCAGTTCTGTGTAATGTCTGCTAAGCTCGCCTTCTGAAAGCTCCGGCAGATGTAATTTCACTTCTCTTTTATCTTTTGCATCTAAAGTAACGACTGGTACATCGCACTCCGGAAGGTTCTGGCATTTTCTTCCTGTTTTGCTTTTTTCAAAAATCAGCATCCACTACACCTCCTTTAAGATCGATACTGCTTTGTCGATCTCTTCTTTTGTGTTCATCTCTGTACAGCACCAGAGAATCCGCTTGTCATCCAGTGGATATCCACCAAGGATGTCTTCGTCTTCCAGTGCCTTCAGTACTTTTTCAGAAGGTGTATCTGATACAGTTACAAATTCATGGAAGAAATTCTGTTTGTTTTCCACCTTAAATCCTGCTCCCGCAAGTTTCTCTGCCATGTAATGTGCTTTGGACATGCTCTGCTCGGCTGCTTTTGTCACACCTTCATTTCCCATGCAGGAAAGATATACACCAACAGCAAGTGCACAAAGTGCCTGGTTTGAACAGATGTTGCTGGATGCTTTCTCACGACGGATATGCTGCTCTCTTGCCTGTAATGTCAGAACATAGCCTTTCTTTCCGTTGTAATCTTCTGTCTCTCCGACAACTCGTCCAGGAAGCTTTCTCATCATACTTTCCACGCATGTCATGAAGCCGAGATATGGTCCGCCAAATGCAATTGGAAGTCCGAGTGGCTGTCCGTCGCCAACTGCAACATCTGCGCCATACTCTCTTGGTGTCTTCAGTGCTCCAAGAGAAATCGGATTCACACTCATAACGTATTTAGCACCTGCCTCGTGTGCCACTTCGCCGATTGTCTGTGCATCTTCCAAGCTTCCATAATAATTTGGATGCTGGATCAGCACACATGCTACCTGTTTATCAATATGTTCTTTCAGATAATCAATATCTGTCACTCCGTCTTTTTCCGGAATTACTTCGATTTCTAATTCGTTACCGAAGCAATATGTTTTAATAACTTCTAACACACTTGGCATTACTGTTGCTGAAACAAATGCTTTCTTACGTTTTCTGTCAGCACACATTGCAACCGCCTCTGCTGCTGCCGTAGCTCCGTCATAAACAGATGCATTGGATACATCCATTCCTGTAAGATCTGCCATCATTGTCTGATACTCAAAGATGGACTGCAGGATTCCCTGACTGATCTCTGCCTGATACGGTGTATA
This sequence comes from Dorea hominis, assembly GCF_014287705.1. NCBI lineage: Bacteria > Bacillati > Bacillota > Clostridia > Lachnospirales > Lachnospiraceae > Dorea > Dorea hominis. Next base: position 158,513 of record NZ_JACOOY010000005.1, on the reverse strand, counting down.
TGCAGTCTGTAAATTTTCTTTTGAAATGACATTGTTTACCATAGCCGGAATATAGTGTCTGTATGCGCCTGCACCACGGAAGATTGTCGGAAATACTTTATTTTTCTTTGCGATTTCTTTCATCTTTTTCAGAACTTCCATCTCTGACATTCCTTCCGGAATATCTAAGCCGCCCTGGATCTTAACCTGCTCCGGGATGTGGCGGAATAAATCATCGATGCTCTCATATCCGATTTCATTCAGCATCGCTTTTCGCTCATCTAATGTGTTTGGAACATAACTACCCATGTTCTTTATCCACCGCCTTTCTTCACATTCTTATGTATTAAGCCTCTTCGCTTTCTACAAATGCTTTGTATGCGTCAGCATCTAACAGTTCTTCTGTCTCTTTTACTTCACCAACTTTTACAAACCATGCATCATAAGGTGTTTCGTTGATAGATTCCGGAGCATCTAACAGTTCTTCGTTGATCTCTGTTACAACACCTGAAACCGGTGAGAATACATCAGATACTGCTTTTACAGACTCAACATCTGCGAATGCTTCTCCGACTGTTACTTCATCTCCAACTTCCGGAAGGTTTATAAATACAAGATCTCCTAATTCAGACTGTGCATAATCTGTTAATCCGATCACGCTTACGTCTCCATCCTCTTTTATCCACTCGTGTGATTTTGAATACTTTAATTCTGCTCTTAATTCCATTGTTTTAATCTCCTTTTCTTTTATGATATAATATGCCCCTGTTTGTGATACCCTCGGTTTCAGACCTTTTCCCTGGCATCCTTATATTTATTTTGCTCTCTTATAGAACGGAAGTGCTACAACTTCTACATCAACCATACGTCCTCTGACATCCACCTGTAATTTTGTTCCGACATCTGTATAGTCAGTTTCCAGTAATGCCATTCCGACAGCCTTGTCAATGAAAGGACCTTTTGTACCGGATGTTGTATGTCCGATCACTTTGCCGTCTGCATATACATCCTGATGTTCACGGATGATTCCTCTTCCAATAACTTCCAGACCTACTCTTTTTCTCGTTAGTTCTGCATGTTCTTCCAGAGCTTTCTTACCGATAAAGTCATCTTTTTTCATCTTCACTGCGAATCCAAGTCCTGTCTCCAGCGGTGAAACATCATCATCCATCTCGTGACCGTAAAGTGGCATTGCTGCTTCCATACGAAGTGTATCTCTTGCTCCAAGACCACACGGAATAAGTCCTTCTTCTTTTCCATTTTCAAGAAGTGTATCCCACATCTTCTCTGCATACTCGCTTGGCAGATATAATTCTACTCCATCCTCACCTGTGTATCCTGTCTTGGAAATGATACATGGGATTCCGGCTACTTCTGTGTCGAATACTGCATGGTAGTATTTCTGAGGAATGTTCTCTTCTGCTGTCAGCTTTCTTAAGATATCCATTGCTTTTGGTCCCTGCAGTGCAAGCTGTGCATACTGAGCAGATACGTCTGTAAATTTGACTTCTCCAAACTGATGATTTAACATCCACTGATAATCTTTATCTTTGTTTGCTGCATTGACAACAATAAAGTAATGATCATCGGAATGTTTGTAAACAATCAGATCGTCTACTGTTCCGCCATGTTCATTACACATCGGACTGTATCTTGCCTGTCCATCCACCATATTGTCAAAGTTATTCGTCAGTATCATCTGGATATTTGCAAGTGCATCCTTTCCCTCGCATAAAACTTCTCCCATATGAGATACATCAAATAGTCCTGCCTGAGTACGAACAGCCATATGTTCTTTGATTACACCTGCTTCATACTGTACCGGAAGAAGGTAACCTCCAAATGGTACGATCTTACCTCCTGCCTTCACATGTGCATCATAGAGTGGCGTTTTTAATTCCATGATAAAAATCCTCCTTTTTTCTCATCATGAACTGCTCTGTCAGCGGGTCTTGTTCCGTTAAAAGTTTGTCGGAGCAAAAAAATAAGAGACATATCCTATTTCAGGACTTTCTGCCTCCCTGTCTGCTTTCTTTCAGAGCTTCGTCCGAACCCAATTCTTCTGCCTGAGAGTTTCGAATTACTTCTTGCCCCTTCGGCGCTATTGCTTATTGCTAATAATCTCTCTTAGGTTCATCACCCGATCACTTTTCTTTTATTTTGACAGGCTTATTGTAACAGCCCTTAAATTATCTGTCAATAATTGTTTATTTTTTAACTTTTCTGTTATTTATAGGCAATTGCAACAGTCATTATAGTTATTATCTATAAAAAAGAAAGATACATTTTCACTTTTTTGTAGAAAATCTATCTTTCTTTATTTTCATTGTATTTTATTGTACTATTATCTGCGTATTTTCATACTTCTAAAGTGCACTTATGCAAGCTGTTCAGCCAGTACTTCTTTCGCTTTTGTGAGTGCATCATTCATGCCTTCCGGCTTCTTGCCCCCAGCTTGGGCCATATTCGGGCGGCCACCACCACCACCGCCAACGCATGATGCACAAGCCTTGATCAGATTACCTGCATGTGCGCCTTTATCAATTGCTCCTTTGGTAGCCATAGCCATCAGGCTGACTTTACCATCTGTAGCCGATACAAGCACGACAACACCTTCGCCAAGCTTGTCTTTTAACTGGTCACCAAGATCACGGAGTCCGTTCATATCCACGCCTTCTACCTTTGCGGCGAGCAGTTTCACACCGACAACTTCTGTCACCTGATTCATCACATCACCTATAGCATCTTTGGCAAGCTTGCCCTTCAGGCTCTCCACTTCGCTCTTTAATGCCTTATTCTCAGCCTGCAGATGACTGATCTTCTCTTCTATATTATCCGGAGTTGTCTTCAACATCTTCGCAGCTTCGTGAAGTTTCTGCTCCTGTTCCTCGTAATAATCCATCAGTCCTTTGGAAGTCAGTGCTTCAATACGGCGCACACCGGCTGCGACACCGGACTCGGAAAGGATCTTAAATGCCATGATATCACCGGTATTTGCCACATGTGTACCACCACAGAACTCAATAGAGAAATCTCCCATGCTGACAACACGTACAATATCTCCGTATTTTTCACCAAACAGAGCCGCTGCTCCTGTCTTTTTCGCTTCCTCGATCGGCATGTTGCGCACAACAACCGGAAGATGATTACGAATTTCTCTGTTGACGATTGCCTCTACTTCTTTGAGCTGTTCTTCTGTCATAGCAGAAAAATGCGTAAAGTCAAACCGAAGTCTGTTCGCATTGTTCAGAGATCCAGCCTGTTCTACATGTGTTCCAAGCACCATGCGGAGTGCTTTCTGTAACAGATGTGTTGCACTGTGGTTATTTGCAGCAAGTGCACGGTTCTCACGATCAACTTCCAGTGTCACTTTATCACCGATTTTGATCATGCCTTTTGTCACATGACCGACATGTCCGAATTTGCCACCGAGAAGTTTTACAACATCTTCTACTACAAATTCACCGTCTGCACTGCGGATCACACCTTTATCAGCTTCCTGTCCACCGCTTGTTGCATAGAGCGGAGTCTTCGCTACAATGACCGTTCCTTTTTCTCCGTCAGAGAGTGCATCTACAATCTCTTCTTCACTTGTAAGTGCTGTAACTTCTGACTCTGCTTCCATATTGTCATATCCGACAAATTCTGTTGTCAGTTCCGGATCAAGCGCATCATAAACGCTTGCGTCTGTACCACTGTAACTGTGTGTTCCAAAAGTTCCTTCGGACTTCGCGCGCTGTTCTTTCTGTGCTTTTTCAAAGCCTTCTTTATCATATGTCAGTCCCTTTTCCTCCAGGATCTCACTTGTCAGATCCACCGGGAATCCATAAGTATCATAAAGCTTGAATGCATTCTCTCCGGAAAGTACGGTTGTACCTTCTGCTTTCATATCTGCTTCCATGTCAGCAAGAATAGACAGTCCCTGATCGATCGTCTTGTTAAACTGCGCTTCTTCTTTTGCAATGACATTGAAAATAAAGTCTTTTTTCTCTTCCAGTTCCGGATATCCATCCTTGGAACCATCGATAACAGTCTGTGCCAGTTCTACGAGGAATGCTCTCTCAATGCCAAGCAGTCGTCCATGACGGCAGGCACGACGCAACAGACGACGCAGCACATAACCTCTTCCACTGTTGGACGGCATAATTCCGTCAGAGATCATAAACGTGACAGAACGGATATGATCCGTGATAACACGGAGAGAAACATCTGTCTCATCGCTTGTTCCATAAGATACACCTGTAATGCGGCATACATGGTCGCGCAGTGCTTTCATTGTATCGATATCAAACATAGAATCTACATTCTGCACAATACATGCAAGACGCTCCAGTCCCATACCGGTATCAATATTCTTCTGTTCAAGTTCTGTGTAGTTGTTGTGTCCGTCATTGTCAAACTGTGTAAATACGTTATTCCAGATTTCCATGTACCGATCACATTCACATCCTACTGTACAATCCGGACGTCCGCAACCATATTTCTCACCGCGGTCGTAATATACTTCTGAACATGGACCACAAGGACCTGAACCATGCTCCCAGAAGTTATCTTCCTTGCCAAACTTGAAGATTCTCTCCGGTGCAATCCCAATCTCTTCATTCCAGATCTTCCACGCTTCATCGTCCTCAAGATAAACAGATGGATACAGACGATCCGGATCAAGACCTACAACTTCTGTCAAAAACTCCCATGTCCAGTGAATTGCATCGTGTTTAAAATAATCTCCAAACGAAAAGTTACCAAGCATCTCGAAGAACGTACCGTGTCTTGCAGTCTTTCCTACATTCTCGATATCTCCTGTACGGATACACTTCTGACAGGTTGTCACTCTCTTTCTTGGTGGAATCTCCTGTCCTGTAAAATATGGTTTTAACGGCGCCATACCGGAATTGATAAGCAACAGACTCTTGTCATTGTGCGGCACCAGTGAAAAGCTTTTCATAGCCAAATGTCCTTTACTTTCAAAAAATTCAAGGAACATTCTACGTAATTCATTTACTCCGTATTTTTGCATAATTTCCTCCTCCAAACTCACTATCTCCTAATTATAATAAGATACCCGCCGTTTGTCAACGACAGGCATCTTTGCACATTTCTTCTTTTTTACTTTAATTCAATCTCTGCCAATTCTTTTGGCGGAAGTTTTTTCGTGGATGCTTTTACAAATTCTTTGATATTCTTCTGCGCTTTCGGAACCGGAATATTTGTTCCTGCACCTGCCACGCATCCTCCTGGGCATCCCATTCCTTCAATCAGGCATCCGTTCATGCGTCCTGCTTTTGCAAGAGCAAGCATCTTCTTACACTCAGCCAGTCCTTCCGCATGTTCGATATTTACTTCTACATCCGGATAATACTCATGGATACATTTCTCGATTGCCTCTGCAACGCCTCCTGCTACTGCATACCCTCTTCCTGCTCCGGTCGCATCATGGAAAGACGATTCTGCTTCATACTGTGTCAGGTCAATATTCTTAGCATCGAACATTGCCTGCAGTTCTTCAAATGTAATAACAAAATCCACATCACTTCGCACATCCCGGCGCATCGCTTCCAGCTTCTTTGCCGCACACGGTCCGATGAATACCACTTTGGCATTCGGATGCTTCTGCTTGATCGTACGTGCAGTCGCAACCATCGGCGTTAACTCCTGTGATACCTGATCAATGAGATCCGGAAAATACTTCTTAGCAAGCATCGCCCATGACGGACAGCAAGATGTAAGAAGGAACGGCAGTTCTCCTGTCACAACTTTTTCCACATAATGATGCGCCTCCGCAACAGCACCAATATCTGCTCCAAGTGCAACTTCATAAAATTCCGAGAAACCAAGTTCCTTGAGTGCCGCTTTTAGATTTCTCGGCGTGATATTATCTCCAAACTGTCCTGCATATGCCGGAGCAATCTCGGCAACAATCTCTTCACCATCTTTCAGTGCATGCGCTAACTGGAAAATCTGCGATTTATCAGAAATCGCACCAAACGGACAGTTTACCATACACATTCCGCAGGATACGCATTTATCATTGTTAATGTAAGCTCTTCCCATAGCATCTGACTCAATTGCTCCTACACCACATGCCATTTTGCAAGGTCTTGCCTTACAGGAGATTGCGTCATACGGACAGGCGGATTTGCATTTTCCACACTTGATGCATTTTTCCTGGTCAATGTGAGATTTACCATTTACCATGGAAATTGCACTCTTCGGACAGACTTCCATACACGGATGTGCCAGACAGCCCTTACACATATTGCTCACTTCATATCCACGTTCCTCACATGCTGCACACGCTGACGGTATGACCTGCATAAGCGGCGGCTCATAGTATTTGTCCGAAATATTACTCGCCTCCACACCGGCAGTCAGATGAACCGGTTTGTTCTCCGGACGGAGTGACAATCCCATAGCAAGACGAAGACGCTCCCTGACAACTGCTCTGGCTCTGTAAATGCTGTCCCTGTAAACAGGGCTTTCTTCATTCACCATAGCATATGGAATTGCTTCCATGTCGTCACAAAGCGTCTCATCATTTGCCTCGAAGCCAAGTCTTGCAACTTCTTCGAATACTTTCCGTCTCAAACGTTTGACTGTCGTATCTAATCCTCTGATCATATTGACACATCCTCCTGATTCTCTTTCCTAATAGAATTTCTCATAAACTCCTTTAAGTATAAAAAATCGTTAATACAGTGTCAATATTCCCGCATGTACAGAATTAAATACAACTTACAGTAATACGATATTATGCTCTTTGCATGTCTTTTTCATTTCTTCCGGCCAGATACTTGCCTGAACCTCTCCGACATGGGCACGATCCAGAAGCAGCATACAAAGTCTTGACTGACCGATACCTCCACCGATCGTATACGGCAATTCTCCATTTAAAAGCATCTTATGATACGGCAGTTCTTTGCGTTCCTCGCATCCGGCTTTTTTTAGTTGTTCTGCAAGAGATTTCTCATCTACACGGATACCCATGCTGGAAATCTCCAGTGCACAGTTCAGATTTTCAAACCAGAATAGGATATCTCCATTTAACTGCCAGTCATCATAATCCGGTGCACGACCATCATGCGGCTCCCCGCTTGCCAGCTTGTCACCGATCTGCATAACAAATACACAACCGTATTCTTTCGTAATCAGATTTTCTCGTTCTTTTGGTGTCTTATCCGGATAACGGTCTTCCAGCTCCTGGGAAGTGATAAACGTCACTCCGTCCGGCAGATGTTTCACTGCCTGTGGATACTTATACCATACTTCATGCTCCATATGTTTGATCACTTTGAAAATTGTACGCACGGTATCTTTTAATGTCTCAACTGTACGCTCTTCTTTTGTAATTACTTTCTCCCAGTCCCACTGGTCAACATAACAGGAATGAAGATTATCCAGTTCTTCATCGCGGCGGATTGCATTCATATTTGTATAAAGTCCTTCGCCTGGTTTGAACCCATATTCATGAAGGGCCATACGTTTCCATTTTGCAAGAGACTGTACAACTTCTACATCTTCTCCTTTGATCCCTGCAATATCAAACTGTACCGGACGCTCCACGCCATTCAAATTGTCGTTCAGTCCGCTCTTCTTTGTAACGAAAAGAGGCGCTGAAATTCTTTCCAGATTCATCTCTTTTCCAAATTCTTTCTGAAATGTGTCGCGAATGTACTTGATTGCTTCCTGCGTCTCTCTTACCGAAAGATGAGGGTCATATTTTTCAGGTAATATTAATGCCATGTTTCTTCCTCCTAGCTGTGACTTGTTTTATGTTTGCTCTATTGTTATGAATCTTCTTATCTGTCTATTCCCGTCCGAATACTTTCTGTGCATAGTATACGGATTGCATTGCATCTTTTCCATAGAAATCTGCATGGATCTGGTCTGCATAATCCTGATTTAGGACTGCACCGCCTACCATAACTTTACAATCCGGCTTTTCTTTGTTGAGCTGTCTGATCGTTTCTTCCATGCTGACTACAGTTGTCGTCATAAGCGCACTTAATCCAACCAGTTTAATATCTTCTTTTACTGCTGTCTCAACAATCAATTCCGGCGGTACATCTTTTCCAAGATCCAGAACATCAAAGCTGTAATTTTCAAGAAGTACTTTCACGATATTCTTGCCTATATCGTGAATATCTCCTTTTACAGTTGCAAGAATGATCTTGTCTTTTTCCTCTTCTTCTGTGCCGCTCTTTGCCAGTTCATCCTTCAATACCGCAAATGCAATCTTAGCAGCATCTGCACTCATCAAGAGCTGCGGAAGGAATACCGTACCTTTTTCAAATCCTTTTCCAACTCCGTCTAAAGCCGGAATCATCTCCTCATTGATAATATCAAGCGGTGCCATCGTCTTTACAAGCTCATAGGCTGCATGATGCGCTTCTTCTTTTAATCCTTTTTCAATTGCACTCTTGAGCGTAATCTGCGTATCTTTGGCAACAGGTTTGTCTGCCTTTACGCTTCCGTATTGTCTGATATATTCTTCACAGTTCTCATCATAGTTCATCAATGCACAATAAGAATAGTATGAACGCATCATATCTTCTGACAGAGGATTGATAATTCCTGCACTCAGACCGTTCTGCATTGCCATTGTGTAGAAATTGGAATTGACTGCCGGGCGGTATGGAAGTCCGAATGAAATATTCGATACTCCAAGCACCGTACAGACTCCATATATCTCCCTGACTTTTCTCAGAGATTCCAATGTAATCCGGGCGCCTTCCGGTTCTGAACTGATCGTCATTGTAAGAACATCGATAACAATATCTTTCTTCGGGATGCCATATTTTGCTGCTTCTGTAATGATCTTTCCGGCAATCTCCACACGTTTTTCAACTGTCTGTGGAATCCCGTCTTCATCAATTGTCAGCGCTACTACTGCTCCGCCATACTTTTTGATCAGTGGGAATACCTGATCCATGGACTCCTGCTTTCCATTCACGGAGTTTACCATCGGTTTTCCGTTATAGATACGCATAGCGGCTTCCATTGCCTGCTGGTCAACTGTATCGATTTGAAGTGGCAGGCTTGTAATACTCTGCAGGTTCATGACAACTTCACGCATCATCTCTACTTCATCAATATCCGGAAGTCCGACATTGACATCCAGGATATGTGCTCCATGATCCTGCTGGGAAATCGCTTCACGCAGAATATAATCCATGTCGTGATCTTTGAGCGCCTGTTTAAACTTTTTCTTACCGGTTGGATTGATACGCTCTCCGATGATCAGCGGCTTCTCACCTAAAAATGCTGCTTTTCCGTAGGAAGATACGATCGTTCTCTCACAAACTTCCGGCAGTTTTCTTCTGCTCCATGCATCGGATGCTTTCACGCTTGCAATCATCTGGCGGATATGCTCCGGTGTTGTACCGCAACAGCCTCCGATCACAGCAGCGCCTTTCTCAACAATCTTTATCATATATTCGGAAAATTCTTCCGGATCTACATCATAATAAACTTCTCCGTCCTTCTGTTTCGGAAGTCCGGCGTTAGGCTTGACAATGACCGGAACGGAAGTATATTTTAAAATCTCATCAAGGATCGGCATCATCTGTTCCGGTCCCATACCACAGTTAATACCGAGTGCATCTACGCGGAGCCCTTCCAGCATCGCAACTACAGACGGAACATCTCCACCTGTGAGAAGTTTTCCTTTTTCATCAAAGATCATCGTTGCAAATACAGGTAGTGATGTATTCTCTTTTGCAGCCAGTATTGCCGCTTTCACCTCATAAGTATCGCTCATTGTCTCAATGTGGATCAGGTCTGCACCGGCTTTTTCTCCATAAATGGTAACTTCTTTAAATGCATTATAGGCATCCTCAAAGTCCAGATCTCCCATTGGTTTTAATAATTTACCGGTCGGTCCGATATCAAGTGCTGCATACACTTCTCTTCCATCCGTAACACCTTCTTCTGCCGCTTTCTTTAAATTTGCAACAGAAGCATTCACAATCGCTTCCAGTGAATACTGCGAATCGTGAAACTTCAATGCATTTGCGCCAAATGTATTACTCAGTACAATATCGCTTCCAGATTCATAATATTTTTTATGAATCTGAACCATTATATCTGGATGCTCAATGCTCCATGTTTCCGGAAGTTCTCCCGGTTTTAATCCATTTTCCTGCAAAAGAGTTCCTGTTCCTCCATCAAAAAACAAAAGCTCTTTCCCCAGCCTGTCTAATAGCATATTCTTGCTCCTTTATCTTTGATTTTCTATGATTCTCTGCGATAAATGCAGTCCTTCTTTCCACAGACCTCGCAACCTTTCTGATGACAGTTCTCCTGCGTCGTACTAAGACCGATCAAAGCGGTTACTGATTTTGTCGGTGTGAGCATACTGCTTTCTGTCATCGTCAGACCAATCTTCTTCGATGCCTCCATCAATGTTAAAATCTCTCGCTGGTGAAGAATGGAAAAATCACCGTATCCCGGGCTGAATCGCGGGCGCAGATACAAGTTCTGTTTTTTCATCTCTGTGCGTATCTCTTCCTGCCTCTCATCCAAATACTCTTCTAACAGTGCTGCTGCACACGCCTGCATTACAACAGCTTTTGCCATTTCCGTATAAGAATATCTCTTAATGAGATAGTCCACTTCAATCCCCAGTGTCCCGCACAGCAGAACGACCTGACGGCAGCCTTTCAGATTCTTTGAAAGATTCCTGCTATGTATTTCCATCATCTCTATCCGGATCGTATCTGTCTGCTTCCACTGAAGTTCAAATGTACGATATATGCTTCTCGGTTTCGCAGTTTCATCCAGTTCTCTGAACGCATCTGCCACCAATCCAAGCGTCTGTTCATCCGCTTCCTGTCTTCCATATCCAAGATAGCGGATTGCTTCTTTGGTTCTGTTATCCATTCACTATCACACCTATCCGTTTTTTACGATATCAGATAAATTGTGCATAATTGCTGTTGCTACTGCCGGATTATTCATAGAATATACATGCACATGATTGATTCCATTTGCAAACAGATCAATAATCTGATCGGTTGCATATGCAATACCGGCCTGCTGCATTGCTTTCGGATCTTCGCCGAAACGATCCAGTACATCACGGAATCTCTGTGGCAGCACTGTTCCGGACATCTCACTGATTCTCTTCATCTGGTTGCCTTTTGTTACCGGCATAATTCCCGGCACAACCGGAACCGTAATTCCGATTTCACGGATTCTATATAAGAAATTGTAGAAAATTGTATTATCAAAAAACATCTGTGTTGTAAGGAAATCCACACCGCAGTCCACTTTTTTCTTCAGATTATAAATGTCATCTTTCTTATGTTCTGCTTCCATATGACCTTCCGGATAGCATGCAGCTCCGATGCAGAAATCACCCTTGCTTTTGATCTCTTCAACCAGCTCATATGCATATCTGTAATGATTCGGAAGTGGGAATTCAGATTCCTTCGGAATATCCCCACGGAGTGCCAGAACATTTTCAATATTATTCTTCTTCAACTCGTCAATTACGCGTGCTACATGTTCTTTTGTAGAAGAAACGCATGTCAGATGCGCCAGACTGGTAAGTCCCAAGTCGTCCTTGATATGTGATGCAATATTTACCGTATTCTTGCTGGTTCCTCCACCTGCTCCATAAGTTACACTCATGTAAGATGGTTTTAATGCACCAATCTGATCCGTAGCAGATAATACACTTGCAAATCCGGCATCTGTCTTCGGTGGAAATACTTCAAAAGATATGTGTGGTGTCTTTTCTTTTAAAATGTCTTTAATCTTCATATAATCTCCTTTTCCTTCTATGTAAATATATAATTATTCCTATAAAGGCTTTATTATATACGATAAAACAAATTTGCATAAAATGCAAGAAAAACATCCTTCTCATTCATATTCATTCATATGAACAGAAAGGATGTTTTCTCTTTTTAATACATTATTATATAATATTGTGGTTAGAACTCATTCACTATGATACCTGTGAATGTTTCATAATCTATGCTCCTGCAAACTTCTACATACTTTCATATAAGTCTTCATACTGTTTTGCAGAATTCTTCCATGAAAAGTCCCGTTTCATGCCACGTTCTACAATCTTATTCCAGTCTCTCTTCTTATCATAATAGATACGTTCTGCATAGCGGATTGTTCCAAGCATCTCATGTGCATTATAATTCATAAAGCTGAATCCAGTTCCTGTCTTTTCATATTCATTATATGCTTCTACAGTATCTTTCAGTCCTCCGGTCTCTCTTACGATCGGAACTGTTCCGTATCTTAAGCTCATAAGCTGACTCAGTCCGCATGGTTCAAAGAGTGACGGCATCAGGAATGCATCACAGGATGCATATACTTTATGCGACATCTCTTCGGAATAATAAATATTCGCAGATACTTTATCCGGATACTTCCATGCAAAATGACGGAACATATTCTCATACTGTTCTTCGCCAGTACCGAGTGCCACGATCTGCACAGCATCCTGACAGAGCTCGTCCATCACATATGCTACCAAGTCAAAGCCTTTCTGGTCAGTCAGTCTGGAAACGATACCAATCATCATCGTCTTATGGTTCTTCTCCAGATTCAGTTCTTCCTGAAGCGCTGTCTTGTTCTTGATTTTCTCTCTCCGGAAATTCGATACATCATAGTTCTTCACAATGCTTGGATCTGTTTTCGGATTATAATCCTCATAATCGATTCCGTTCACAATACCGGACAGACAGTTCGCTCTTGCATTCATCAGACCGTCCAGGCGTTCTCCATAGAATGGCATCTTAATCTCTTCTGCATAAGTATTGCTTACGGTTGTGATCCGATCTGCATAGACAATTCCACCTTTCAGATAATTGGCATCCTCATATGCTTCCAGCTTATCCGGTGCGAAATAATACTGCGGCAGTCCCGTGATGTCACGAATCCGCTTCGTATCCCATGTGCCCTGAAACTTCAGATTGTGAATGGTCATGATCGTCTTGATTCCTCTATACCACTCATTACCATAGCGGAAATTATCAAGGTATACCGGAACGAGTCCTGTCTGCCAGTCATGACAGTGGATGATATCCGGTCTGAAATCAATAAGCGACAGTGCACTTAAAACTGCTTTTGAGAAAAATGCGAACTTCTCAACATCTGTATAGGTATCTCCATATGGCGCGAAACCATTAAAGTAATATTCGTTATCTATGAAATAAAAAAGGATTCCCTCATATTTCATCTGAAGAATTCCTACATATTGTTTTCTCCAGTTCAGATCCATATAAAAATGTGTGACGTATTCCATCTTCTCTTTCCATGTCTCTTTCATACACATGTACTTCGGTAACATAACACGTACATCATATTTATCTTTATCAAAATACTTTGGCAGTGATCCAACTACATCGGCTAATCCACCTGTCTTGATAAATGGTACTGACTCTGAAGCTACAAATAGTATTTTTTTCATATTGCTTCCCTTCCTCTCGATCCACGATATACAATCATTATATCGTATTTTTGTCAAGAAGAAAAGTGTTATCTGTTCTTATATTCCAATCGAATCGTATCTGCGATCAGTGCTATAAACTCTGAATTTGTCGGTTTCCCCTTTCCAGTGCTCACCGTATATCCAAACAGATGATCCAGTGTATCCAGTTTTCCTCTGCTCCATGCGACCTCGATCGCATGTCTGATTGCACGCTCTACGCGGCTTGCTGTTGTCTGATGCATCTTGGCAACTGTCGGATACAGCACTTTTGTGATTGCATTTAGCACATCCATATCTTCCACTGCCATGATGATCGCATCTCTAAGGTAATGATACCCTTTGATATGCGCCGGGATTCCGATTTCATGGATCATATCTGTTACCCGGTTTTCAAGCTGCATCTGTGGCTGTGCCGGAAGCACACCGCCTTCTTTCGCAACCGGCTTTATATTTTTTGTCATATTCTCTCCGGCATTTTTTATCCTTTTTATCACCGTATCGTTGTGGAACGGTTTCAGGATATAATAACTTGCCCCTTTCTTGAAAGCATCTTCCGTGATCCGTTCCTGTCCGATTGCCGTGATCACAATAAAATCCGGATGCTTTCTTAATTCCTGATCATTGTTTACCTGATCCATAACACTTAGTCCATCCATCTTCGGAAGGATCAGATCCAGTAATACTACATCCGGCTGTTTCTGCCTGATCATTTCATAGGCATCTTCTCCATTGTTGGCTTTTCCGACCAGCTTCAAGTCCTTATCCGCATCAATCATATCGCCAAGTAAATCCAAAATTCTCTCATTATCATCAGCAATTGCTACGTTTATCTCATTCATTGCTCGAAATGCCCCCTTTCCGTTTGTCACAGGTTCTTTCTTTTTGTTAATTGTCATTATAAAGAGTGCCAAAATGTAAATCAAGAATTTAATGTCGTAAAAATCTGACGGTTTACGACTGCATTTTCCATTCATTTTCCATGTTCTACCGGGAGAGCATATTTTCTATGAAAATTGCGTAACCTTTTGTCAGATTATTAACCAGTACATGTGTCACCGCACCCACAATTTTTCCATTTTGCAGTAATGGGCTTCCACTCATTCCCTGGACAATGCCACCTGTCACTTTCAGAAGTTCCGGATCTGTCACTTCCAGAAGTATTCCTTTATTTGCTTCTTTCGCTTTTGTATTGATCTCCAGAATACGCACCTCATACTCTTTGACTTTTCCTTCTACAGCACAGCGGATCTTTGCTTTTCCTTTTCGGATCTCTTCTTTTTTTGCCGTTTCTACCGGCTTCTGTTCCGTAAAAAGCGTATCAATCCGTTCGACTTTTCCAAAAATTCCATTTTCCGTATTCTCACTGATTTTTCCAAGGATATTGTAGTTATTGTAAACAATGATTCCTTCCATGCCGCCGGGTGTTCCGTATTTTCCTTTCTGGATATCGCGAATACTCGTCGCATACACCCTGCCTTCTGAAATACTTAAAAGCTTATTCGTATCTACATCATGAATACCATGACCGAGCGCTCCGAAATGGCTGTCCGCATCCAGATACGTGATTGTCCCAAGTCCCTGTGCATTATCTCTCACCCAGATTCCGAGCTTGTATTCTTTTTTTACATCCCTGACTGCTTTTGTTTTAATCCGGATATTTTCACGGTTCCGCCGGATTGTAAGGACAACTTCCTCTTCTTTCAGTTTTTTCATCTCTTCGATCAGTTCATTTTTAGTCTTTACTGTTGCATTATTGACTTTCTGGATATAATCTCCTGCCTTTACAAGATGACTGGAGGGATTCTCTTTCACACCGTCCTCACGCTCAATTGCATCTGTTCCAAGCACCATAACACCTTTTGTCTCCAGATAAATACCGATTGGCATCCCGCCAGGTATCACCAGCTTCTTGTCCATCGGACTGGCATTTACCTCCTTTTCAAAATCTTTCTGTCTTAATCGGATATAAGAATAGCTGCCACCTACTGACAATACAAAAACAAGTATTATGATCCACATTTTACGCCACCAGTATTTCCGCATAGTTTTCGCCCTTTCCCATTTATAATAAATCGAGCAGGCTGACTCCTGTCCGATTCGTATATCAGCACTTATCGCCATAATTCATAACATAAATAAAGATGGATATCACAAATGTAATATCCATCTTAGTATATGTTTCTTTTTCAATTCTATGCTTTCATCTGTCTTGCAAGTGTCTTCATTTCTTTTGCATTTTCTCTGACTGCATCTGTAATTTTTGCCCCACCTAAGATTCTTGCCAGTTCTTCCACCGACTCTTCTTCAGTAAGCTCGTGGATCCCGGTTGTCGTATCCAGATTGCCGACTGTCTTCTCAATCATGAAATGGTGATCTGCCATCGCTGCTATCTGCGCAAGATGTGTAATACAAATGACCTGATGATTCCTTCCGATCAGTGCCATTTTCTCGGAAACTTTCTGTGCAGTGCGCCCGCTGATTCCCACATCAATCTCATCAAAGATCAATGTCTCTGTGTCATCTTTGTCCGCCAGCACGGTTTTGATCGCCAGCATAATGCGCGACAATTCGCCACCAGATGCAACATTCGTAAGTGGTCTTACCGGCTGTCCCGGATTCATTGAAATCATGAATTCCACTTCATCCATTCCTGCCGGAGTACATGCATCAAGAGTGCGAAACTGAATCTCAAATTTTACATCTGCGAAGTTCAGCTCTTTTAAGCTCTCCCCAATAGATTTCTCCAGCATTTTTGCCTGTTTTCTGCGGATTTCAGACAATTTTCCAGCTGTCTTTTCCATCTTTTCTTTTGCTTTCTGACAGTTTTCATTCAAACTGCGAATGTAATTTTCATAGTCTTCCAACTTCTTTATTTTCTCCTGCTGCTCATCATAATATGACAGAATATCCGAAATCTGACTGCCATATTTTAATTTGAGATGATTGATCTCGTTGAGTCTCTGTTCCGTCTCATAAAGTTCCTCTTCGGAACATTCACAGGAATCCCTGTATTCAGACAAATCTCTGTTGAAATCATTTAACAGACTGTCAATCTCCGACAACTGGTCAAAAAGTCCCTGCACGGTATCATCGTAATCGCGGATTTCTCCAAGTGCACGGATTGCCCGGCTTAAGCTTTCGCTTGCATTTCCTTCTTCCTGGCTGGTAAATGCATAGGCCTCTGCCGCCCCGTCTGCGAGCTTCTTACTGTTGACTATAAAACGATAAGCCGTCTCCAGCTCTACATCTTCCCCTTCACGAAGCTCTGCCTTTTCGATCTCTTCCGTTTCAAACTGCAGGAAAGAAAGCTCTTTGGCTCTGGACGCCTCATCCTGATCTGCCTCTTCCAGTTCTTTCATCCAGCTCCGGTACTCCCGGTAGTTTTCAGTTATCTTTTTTTTCAGTTCACTGATTTCATCCTTGGCAAATGCATCCACAATTGCCAGATGATTCTTCTTGTAGAGAAGTGACTGATGCTCGTGCTGTCCGTGAATGTCTATCAGCACCGATGCCACTTCTTTTAAAAGTGTCATCGTCACAGTCTCTCCATTGATCCGGCTTACACTTCTGCCTTCCATCAGACGTCTGGAGAGAACTACCATTCCATCTTCCGGGTAGACATCCAGTTCTTTCAGCCTGTGCAGTTGCTTTGCATTTTCAATCTGAAAATTCAATTCAACAAATCCATATTCTGCTCCTTTGCGGAGCATATCTTTGCTGTATCTGGCTCCAAGCGCCAGATTGACAGATCCTAAAATAATAGATTTACCTGCTCCTGTCTCACCGGTCAGAATATTCAGTCCGTCTTTTAACTCTACTTCGATCTCATCGATCAATGCAAGATTTTTCACATATAAACGTTGTAACATGCAGCCTCCTACAAGACAATTTTTCGAATCTTATCCATCACTTTCACAGTATCTTCCACACTTCTGACTGCACACATGATCGTATCATCCCCCGCAATACTTCCGACAATCTCTGTCCATTTCATTGCATCCAGCGCAGCACATACTGCCATTGCCATTCCTGCAACTGTTTTGATCACAAGAATATTCTGTGCCATGTCCATAGATACATATCCGTCTCTTAGAATACGGATATATTTTTCACTCATGCCATTTTCCGTCCCCTGATGGATTGCATAACACTGCTTTCCATTTTCAGACGGAACTTTTGTCAACTTCAGATCACGGATATCCCGTGATACCGTTGCCTGCGTAACTTTGAATCCTTCCTTATTCAGATGATCTGCAAGTTCTTCCTGCGTCTCGATCTGAAATTTACTAATCAGTTCAATAATTTTCGCATGTCTGTTTACTTTCATGACCATTAATTTCCTTTCATTTTTCTACGCAATGTTTCCAGAAAACTGACTTTATTCAGTCTTAAGATTTCTGTTCTGGTAGCGGATCTGCGGATGGTAATCCGCTCTCCTGTATGCATCATAAGCATCTGGGTTCCGTCAAAAGATACCAGCACTTCCTCTTCTGTACCGTTTCTGCCTTCTCCGATCTCAATCTCAATCTCATCTTCACCGGATAAAATCACACTGCTCGTATTCAGTGCATGCGAACAGATCGGTGTGACTACAAGCAGCGATGCTGTCGGTTCTACGATCGGTCCGCCCGCAGAGAGATTGTATGCGGTAGAGCCGGTCGGTGTCGAGATAATGATTCCGTCCGCTTCATAGCAGTTCAGCAATTCTCCATTTACCCATATACGGAAATGAATGATGCGAATTCCACCGTTTCTTGATACAACAATATCATTCAGTGCAACGTCCTTCACAGACGCTCCGTATACTGCTTCCAGCATCATTCTGGATTCCAGCGTATATTCTCCTCTCAATAGCTTCTCAATGGACTCGTCCAGATCTGCAAGCTCTACTTCTGTCAGATAACCGAGTGTTCCCATATTTACCCCAAGCATCGGAACATCCCTGTCATGCAGAATCCTTGCAGCTTCGATAAAACTGCCATCGCCTCCAATTACGATCACACAGTCAATGCCATCCGGAATACTCTCTTCAATTATTTTCTTTTCTTCATCTTTACGACAAACCGAACAGGTTTTGCCGTAATCTTCGATTATTTTTTTTATGTGTCTTGTCACAGAATGATCTTTGTCTTTTCCATCATTCGTGACAATGAATATATGCTCCATATCTGTTACCTGTATTATTTGGTCAGGGATTCAAATGCACGCTTTGTTATTGCTTCTATATCGAAATTTTCTGAAATCTCTGCCTGTCCTTTACTTTTTTTCAAGTGTACAAGATACTCAATATTTCCCTCCGGTCCGCGGATCGGTGAGAATTCCAGTTCCAGTACATCAAAACCGATGGAAACTGCATACGCCGTAACCATCTCAATGACTTCTACATGGGTACTTCGTTCTCTTACGACACCTTTTTTTCCGACTTTCTCTCTTCCTGCCTCGAACTGTGGTTTGATAAGCGCAACAATCTCCCCGTCTTCCGTCAGGTAATTGTAGATTGGGAGAAGCACTTTCGTAAGCGAAATAAATGACACATCAATGGACGAAAACTGTACCGGTTCCCCAATATCTTCCGGTGTCACGTAACGGATATTTGTCTTTTCCATGCAGACAACACGGTCATCCTGTCTTAATTTCCAGTCAAGCTGACCACGTCCGACATCAATCGCAAATACTTTGACTGCACCATTCTGTAGCATACAGTCTGTAAATCCACCTGTTGAAGATCCGACATCCGTGCATGTCTTTCCTTTTACACTAACGTCAAAATTCTTCAGTGCTTTTTCGAGTTTCAATCCGCCGCGGCTGACGTATGGCAGTGTATGTCCGCGCACTTCAATCTTGCTTTCTTCTTTAAATAATGTTCCCGGTTTGTCTTCTTTCTGGTCATCCACATAGACATTACCGGACATGATGATCGCCTTGGCTTTTTCTCTGGACGCCGCCAGATTACGCTTTACAAGCAAGACATCCAAACGTTCTTTCATATCTGTAACTCCTTATATGTTTCCATGATTTTCTCTGTCACTGACTGTGCATCAATACCAGTCTCTTTGCGAAGCACTTCCACACTTCCGTGTTCTACATAATTATCCGGAAGTGCAATCGGCAGAACGTGGCAGGAAAGCTGTTTTCTCGCTGCACATTCCAACACCTGCATTCCATAGCCGCCAGTTATAACATTTTCTTCCAGTACAGCGATCAGTTTGTGATTTTTTGCAAGCCTTGCAATACATTCTTCATCTATCGGCTTTACAAAACGTCCGTTTACAAGCGTGCAGGAATACCCTGCATCTTTGAGATTCTTTCGTACTTTTACCGCTTCTTCAAACATATGTCCCATACTGATGAGTGCGATCCCACTCTCCTCGCAGATCATCTCGCTTTTGCCATATTCGATCGGTGCACGATATTCAACATACTGATCGTACGCTGCACCTCTTGGATAACGGATTGCAACCGGACCGTCAGATTTCAGTGCAAAGCGAAGCATGTCTGCCAGTTCCCATTTATGTTTAGGTGACATCACTGTCATATTCGGAATACTGCTTAAAAATGACAGGTCAAAAATTCCCTGATGTGTCTCTCCGTCACTTCCGACCAGCCCTGCTCGGTCAACGGCAAATACAACAGGGAGCTTCTGAAGTCCCACGTCATGGATGATCTGGTCATATGCTCTCTGCAGAAAAGAAGAATAAACCGCCACAACCGGGCGCATGCCTCCCGCTGCAAGTCCTGCCGCAAATGTCACAGCATGCTCTTCTGCAATTCCTACATCAAAAAAGCGATCAGGGAACATACTGTGGAAACGGGACAACCCGGTTCCATCTTCCATTGCAGCTGTAATTGCTGTAATGTCCGGATTCTCTTTTGCTTCTGCACACATAACTTTTCCAAACACATCGGTATAGGTATCCTTTTTCTTCTTCTCTGATACCTCACCTGTCGCAATGTCAAACGGGCTAATGCCGTGGAATTTGCCTGGATGCTCTTCTGCCGGCGTATAACCTTTGCCTTTCTTCGTCAGAACATGGACAAGAACCGGTCCTTCTATTCTCCGTGCTTCGGAAAATACACGGCAAAGCGTAGGAAGATCATGTCCTTTTACCGGTCCGAGATATGTAATTCCCATATCTTCAAAAAACATACCCGGAACGATCAGCTGTTTGATACTGCTCTTCGTCCGGCGGATCTGCTCGATCAGAGAATCCCCGACCTTCGGGATCTTCTCAAGCGTCGTTGTCACGCCTTTCTTCAACCCGGTATAAAAATCTGCTGTCCGGATCTTTGCCAGATATCTGGACATTCCTCCGACATTTTCAGAGATCGACATATGATTGTCATTCAGCACAATAATAAAATTACTGTTCAACTGGGACGCATTATTAAGCGCCTCAAACGCCATTCCACCCGTCATCGAACCGTCACCGATCACGGAAATCACACTATAGTCTTCTCCTTTCAGGTCTCTCGCTCTTACATAGCCAAGGCCTGCTGATATGGACGTAGAGCTGTGTCCGGTATCAAATGCATCACAATCGCTCTCCTTACGCTTCGGGAACCCACTCATGCCGCCGTATTTACGCAGGTTTTCAAAACCATCTTTTCTTCCGGTCAGAATCTTATGGGTATAAGACTGGTGTCCGACATCCCAGATAATCTTATCTTCCGGCATTTGGAATACAAGGTGCATTGCCATTGTAAGCTCTATAACGCCAAGATTCGATGCGAGATGTCCACCTGTCTTGCTGACCGTCTCTACAAGAAATTCACGAATCTCCTCTGCCAGTACCGGGAGTTCCTCTTTTTTTAAATTCTTTATATCATTTGCTTTCTGAATTCGTTCCAACATCACGAACGTCCTCTCTTATTTCACTCTATGGATTAGTTTGATGATCAACTCTTCCAGATAATCATTCTCTCCCGGAAGTTCATGTAAAAGAGCAATTGCTTCTTTTGATCTTTCTTCTACAACTGCTGATGCTTTCTCTATACCATACAGAGTTACATATGTAGTCTTCTCATTCTTCTCATCACTGTGGATTGGCTTTCCAAGCACTTCTTCCGTACTTGTCACATCCAAAATGTCATCCTGTATCTGGAATGCGATACCGATATTCGATGCCATCTGCTCAACTTTTTCAAGCTCCTCATCTGTAGCACCTGCAAGGATCGCTCCAACCATCATAGATGCTTCGATCAGTGCAGACGTCTTCAGTTCATAGATCGTATCCAATACTTCCCTGTCGATCTGTTTTCCGGTCTCTTTTACATCAATGACCTGTCCTCCGATCATTCCATGAATGCCGGCTTTTTCCCCCAACACCTGAAGTGCTTTTCCAATCTTAAGGCTGTCCTGCGGACAAAGCTCAAATGCGTGAAACGCTGTCTCAAATGCATAATTTAAAAGTGCATCTCCCGCAAGGATTCCCATATCTTCGCCATACACAACATGGGTAGTCTTTCTACCTCTTCTGTAATCGTCATTATCCATCGCCGGCAAATCGTCATGCACAAGGGAATACGTGTGAATCATCTCAATTGCTGCCATAAACGGTTCGATCGCTTTCATTGTTCCTCCAAAAAGCCGGAATACTTCCTGCATCATCATCGGACGAAGCCTCTTGCCACCTGCCATCAGACTATATTCCATAGCCTCCGTGATAATCTTCTGATAACCGCTTTGCACCGGCAGATATTTCCGCAGTAATTCTTCTATCTCTATTACCTTTTCCTGTTGTAACTGTGCAAAATTATTGTTCAAACTCATGCGTTTCTCCTTCATTATCCAGCACCAGTATCTTTTTCTCTACTTTATCTATCTTTTCATTACACATCTTAAGTGTATCCACGCCTTTATGATACAGTGCAAAAGCTTCTTCCAAAGAGACCTCACCCTGCTCCATCTCCCGGATCACATCTTCCAGTTGTGTAAATAACTTTTCCAGAGTCTGTTCTTTCTCAGCCATGTCTCTCCTCCTTCGTCTCTTCTGCACATACTTTGATCGTACCATCCGTGACATAGATTGTAAGCTTATCTCCCACGTCTACCTGTCCGATTCTTTTCACTGCTTTTCTGTCTGCTGTTTCTACGTAAGAAAATCCTTGATTCAGCTTTTCAAGCGGAGACAGCTTCTTCATTTTCTCCAGATCAACCGTAAAGCGCATCTTATTCTTCTGCAGACTGTTCTCCATAAGAAGACGCAGTTTCTCTTCGTAATCTACTATGCGTTGTCTGTAGTCACGCACCTGATTTTCCGGATGGAGATACATAAGCTTCGTCTGATATTCCCGCAGACGCAGACGCTGCATACGAATCTGCTGTTCCAGAAGTCTTGTGGCTTTCTCACGATATTCAATCATCGTCCGTTCTGTCAAGCGGTAGTCATAAACTGCAAGTTCTGCAGCCGCAGACGGTGTCGGTGCCCGAAGATCCGCCACATAATCAGCGATTGTCGTGTCTGTCTCATGTCCGACTGCGGAAATCACAGGTGTCTCACATTCAAAAATCGCTCTTGCAACTGCTTCTTCGTTAAACGCCCACAGATCTTCGATCGATCCGCCTCCACGTCCAACAATCATTACATCTACGCCATATGCATCCAGTGTCTGTATTCCTGTAACAATACTCTGCACTGCACCTTCGCCCTGCACAAGCGCCGGATACAGGATCAGCTGTACAAATGGATTCCGCCGCGAAGAAATATTCATAATATCCCGGATCGCAGCGCCGGTCGGTGCTGTCACAATTCCAACAGTTTTCACAAAAGACGGAATCGTTTTCTTATATTCAGGGGCGAACATCCCCATCTCACCAAGCTCCTGTTTCAGTGCCTGAAAACGTTCATAGAGTACTCCTTCGCCATCCAGACGAATCTCTCTTGCATAAAGCTGGTAAGAACCACTTCTTTCATAAACACTGATTCCGCCAAATACAACAACCTGCTGTCCTTCTCTCATATGAAAAGCGAGCCCGCCTCGCTGCCCGGCAAACATAACGCAGGCAATCGTTCCGGACTCGTCCTTTAACGAAAAATATATATGTCCCGATGTGTGGTATTTACAGTTGGATACTTCGCCTTTTACATAGATACGGTTCAGCATATAATCCTGCGTAAACATATTCTTAATGTATGCATTTACCTGTCTGACCGTATATACGTTCTGTGTCATGCTACACCTCTTCTACGCCTTTGCCAGTTTTGCAAGCACGCCATTTACGAAAGACGGACCTTCGTCACTGCTGTATTTTTTAGCAAGTTCTACTGCCTGATCGATCGCAACACCAACCGGAACCTCATCGTCCCATTTCATCTCATAGACTGCGACACGCAGGATGCTTAAGTCTACTTTGTTCATACGACTTGTCTTCCAGCCTTTCGTATGTGTATTGAGCAGCGCATCAATCTCTTCTCTCTTCTCGGCAATATGTTCTGCTTTCTCACGGATGTACTCCATGTCTCTTTCTTTTACATCATCCAGCTGTTCAAAATAAAGCTGGATCTGCTCCGGAATCTCTTCGCCTTCATTAAAATCCAGTCCGAAAACCATCCGGAAAATGTGTTCTCTTAATTCTGATCTTCTCACTTAGTCTTCCTCCGGTACTTTCACGCCTGCAACGCGAATATTCACATCTGCAACTTCCAGTCCTGTCATGTTCTCGATGGAAGATTTGACCTTCTCCTGTACTTTTACAGAAATGTCTTTGACTCCATATCCGTATAATAAATTGAGTGTCAGGGATACTGTAACAATACCGTCCAGAACATCTACTTTCACACCTTTGGAAAGAGACTTCATTCCAAGCTTACTGATCAGTTCTCTTGTTGCATTGCCTGCCATAGAAGCAACACCCTCTACTTCCATCGCAGCCAGTCCTGCGATGATTGCAACAACTTCATCTGCAATCTTCACTTCTCCGATGTTGGCGTCATTTTTTATTGTATAAGCATTTCTTTCTTCTTTTCCCATTTCAGAAACCTCCTGTCTGGTTTATTCGTTCTTATCATTATAACAAATTTCTATTCTTTTGCAAATAGCCAGCACAAAAAACTTCCATCTGCCGACTTCCTTTTCTCGCAATCTCCCGGATTAAGATCTTCCAAACTCCTCCAGTATCAGTCCGTCGTTTCTCTCCTGTGTCATACGGATGCTCCACTCATTTACAAACAGAAGCAGCGGTCTTCCTTTGAGATCCTTGATCTTCTTCATATCCGATGTTCCGGAAAGTTTGTCCATATCCACTTCCTCATTGCCGATCCAGCGGATGTATTCATATGGAAGACTGTCCATACGGATCTCTACGTTATACTCATTCTCCAGACGATATTTTAATACGTCAAACTGCAGAACACCGACAACGCCGACGATAATCTCTTCCATGCCTGTATTGTATTCCTGGAAGATCTGAATCGCACCTTCCTGCGCAATCTGGTTGACCCCCTTGATAAACTGTTTTCTCTTCATCGTATCTACCTGACGGACTCTTGCAAAATGCTCCGGTGCAAATGTCGGGATACCTTCATATGCATACCTCTTTGCTGAAGTCGTCAGTGTATCACCGATTGAGAAAATGCCCGGATCAAACACACCGATAATGTCTCCGCCATAAGCTTCCTGCACCAGATGTCTCTCGCTAGCCATCATCTGCTGTGGCTGCGACAGACGTACCTTCTTGCCGCCCTGAATATGGAACACATCCATTCCTGCCTCGAATTTACCGGAACAGATACGCATAAATGCGATACGGTCTCGGTGCGCCTTGTTCATATTTGCCTGGATTTTAAATACAAATGCTGAGAAATCTTCTTCCTCCATCGGATCAATGAGACCTGCATCTGATTTTCTCGGAAGCGGTGAAGTTGTCATTGCAAGGAAATGCTGAAGGAATGTCTCTACACCGAAGTTCGTAAGTGCAGATCCGAAAAATACCGGTGAAAGTTCTCCTTTGCTGACCAGCTCCTGATCGAACTCGGCTCCTGCACCGTCCTGCAGTTCAATCTCTTCTTCTAACTGGCTCTTCTGATCCGCTGTAATAAGATCTGCAATCTCCGGATCGTCAATGTCGATCTTGCGCACCTCACCTTGTGTTGTTCCTTTTCTTGTATCTGAGAACAGCTCGACTTTCTTTGTATTTCTGTCATAGACACCGCGGAACTCCTTACCGGAACCGATTGGCCAGTTTACCGGACAGGTTGCGATTCCCAGCTCGTTCTCGATATCATCTAATAATTCAAATGTATCCATCGCTTCGCGGTCCATCTTATTGATAAAAGTAAAAATCGGGATATGACGCATCGTACATACTTTGAACAGTTTTCTTGTCTGCGCCTCTACACCTTTGGATGCATCAATGACCATTACAGCTGAGTCTGCCGCCATCAGAGTACGGTAGGTATCCTCCGAGAAATCCTGATGTCCCGGTGTATCCAGGATGTTGATACAGAATCCATCATAATTAAACTGTAATACCGATGAAGTTACAGAAATACCTCTTTCCTTCTCAATCTCCATCCAGTCTGATACTGCATGCTTTGCTGTTGCCTTTCCCTTGACACTTCCTGCCTGGTTAATGGCTCCTCCGTAAAGCAGGAACTTCTCTGTTAAAGTTGTCTTACCTGCATCGGGATGGGAAATAATTGCAAACGTTCTTCGTTTTTTAATCTCATTTGTTATTTCATTTGTTATCTCTGACATATATTCCAACACTCCTACATT
Source organism: Dorea hominis (assembly GCF_014287705.1). Taxonomy (NCBI): domain Bacteria; kingdom Bacillati; phylum Bacillota; class Clostridia; order Lachnospirales; family Lachnospiraceae; genus Dorea; species Dorea hominis. The sequence continues at coordinate 132,364 of NZ_JACOOY010000005.1, read as the reverse complement.
AGTATATCCGTTTATAGACACTGTTAGTCAGTATAACATATCCTCTGCAAATGCTCAAACAAAAATCCCGCTGCTGCGGGATTTTCCATATATTTTATTCTATTTTTTACTGCCTGCCGGTGTGATCACAATATTTTCAGCTGCCATTCCGGTCTTCCTTATAACAATGTCTTCAATTTGTGCCCGGTTTGCTTCACTTAATTCTTTGGCATTTACCACAACATCTGCGGATTCTTCGGAAAGACTGACTACACTGTCTGTAAATCCTTTGGCAGAAAGCATCGTCTCCGCAGCTGCCTCTTTTTCTGCAATTTTTGTAAGCTCAACCATTTCATTTACCGCTTTTTTCTTCTGCTCTCCTGTCAGTTGTTTATTGTCTATGATCTCCTGCAGGGACTCTTTATTTTTAGCCCGCACCTGTTCTCTTGTGATCTTTGCCTGTGATACGATGGATGTGGCATCTCCTCCTGTCAGTACCGCCTCGCCCGGCGTACTCGTCTGCGCTTCATTATCCCCGTCCTGACTCTTAATATCCGAGGATGCCCTCTGACTGTCCTCCTGTGAAATATCCAGAAGTTCCTGACTTGCCACTTCACTTCCTATCTCACTGGATTTTGCCTTATCCGGGAACAGGCGTCCGGAATAATTCAAATATCCTGCTGCCGCTATCATCACCGCCAGCGCTGCAATGATCACCTGATTTTTCTTAAACACTCGTTTCACGTTCTCTCCTCCTGCCTTTTATGGTTTCTGATTCTTTTTCATTATTCTAATCTTATGCGTGTCTATTCCAAATAATGCCTGCACCGCTTCCGTAATATGTTTAGCTACTTCAGGATTATCACCCCCTGTGGCAAGCACGACAACACCTTCAACCTGCGGTGTCAGTTCTTTCGTTACATATGGGCTGTCTCCATTACTGTTTTGCTTTTTATATACCGTTTCTTCAGACAGGGAATCTTTATCTGTCGTACGCTCTCCGCCCTGATGATCGGACTCTTTTACCTGCTCACTCTGGGTGTCACGATCTTTCTCTATCACTTTTTCCGCTGTTGATGCAAGTGTCAGCATCACTTTCACTTCCCCGGCGCCATCCATCTGCGACAACATTTCTTCCAGTTCCTGTTCCATCTCTTTTGTATAACTTTCACGGTCTGTTATCACACTCTGCCCGGTTCTGCTTCCGACAGTTTTCCTATTTTCTTTTTCCTTACCGGCAGGCAATGTAATAACTAATAAGAGTACTCCGGTAAGAAACAGGATCAGAAGCTGGTCTTTCTTCAGTTTTTCCCCTTTCCACAGCAATTCTTTTAACATCTTAAGGTTGAACTTCAATCTCTTTCACCTCTATTTTTTTCTGCTCATCCTGCGCTTTCCCGTTTTCTGCTGCATCTGCTGTTTCCGTCATCTGCTTCCGGACTTTTGTTTCTGTCTTCTGAAGCTTATCCTGAAACTCCTGCCAGTCTGCATCCTGCAAAATCTCTGTCTTCAAGTCGCCTGCGTGCACCGTCTTAAGGACCGGGGTAAGAAGCAGTGCAATCAACACAAGTCCTGTAAAAAAACGGATATATTTCCGGTAATCGCTGTCCGGAAGCATTTGTAAAAGAGCCGTTACAAGAACCAGATAAAAGCTTAAGTTCTTCACCCATTCATAGATTTTGTCGATCATTTTCCCTCCTATTCTCCGGTTGTAGCTGCGACCACAACAATTGTCAGAAGAAATAAAAGCCCTGTTGTAAACAGCACACGCATAAAAAGCCGTAGTCCGTCTCCCACACTTTCAATACAGCCGATCACACGCGCATCGGAAACCGGCTGCAGAAGAGCCGCCGTGAATTTATAAAGTAGCACGACCAGCCCGACTTCTACGAGCGGAACCAAACATAAGAGTACCGCAAACAGTGCGCCCACGACTCCAATTCCATTTTTGACCAGTACGAGTGTACCGATCGTCACTTCCGCAGCGCCGCCCAGAAGATCCCCCACACCCGGTATGGCTTCCATTCCTCTTGTCACAAGACTCTGCTTCACATCATCGACGGACGGACCGATCAGTCCCTGCACCAGATTCCATCCGACTACAGCAGCTAACATTGTCCGGAGCGTCCAGGAAACAAGCATTTCCAGAAAGCCGGCAAATTTGCTCAGATAATCTTCTTTCGACAGATAATTGAGCAGTCTCAATATCATGTAAATATGGATCATCGGCAGCAGGATCTTGGCAATTACAAGTTCTACCAGATAAATAATAAAAAGCACAAGCTGATAAAATGCGATCGCTGTTACACTGCCTTTCGCAATCGCTACAGCAAGAAAATACAGCGGGCAGAATACACCCATAAATGCAGTCAGTCCTTCTACACCGGCGCTTACCCATTCCGTTACCGCAAGAAATACTTTCAGACACAACGCGATCAGCAAAAGATACAGAACATAGAAGCCGGTTTCTGAGAGCTGGCCGCTTTCAAACACCTGTGAAAAATTATGAAACAATGCCGCCAGAAATGCCAGAAATACAATCGGAATCAGATATTTTCTTCCGCTTTCCACAGCCTGAAAAAGCTTGTCTCTTAACATTTTTCCTGCCTGGCTTAAAAATTCTTCATAATCCCCTTCTGTAATTTTCCGGAGCATCTCTTCTAAATTATAATTCTTTTCCGGAAACATCTGATCTATGTAGTTCTGCATCTCATCGAAGGAAAACTGCTGTATCCATTTTTCTGTCTCTGTCTGTGCATCTTCTGATATTCCTGTTTCATATGCCGGTTCTGCTGCATACACATATTCCATCTGAAAACCTGCCGGAAATCCAGTCAGCAGTATAAACAGGATTGTAAGTCCAGGTACTATTTTCCCACAGCGCATCTTTTTCTGTTTAACCTTTCTTCTCATGACAACACCTTCCGGATCGTGTCCAGAATCGCAAGAAGCACCGGAAAACTAAGCACCATGATTGCAAGTTTCCCGAAAATCTCAATCTGTCTTGCAATCGTCTGATATCCCGCATCTTTGCAAATATTCGATGCAAATTCTGCCACATAAGTAATTCCAAGCATTTTGAACAATGTTCCCATATACATATCATCAACCGATATATATGTACCGATTTTTCGTATTACTTCCGCGATTGTTTCTATTTTCTCGAGTACAGAAAAGAAAATAAGAAGACTCAGCGCTATGCTGATATAGATTCCATACTCCGGTTTCTGCGCTTTAAACTGCACAGCAAGCAGCATACCTGCAACAGCAGCTGCGCAAATCTGTATGATACTCATATGCCCCCTTCTTTCCTACAGGTAAAATAACTGCCGGATATTCTGAAACAACTGGTAAATGTATGGCACGATCCAGAACAATACAAGCAGAAGTCCTGCAAAACTTGTTAAAAATGCCTGTTCTTCCCTGCCACTATGTTTCAGCACCTGACTGAGTACCGATACTAAAATCCCGACAGCCGCAATCTTAAATATCAGATTTACATCCATCTCTTCCTCCTTCAGATCAGAAGCACGACTGTCAGAATCCCGCCCATGATCCCCATAAGATAATAAAGTCTCATCTTCGTGTACATCTGTTTCTGTATCTGCCTTAACGATTCCTCCACTTTCTCTTCATACAGCTCCAGAGAACGGATCTGCATCTTAAGATCCAGATTTCCAAGTCTTGCACCGACTTCTTTCAGATTCTCTTTTTCTTTTCTTGAAATCATCAGACCCACAAGACAGACATCTGCCGATTCCTGCCATATTTTTACGAATCGTTTTTCTTTTTTACATCGCATTTCATTTCTCATCATAAGAAGCCAGTTACGGTACGGATCTTCACATTTTTCTGCAACGGATGCAAACACTTCTTCCAGGCTGGACCTGGCATAGCAGATCTCACTTTTTAATAAAGAAATAAGATACCGTATCTTTTGCAGTTCTTCGTATTCCTCACGAATCTTATGTGCATGCCTTGTCCCTTCCATGGAAGCCGAGAAAAGAATAAGAAAAGCGCCTATGGCTTTCCACATTTTTCATCACCTGCCATGCCGGTATAGCCCGCTGTGTTGGACTGTCCGACAAAAGAATACAGTGTATTCCCCCTGTCATCATAGATGCCGCCAACTTCACCGACTTTTCCTTCTCCTGATAAGACAATATATCTTTCAAAACGCTTCTGTTTGATCAATGTGCCAAGTACCGGCTTTCTCTTCACTTCCTGCATGGATTCTCCATGTACGGTCGCAAGCATTTTGCAGCCACAGTGCATTGCATACTCTATGGCATGTACATCCTGCGCCGTGCCGATTTCATCAACAGCTACGACTTCCGGTGTCATGGAACGGATGAGCATGATCATTCCTTCTGCCTTCGGGCAGGCGTCCAGGATGTCTGTCCGCATCCCGACATGATTCTGCGCAACGCCCTGATAACATCCTCCGATTTCCGAACGTTCATCTACAATACCCACTGTTTTCCCGCTGATGTATGTATTCCCTTCCGAAATCTGCCTTACAATATCACGCAGAAGTGTTGTTTTTCCCTGTCCCGGCGGTGACACGATCAGGGTGTGAAAAAGCGACCGGTTTCGTGTTATATATGGAAAAATCCAATCGGCACATCCCATCACTTCATGGGCTATCCGGATATTTACGGACGAAATATATTTTAGATTCTTCACATGCCCTCCTTCTAAAATCGCCTGTCCTGCAAAACCAATCCTGTGCCCGCCCTCCACAGTCAGAAATCCCTGCCTCATCTCTTCTTCGTATGCATACAGCGAATAATGGCTCACATATTCCAGCAATTCCCGCACTTCTTCTTTTGTCGCAATATAAGGTCTCCCCCACTCATCTTTCAGCATATATTCCCTGCCGTCCTGAAAATAAAAAACCGGCTTCTCAATGCGTACTTTGATCTCCTGCAGTTTTTCATAATCTTTCACGATCTTCTGCATCTGGATTCTTAATTTCCCCGGTAGTAACGATAAGATACATTCTTCTTTCATGTTTTGTCCACCTCTTATCTCCAATATATGCCCGGGACAGTTATTTATTCCTGAAATCCACAAAGGACCGTACCGGATAACCCGGCACGGTCCTTATTTATCATACTGTCTTTTATTTTACAACGTATCACGCAGCAATTTATTCTGCAACATCTTTCATGCTGAATGAAAATCTTCCCATCTTGTCTTTTCCAAGGCATACAACTTTGACTTTATCGCCAAGTGTCAACACATCTTCAACATGGTTTACACGCTCTTTGGAAATCTTGGAAATGTGAACCATTCCTTCTTTTCCCGGTGCAAACTCAATAAATGCTCCAAATTCTTTGATACTGATAACATGTCCTTCCAGAACCTGTCCTGCTTCATAATCTGTAACAATGATGTGAATCAGCTTCTGTGCTTCTTCCATGCTCTTGGCATCTGTTCCGCAGATAGATACTGCTCCGTCATCTGTAATATCAATCTTCACACCAGTCTGCTCGATGATCGCATTGATCGTCTTGCCTCTCTGTCCAACAACATCACCGATCTTCTGAGGATCGATCTGCATCTGGATAATCTTCGGTGCAAATTCACCAACCTCTGTTCTCGGCTCTGCGATTGCTTTTGACATACACTCATCCATGATGAACAGACGAGCCTGTCTTGTACGTGCGATTGCTTCCTCAACGATCGGTCTTGTAAGTCCGTGGATTTTAATATCCATCTGGATTGCTGTGATACCCTTCTTTGTACCAGTTACCTTAAAGTCCATATCACCAAAGAAGTCTTCCAGTCCCTGTATATCTGTAAGTACCAGATAATCATCATCTGTATCTCCTGTTACAAGTCCGCATGAGATACCTGCAACCATAGCTTTAATCGGAACACCTGCAGCCATAAGTGACATACAAGATGCACATGTAGAAGCCATTGATGTAGATCCGTTAGACTCAAATGTCTCGGATACGGTACGGATTGCATACGGGAACTCTGTCTCACTCGGAAGCACCGGAACCAATGCACGCTCTGCAAGTGCTCCATGTCCGATCTCACGACGTCCCGGTCCTCTGGATGGTCTTGTCTCTCCAACAGAGTATGACGGGAAGTTATAGTGATGCATATAACGCTTTGTTGTCTCTTTTTCATCCAGTCCGTCAAGTCTCTGTGCCTCTGACAGTGGAGCCAGTGTGCAGATATTACAGATCTGTGTCTGTCCACGTGTAAACATAGCAGAACCATGTACTCTAGGAATCAGATCTACTTCTGCAGCAAGTGGACGAATCTGGTCGATTGCTCTTCCATCCGGACGCTTGTGATCTTTCAGGATCATCTTGCGGACAGTCTTCTTCTGATACTGGTAAATTGCATCTCCAAGAACAGCAAGCCATTCTTCATTATCAGCAAACGCTTCCTCTAACTTATCTGTAATCTGACGGATATTTTCTTCTCTTACCTGTTTATCATCTGTAAATACAGCTTCCTCCATAGTCTCCGGCGGTACGATTTCTTTGATTGCTGCAAATAATTCTTCCGGAATCGCAAAACTCTCATAGCTGTGTTTTTCTTTTCCGCATTCTGCAACGATTGTATCAATAAATGCGATTACTTTCTGGTTCACTTCATGAGCTGCGTAAATCGCTTCGACCATCTGTGCTTCCGGAACTTCATTCGCTCCTGCTTCGATCATGATAACTTTCTCTCTTGTAGATGCAACCGTCAGCGCCATATCAGATATTTCTTTCTGTTCTGCTGTCGGATTAAATACAAATTCACCGTCAACCAGTCCAACCTGTGTTGTAGAGATCGGTCCGTCAAACGGGATATCAGAAATTGTAGTCGCAATTGCTGCTCCAAGCATAGCTGTCAACTCCGGTGAACAATCCTGATCTACAGAAAGTACCAGGTTCTCCAATGTAACATCGTTACGGTAATCCTTTGGGAACAGTGGTCGCATCGGACGGTCGATAACACGGCATGTCAGGATCGCATTCTCAGATGCTTTTCCTTCTCTTTTGTTAAATCCTCCCGGGATCTTACCTACGGAATACATTCTCTCATTATATTCTACACTTAACGGGAAGAAATCGATTCCTTCTCTTGGCTTCTCAGAAGCAGTTGCTGTACAAAGTACAGTTGTATCACCATAGTGCATTAAAACTGCACCGTTCGCCTGCTTCGCTACTCTACCAACATCTACGCGAAGTGTTCTTCCGGCTAATTCCATCTCATACTTCTTATACATAGTATTCTCCTTTTATCTTCATTCATCTGTTCTGCGAAAGAAGGATACCGAAACTACTGAAAAAGACACTCTCTTTTCGCTACCACCGGACAATATCCTTTTCAGTGGTCTCGGATTATATCTCCCTCGTCCACAATCCAATATATTATAGCATATCTTATGTAAATACACCATATCTTTTTTCTACAAAAAATTCCGACTGCATAACGCAATCGGAATTTTTATTAAAATCATTATTATTTTCTAAGTCCAAGTTTCTCGATCAGAGCACGATATCTGTTGATATCTGTCTTCTTCAGGTATGCAAGAAGTCCTCTTCTCTGTCCTACCATCTTAAGAAGTCCTCTTCTTGAGTGATGATCCTTCGGGTTAGCTTTGAAATGATCTGTCAGGTCATTGATTCTTGCTGTCAGGATAGCTACCTGTACTTCCGGTGAACCTGTATCTCCTGCTGTTCTTCCAAAGTCTTTAATGATCTGTTCTTTCTGTTCTTTTGAAACCATTGTGATTTCCTCCTTTTAATTCTCTTAATTATCGCCTGGTATTAAGCAACGGTTGGAGTATCCTGTTACCGAACACCGGCTGTTCACACCAGATGAGTATAACACAACACTTATCCTCTGTAAAGGATTATTTTACTCTTCTTCTTCATCAGATTTGTATTCATCCGGTACCATGATCGCAAATGCGATATTGGTTCCATGGTCGGCTACACGCTCCAGACCGGATACTGCATCTGCAAAGATCATTCCTGCTTCCGGTGTACATTTGTTCTTCGTCAGCCGCTTGATATGTGATCTTTGCAGTTTCTTTTCCAGCTCATCAATGGCATCTTCCAGTTCCAGAATCTCACGCATATGTTCTTGATTTCCATTTGTAAACATATCCAATGCATATTCCAGAAGTGTCTGTACCGACTTCATCATATCATTCATCTGACGTATCGCCTTGTCGCTTAATTTTACGCCGGAATCAATTCTCTCTCTTGCAGCCTCAGCCATATTTTCTGCATGATCACCGATTCTTTCAATATCATTTACTACATGGAACAGTCCTCCCAGCTTATCTGCATCTGCAGTCGGAAGTTCCAGCTCATTTGCTCTCACAAGGTAATCCGTGATCTTACTGTTCATAAAATCAATATATTTTTCGGTTTTGTATACCTTTTCAATTGCTTCTCCGTCCAGCTCACAGAGTGCATGCATGGACAGTTCCAGATTGCTCATTGCAACCTTTCCCATATGCTCGATCTCATGGATTGCATCCATAACTGCCGTTGCAGGTGACATCATAGACTGTTTGATATAATTCAGTTCATACTCATCTTCGTCTGTATCATCATTTCCCGGAACTACTTTGTAAGTCAGCTTCACGATCCAGCCCATAAACGGGAACAACATAGCCACTTCTATGATTTTCATCAGAGAATGTGTATTGGCAACCGCACGTGCCACATTTCCACCGGAAATTCCAAGCAGTGCACCTGTGATCGGTTTGGTAAATATAAAGATCACAGTAAACATAATTGCAGATCCGATCACGTTAAATAAGAAATGAATCATCGCTGCTCTCTTTGCATCTTTTCTTCCGTTCAGGCTGGCAAGAAGTGCAGACACGCAAGAACCGATGTTACAGCCAAGAATTACAAACGGACAGATCATAAACTGGATCAGATTCTGTGATGCCATCAAAATAATAATACCAACCGTTGCCGAAGAACTCTGCAAAATAGAAGTCGCAATAAATCCGACAAGGATCGCAATAAACGGACTGCTTAAAGAGCTTAAAAATTCTTTTACAACCGGTGACTGTTTTACAATGGTCAAGGATTCACCCATAACTTTCAGCCCCATAAACAAAATGCCAAATCCCAGAATCACATCACCGGCTCTCTGCACCTTCTGGTTCTTACAGAACATGGACATAATCACACCGATGATTACAAATAGCGGCGCTATGTCCGACAGATTAAATGCGATCAGCTGTCCGGTGATTGTAGTTCCGATATTGGCTCCCAGAATAATTCCGGTTGCCTGCATCAGATTCATCAGTCCGGAGTTTACAAAACTCACGACCATAACTGTTGTAGCATTGGATGACTGGATGATCGCTGTAAAAATCATACCTACCAGCAGTCCGATAAATCTGTTTTTCGTAAAGACTGCCAGAATACTTCTCATTTTGGCGCCGGCTGCTTTTTCAAGGCTTTCGCTCATCTGGCTCATACCATATAAAAACAGTCCAAGTCCGCCAAACAGAGAAAATATAGTTATTATATTCATCTGTTTCTCCTTTTACTCTTTTTCAAAGTATTCTCTGACATACTGTATATCCTGACGGACTCGTACCTGCATTTCCTTAATGGAAGAAAATTTATGTTCCGGGCGTCGGAATTCCAGTAATTCAATTTTAACGTTTTTTCCGTATGCATCTCCGCTATATCCATATAAATAACTCTCGATCAGCACTCTGTTTTCATCTGATACGGTTGGCTTGACTCCGATATTGGATATTGCGCCATAAACTTCCCCATCAATATAAACACGGCTTACATACACTCCTTTTGGCGGCAGTACTTTATGCGCCGGCCATTCTACATTACATGTGGGAAATCCCAACTCACTTCCCAGATGTTTTCCATGTTCTACAATTCCTTCTACCGGGTATGGATATGTCAGAAGGTAATTCGCGGTTGTAATGCTTCCATCTTTGACCAGACTCTTAATAAAACTGCTACTGATCTCCCGATGCTTAAACCGTGCTTTTTCAACTACGATTGCCTTATAATGATATTTTTCGGCATACGCCTCCAGCATATGCGCATCGCCTTCTTTTCCATATCCAAAATGAAAATCAGTCCCTACAACCACATATTCAGCATGAAAAACACCCTTTATAACTTTTTTAATAAAATCTTCCGCACTCATGTGCCGGAGTTCATCTGAAAACGGACATTCCACAAGATAGTCTATTTTGCCGTCCATTCTTTCTCTTCTCTCATCCGGAGTCATAAGAATGTCTTTTTTATTCATCTCAAATGCACACAAAACACTTTTTATATTTCCATTTGTGCAGCATCTGAGCACTTCTTCAACTAACTTCTGGTGGCCCTTATGCACTCCGTCAAACTTTCCAAAGGTCACTGCTGACTTTTCGGTTTCTGTATATTCATTCAGACCTTCTATATATTGCATATTTTTCCCTCTCATGTTCTATACATCCGGCGTATAAAACATTTTTACAAGTTTGTATTTATTTTCGCTTTTCTTATAATCGTACAGACCGATAAACTCCTCCTTTGAATTGTAGAGCCTCACTCTGTGGACGTCCGAAATGCTGTGCCCGTCTGGCACATCCCCCACTGCATCCTTCGGAAGTGCGTTACCATTATATGCGAATTTGTCCCATTTTTCCGTCACACACAATGCCGGATAGTGTGCAAACATTGCGTCGACCGGTGTTATGATTTCAGAAAGTCTGCCGTCTGACACAAAATTTTCCACTTCTGCAAGCGTCTTCGCTTCCGTGAGCACAAAAGAACTCACCTTAGTACGGACAAGCTCTTCCATACAGCCGCCGCATCCTAACTTCGCACCGATATCATTGCAAAGCGTACGGATATACGTGCCTTTGGAACAGTGCACCCGCATCTTCACATGCGGCAGATCCATTTCCAGAATATCAACAGAAAAAATTTCAACATTCCGCGGTTTTCTCTCCACTGTCTTTCCTTCTCTTGCAAGCTCATAGAGCTTCTTTCCACCAATCTTAATTGCCGAATACATCGGCGGAGTCTGCGCATAAGCACCGACAAAAGAAGCCACCACACTTCTTACATCTGCCTCTGTCACAGTACCGGTCTGCTTTTCACTCAGTACAGTTCCGGATATATCCTGTGTATCTGTTTCCCGCCCAAGCAGCAGTACCGTTTCGTATGTTTTATCTTTGTCTGTTAAAAGATCACATAATTTTGTTGCTTTACCAAAGCAGACCGGCAGCACACCGGTCGCATCCGGATCCAGTGTTCCTGTGTGTCCGATTTTCTTCTGCCCGACAATTCTGCGTAATTTTGCAACGACATCATGTGATGTATAGCCTTTTTCTTTGTAAATATTTATAATGCCATGAATCATAGTTACTCCTCAAGCTGCGCTACGATCTGTGCGGAGACATTGTTCAACACATCAAACGGCTGACCTGTCATTGTAAAGCCTGCCGCTTTTTTATGTCCGCCGCCGCCAAAATACTGTGCGATCTTGCTGACATCCACATCGTCATTCGAGCGGAGACTGACTTTGAATTCATTCAGCTTTAATTCATACATGAAAATCGCAACTTTTGTATCTTTTGTATTGCGCAACTGACTTACGATTCCTTCCAGATCTTTCGGTTTTACACCATAGAATTCCATCTCTTTCTGCCGCACATAAGTTGCAATGCACTGTCCATCCAGGAGAAGGATACTCTCTAAGAGTGCACGTCCTAAAATCTGGTTCTGGTTGTATGTTTTTTCATAAAATGTATCATGAATAATCTCCGGCGCATCGATTCCTTTTTCCATCAGTACTGCCGCCGCCCGCATCGTATCCGGTGAAGTGCAGGAATACTGGAATACACCGGTATCGTGTACGATTCCAAGATATAACGCTTCTGCCGTCTCTTTGCTGATACGCTTCTTATCCAGCAGTTCATACACCAGTTCCGATGTAGAACTTGCATCCGGCCGGATCACATTATCCATCGCAAAGCTCACATTGCTGATGTGATGATCCACACAGAATGTGTGTGCTGCCTGTTCAAAAAGCGGTGCTGAAAATCCAAGTCTTCCCTTATCTCCACAATCCAGGCAGATAAAGAGATCATAGACTTTATTCTCCGGGATTTCTGAACGGATTTCCTCAATTCCTTTCAGGAATTGAAAAGAATCTGGGATTTCTTCCAGATATACCGTCACTTTTTTATCTGGATAATTCTCAATGATATACTGACGCAGTCCCATACAGGAACCTACACAGTCTCCGTCCGGTCTTACATGACCACCGATTGCGATTTCTTTTGCTCCGCTCAGTACCTTATTCAGCATCTTCGTCACCTTCTGTTTTCATTCCTTTTGTCACTTCATCGATCTTTTTGGACATATTTACACCATATTCGATCGACTGATCCAGAACAAATGTAATCTCCGGTGTGTTGCGCATATTTAATGTATACGCAAGCTCCCGGCGGATATAACCTTCTGCACTCTGTAAACCTTCCAGTGTATCTTTCTGTGCTTTTTCATCACCGAGCACACTGATATAGGCTTTACAAGTCTTAAGATCCGGTGCGACTTCTGCCGCAACAACAGAAGTCCATGGAGCAACTCTCGGATCTTTGAGCCCGCCCCGGATAATACTACTTAATTCGCGCTGTACTTCTGTATTTACTCTTGTATTCTTAATGCTACGTTTTCTCAAATTGCTCTCCTCTTTTCTTCCTATCTAGGAATCTCAACCATCTTGAATGCTTCTACAAGATCGCCTTCTTTTACATCATTGAAGTTTGCAAATACGAAACCACACTCATAGCCTGCTCTGACTTCTTTCACGTCATCTTTGAAACGTTTAAGGGAAGCAAGTGCACCTTCAAATACGACGATGCCATCTCTTGTGATACGCACAGAACAGTCTCTTTCAAATGTTCCATCCAGTACATAAGATCCTGCGATCGTACCAACACCGGATGCTTTGAACAGCTGACGTACTTCTGCATGGCCTAGTACTTTTTCTTCAAATACCGGATCCAGAAGTCCTTTCATGGCTGCTTCCACATCTTCGATCGCATTGTAGATGACACGATACAGACGGATATCTACACCTTCACGGTCTGCGGTTTCTTTTGCTGTTGCATCCGGACGTACATTAAATCCTATGATGATCGCGTTAGATGCAGATGCAAGGCTTACATCAGATTCATTGACCGCACCAACACCGCCATGGATGATTTTTACAACAACTTCATCATTGGAAAGTTTCAGAAGACTCTGTTTGATTGCTTCTACAGATCCCTGTACGTCTGCTTTTACAACGATGTTTAATTCTTTTAAGTTACCTTCCTGAATCTGGTTGAACAGATCATCCAGAGACAGTTTTGATTTTGTTTCTTCCAGAAGTTTTACTTTGCTCTGTGAAATAAATGTCTCAGCAAAGTTTCTTGCTTCTTTATCATTTGCACATCCGACAAATACTTCTCCGGCATTCGGTACATCATTGAGTCCGAGAATCTCTACCGGCACAGACGGACCTGCTTCTTTGACGCGGCGTCCTTTGTCGTCCATCATTGCTCTGACTTTACCATGTGCAGATCCTGCTGCGATCGCATCTCCGACACGCAGTGTTCCTTTCTGTACAAGGACTGTTGAAACCGGACCTCTTCCTTTGTCGAGCTGTGCTTCTAGGACAAGTCCTCTTGCACGTCTGTTTGGATTTGCCTTTAATTCCATTACTTCTGCAGTCAGTACGATCATTTCCATCAGATCTTCCAGACCTTCTCCTGTCTTTGCAGATACCGGGACAAAAATCGTGCTTCCGCCCCAGTCTTCCGGAATCAGTTCATACTCTGTCATTTCTTGTTTTACTCGCTCGATATTAGCGCTTGGTTTATCGATCTTATTAACTGCAACGATGATCTCAACACCGGCTGCTTTCGCATGGTTGATTGCTTCTACTGTCTGCGGCATTACACCATCATCTGCTGCTACAACAAGGATTGCGATATCTGTAGAGCTTGCTCCACGCATACGCATTGCTGTAAACGCCTCATGTCCCGGTGTGTCAAGGAATGTGATCTTCTCACCTTTAACATCTACGACATAAGCACCGATATGCTGGGTGATTCCTCCGGCCTCGCCGCCTATTACATTCGTATGACGGATTGCATCCAGAAGAGAAGTTTTACCGTGGTCAACGTGTCCCATAACACATACAACCGGCGGACGTTTTTTCATCTTCTTCTCATCTTCTTCCTCTTCTTTTAAGAGTTCTTCGATAACATCCACAACTTCTTCTTTTTCACATAATACATCAAATTCCAGCGCGATCTCTTCTGCTGTATCATAATCGATCTCCTGGTTGACTGTTACAACTTTGCCCTGCATAAACAGCTTTTTAACAATCACAGAAGGGACAACTTTCATCTTGTCAGCAAGCTCTTTGATCGTCAGAACTTCCGGAATTACGATAGACTTAATCTCTTCTTCCTGTTTCTGCTCCTTCGGCTGTGGTTTCTGCATTGGCTTCTTGTTATTCTTTGGCATTCTTTCTTCTTCATCACGGCGGTAATCTTTTTTCTTATGCTCATCCTTGCCTTTGCCCTTGTTACTTCTCTGTGGCTTCTGTGTCGGTGCCTCAGGTGCCGGAATTGAAGGTCCGTTATTTCTTCTGTCATTATTTCTTCCGCTGCGGTCGTTTCTTCTATCATTATTTCTTCCGCCACGGTCGTTTCTTCTGTCGTCATTTCTTCCGCCGCGGTCGTTTCTTCTGTCATCATTTCTTCCGCTACGGTCATTTCTTCTGTCGTCGTTTCTTCTGTCATTATTTCTTCCGCCACGGTCATTTCTTCTGTCATCATTTCTTCCGTTGCGGTCGTTTCTTCTGTCATCATTTCTTCCGCCGCGGTCATTTCTGTTATCGTTACGACCGCTTCTATCACCGCGCTCTGATCTTGTTGTACGCTCAGAATTCGGTCTGTCGTTATTTACACGTTTCTCGTTATTCTTCACTACTTTTTCTTCTCTCTTTTCTTTATTCTCTTCCTTTATCTCCGTTTTCACTGCCTGTTTCTCTGCTGTCTTCACTTCTGCTGCTTTGGCTTTCTCTGCTGTTTTAACTCTCTCTTCTGTCTTCGGTGCTTCCGGTTTTACCGATCCTTTTGCCGGTCTTCCGTTGTTCACCTGCATCGGACGCCCCTGGGTCATGGTCTGCTTCGTCCCCTGACGTCTTCCATGCTTATTGCCATTCTGTGTATTCTGCGGCCGGAATACATGAACGATATTTTTCTTTTTCGGTGCTTCACCGGATTCCCCCTCAGATTTCCGGTTCTTACTGAAATGTTCTTTTACCTGACCGGCAGCAGTCTCTTCCAATGCACTCATGTGATTTTTCACTTCTATTTTTTTGCTCTCCAGGAACTCCAGTACATCCTTACTCTGTACATTCAGCTCCTTAGCTAATTCATATACTTTGATTTTTGCCATATATTAACTACCTCCTTTATGCAATTATTCTTCTTCCGTTTCCAGATGTCTGCGAATTCCCTTTGCAAGACCTTCATCCAGAATTGCAAGGGATGCACGAAATTCTTTTCCCATTGCATGCCCTAAGGTATCTTTATCTTTGTAAAAATAAATCGGTACCTGATAAAATTCACACATATTGCGGAATTTCTTCTTTGTATTCTCAGACGCATCTCCTGCTACGATCACAAGATATGCTCTTGCGGATTTTACTTCCTTTTCTGTACTGAACTCACCACTGGCAACTTTTCCGGCTTTTGTAGCAAGCCCGATCATTGACAATGCTTTACTGTGACTCAAGATGCTCCATCTCCTTTTCCAGCGACTCATACACTTCTTTCGGAATTGCCTGCTTAAAAGAACGCTCCAGTCCTTTGCTCTTAATTGCCTGTGACAGGCACTCTCTGTTCGGACAAATATACGCTCCTCTGCCATTCTTCTTGCCGGTTGCATCCAGAACAAATTCCTGTTCAGAAGTACGGATCACCCGGATCATCTCTTTTTTATTCTTCATTTCCCGGCATCCTACGCACTGACGCATAGGTATTTTTTTATTCGCGCTCAAACAATCACCTATTCTTCTGTTTCACTGATTTCTTCCGGTTTCTCAGTTTCTTCTACAAGATCCAGATCCATATCTACATCTGCGATCTCTTCTTCGTATCCGTCTTCCACTTCTTCTTCAAAGACACCTTCGCTCAGTTCCATATAGTTTTCCGGAAGTTCTCCTGATTCAATTGCCTGTGTTTCACTCTTAATATCAATTTTATAACCGGTCAGCCTTGCCGCCAGCCTTGCATTCTGTCCTTCTTTACCGATTGCAAGTGAGAGCTGGTAATCCGGCACGATCACGCTTGCGACCTTCTCATCCGGATCTGCCATTACGGAAATAACTTTCGCCGGGCTTAAAGCATTCTCGATCAGGATTGCCGGGTTGTCACTCCAGTTGATAATATCGATTTTCTCACCGCGGAGTTCATTTACGATTGCATTAACTCTTGCACCGTTCATTCCGACACAGGCTCCTACCGGATCAACATCCGGATCATTGGACCATACAGCAATCTTTGTTCTGCTTCCGGCTTCTCTTGCAATACTCTTGATCTCTACGATACCATCTTTTACTTCTGTTACTTCTGATTCAAAGAGACGTTTTACAAGTTCCGGATGTGTACGGGATACAAGGATCTTCGGTCCCTTCGTTGTATTCTTAACTTCTACGATATATAATTTGATTCTCTCTGTCGGTTTGAATACTTCACCTTTTACCTGTTCGTTCTCTGTCAGCATCGCATCTGCTTTACCAAGATTAATACTCACATTCTTGCCAACATAACGCTGCACGATACCTGTTACGATATCTTTTTCTTTCTCAAAGTACTGATCATATACAACTTTCCTCTCTTCTTCACGAATTTTCTGAAGAATCAGGTTCTTGGCATTCTGTGTTGCAATTCTTCCAAATGATTTGGATTCGATCGGTACATGTACGATATCTCCAATGTCATATTTACCATCCATCTTTCTTGCATCTTCCAGACTGATCTGTTCCAACGTATCTTCTACATCTTCCACAACTTCTTTCTCAGCATAGAGCTGGTAATCACAAGATTCACGATCCATGATCACTTTAATGTTATCAGCCTTGCCAAAATGACTCTTGCAGGCATTCAGCAGCGAATTTTCGATTGCATCTAACAGACTCTCTTTGCTGATATCCTTTTCTTTCTCTAAAATATTCAACGCTTCTAATAATTCTGTGTTCATGATTATCCTCCTCCTAAACTAAAAATCGAACGCCTGGCGAATCAGCGCTATCTCGCCTTTTTCAAATGTTTTCAATGTTTCATCATCAAGCTCAATTGTTACCGTGTCTGCATCGTATGCTTTCAGGATTCCGGTAAATTCTTTGCGCTTATCTATCATACGGTAAGTACGGATCTCAACTTCCTTATTCAGATTACGTTTGTAATCCTTCTCCTTCTTAAGCGGTCTTCCCAGTCCCGGAGAGCTGATCTCCATAATATAGCTGTCTTCAATATAATCTTTCTCATCCAGAATGTCTGACAGTCTGCGGCTTACTTTCTCACAGTCATCCACACTGATTCCGCCCGGTTTGTCAATGTAAGCACGTAAATACCAGTTGCTTCCTTCTTTCACGTATTCTACATCGACCAGTTCAAATCCATATTCTTCTACGATCGGTGTCAGATATTCTTCTGTCTTCTGTTCGTAAATTTCTCTTTTTGACAACGCTAAACTTCCTTTCTCTGATTTAAAGTAAGATACTGTAGCAACAAAGAAGAGTGAACTTTCGTCCACTCTTCTGTCATCGGGTTGCTTATGTTACTATGTGTCAGTATAACACTGTTTCCTTTTAAAATCAAGGAATTATTTATATTTTGCCTATTTTATATACATAATTTGCACGCATATGTTTTTTCTGTCTCAACTTTACTGTTTTTAGATTGTCCGGAAATCCGATAACTGTACTTCACATTATAAATCCAGAAAACTTCAGGATGATCATAGCTGAAGGCATCTACTGCATTTTATGCAATTTCTGAAATCTCTTCTTCCAAATGCATAAAATCTTCATCCTCTTCCAGATTCTCCCAGGCGCTGTTCGAATCTAATTGGAATTTGTCCAGCCGGTGATAATAACATCACAGCCAGAGCAATAATAAGTATTCCTGCAATTCATTTTTTCATTCTGCTATACTCTTCCTTCTTTAAATGCCATCATCATGTCATTTGTAAGGCTTAAATCTTCACGCTCTACCGGCATCTTCTCCCGGTCAAACCATTCTGCCATTGCCAGTTCTTCTCTGTCGAGATTAATTTCTTCCTCTCCATCCAGATCACAGAAAAATCCCATCAGCAGTGTATCGGAGAAAGACCATGGCTGACTTTTGTAATAACGAATATTTTTAACCTTCAGGCCTACTTCTTCCATGACTTCTCTTGATACGGTTTCCTCTATCGATTCTCCGATTTCGTTAAATCCTGCAAGCAGTGCATAATTTTTATAACTTCTGCCTGTGTATTTGGACATCAGGATTCTGTCTCCATGAGTCACACCGATGATCACAGCCGGGCAGATTTTGGGAAATTCCATCAATCCGCACTTCGGACATTTTAGCATTCTCTCTTTTCCATCTGCTTTCATACGCGTTCCGCAATAACCGCAGAAACGTCTCGTATCATACCAGCGCTGTAACTGCCATCCGGTAATCGCTGCAAACGCCTGATATTTTGGCTTTGCACTGCGGAAATATTCTACAGCCTTCCACACATATCCGGCTACTTGCAGGCGTTCCACACTCACAGATGTATTCACATCATCTACAACTTCCATCTTATCTGTCGTCTTATGATTCAGAAGATAGTACACTTTTTCATCAATCGTGAACAGATAAATAAGTTTCTCCCCGGCAGTCTCTGACGCTTTGCAGATCTCTGCGACTTTCGGAAATGCAATCTCTCCTTCTGTCACAAGCACTGCTCTTCCATCATAGTAAAGCACATAATCCTCTGCTTCCGGTTTCTGTGGTCTGTATGTATTATCATACTGATGTGGTGCAATTTCCTGTATCATTTGTCCATCCCCTTATTTATGCCCTTGTCTTTGTTCCTGTTCCGTCACGTTTTGCCATTTTCAGTCGATTTAATGTCACTTCTTTTTCTTTGTACATGACCTTTGTCTCGGTTCCTTCTTCAAACAGATAAACATGTTCCAGCTCGTCTTCTTTCCGGAGTTTGATTCCACGCACACCAATTGCACCTTTCTTCTTCTCCGAAACTTCATCTGCCGCAAAACGCAGAAAATATCCATCTTTTGTCTGTAAGACGACCTGCTGGTTATCGATGATCACCTGAATGCTTACTACTGCATCATCTGCCTGTAATTTCGTAGCTGCGATCGTACGCTTTGCCACCTGGAATTCCTGTCCGTCTACCTTTTTGATCATGCCCTGTTTCGTTGCAAATAATAATTTTGCATAACGGGTTTGTTCTGCATCACAGATATAAACAATTTCCTCTGCGGTGCTATCATAATTACTTACATTGTCGATTGGCAGACCTTTGTCACGGAATTTTCCGTGCGGCAGATCTAACACTTTGATCTGATGCATCTTACCTCCCGCTGTAAATACACACAGTTTTCCGGTATTCATCGCATGCAGGACATATTTATTCTCACTGTCCGCCGCTTCTTTATTTCTCTCATATGTTGCGGCATCTACCGTTCTGGCATAACCGAAACGATCCATCAGGAAGACAACTTCCTGTTCTTCGATCTTATTCTCTTCAAAGACAGCCTCTTCTGCATTTTCAATAACAGTCCGTCTCTTTCTGCCGAATTCTTTCTTGATCTGATCTAAATCTTCCATGATCACTGCTGCCATGGAATCATAATTATTCAGAATATCTTCGTATTTTGCAATATTTGCAAGCGTCGTCTCATGCTCTTTCATAAGCGCTGCGATTTCCAGACCAATCAGCTTATAGAGCCGCATCTCCAGAATGGCATTTGCCTGACGTTCTGTAAAACGGAGCATTGCCGCCATTTTTCTGGAAATATTAGATTTAAACTTAATATTTTCCGTAATTCCTTTTGTCAGACATGCTCTGGCGTCTTTTACAGACTGGCTCCCGCGCAGGATCTCAATGATCAGGTCAATGACGTCACACGCCTTGATAAGACCCTCCTGGATCTCTTTTTTATCCTGCTCTTTCGCAAGCAGGTTTTTATATTTTCTCGTTGTCAGCTCAAACTGAAAATCCACATGATGCTCAATGATCCTTTTGAGTCCCATCGTCTCCGGACGCCCATTTGCAACAGCAAGCATATTTACGCCAAAGGTATCTTCCAGACGTGTTTTCTTATATAACATGTTTGTCAGATTGGTTACATCTGCACCTTTTTTCAGTTCAATAACAATCCGGATTCCTTCCTTAGATGACTGATTGGAAATATCTACAATATCACTTGTCTTCTTTGTCTCTACAAGATTGCAGACATCGTTTAAGAATTTTCCAATTCCGGCTCCGATCATCGTATATGGAATCTCGGAAATGACAAGACGTTTCTTGCCACCCTTCATCTCTTCGACATCCACTTTTCCACGAAGTTTGATCTTACCGGTTCCACTTTCATAAATACTCACAAGATCGTCTTTATTTACAACGATTCCTCCTGTCGGAAAATCCGGTCCTTTGATATATTTCATCAGCTGTCTCGTACTGATATCATCATTTTTCATATATGCTTTGACAGCATCTACAACCTCGGCAAGATTGTGTGTCGGGATACTGGTTGCCATCCCGACCGCGATACCTTCCGCACCGTTTACAAGAAGGTTCGGGATACGGACCGGCAGAACTTCCGGCTCTTTCTCTGTCTCATCAAAATTCGGCACGAAATCAATGACATCTTTATCCAGGTCAGCCAGATACACTTCCTGCGTAATCTTCGCAAGCCTTGCTTCTGTATAACGCATGGCGGCCGCTCCGTCTCCTTCGATGGAGCCAAAATTTCCATGTCCGTCTACAAGTATCATTCCTTTTTTAAAATCCTGTGCCATCACGACAAGTGCATCATAAATCGAGCTGTCACCGTGCGGATGATATTTACCCATCGTATCCCCAACGATACGGGCGCATTTCCGGTATGGCTTGTCATAGCGGATACCCAGTTCGTGCATATCGTAAAGCGTACGTCTCTGTACCGGCTTTAATCCGTCACGTGCATCCGGCAGCGCTCTGGCAACAATAACACTCATCGCATAGTCAATATATGATTTTTTCATCACTTCCGAATACTCGGTTCTTATGATCTGTGAATCCTGCATCTTTCTTCTCCTTTATACGTCCAGTTCTGCCTCTGCAGCATTTTCATAAATAAATTCTCTTCGTGGCGGTACTTCCGTTCCCATCAACATCTCTGTCACTGCAGAAGCCATTCTCGCATCTTCAATCTCAACTCTTTTTAAAATACGGGTTTCCGGATTCAGTGTTGTCTCCCAGAGCTGCTCTGCATCCATCTCGCCCAGACCTTTGTACCGCTGCAATGTAAACGGACCTTCGTGTGTCTTCCGGTAACACTCCAGTGCTTTGTCATCGTACAGATATTCTTCTTCGCCTTTTTTCGGCATCGCTTTATAAAGTGGCGGCATCGCAATGTAGACATGTCCTTCATCGATCAGCTCTTTCATAAAACGATAGAACAATGTAAGAAGCAGTGTCGAAATGTGTGCACCATCCACGTCCGCATCTGCCATGATAATGATCTTATCATAACGGAGTTTGCTGATATCAAAATCATTTCCATAACCTTCCGAAAAGCCACAGCCGAATGCATTGATCATCGTCTTGATCTCCGCATTTGCAAGCACCTTGTCGATCGTTGCTTTTTCTACATTCAGGATCTTACCACGGATCGGCAGGATTGCCTGATACATACGGTCACGCGCTGTTTTTGCAGATCCTCCGGCGGAATCTCCCTCGACAATAAAAATCTCACATTTTGATGCATCACGGCTTTCACAGTTTGCAAGCTTTCCGTTGCTGTCAAAGGAATATTTCTGCTTTGTCAGAAGATTGGTCTTCGCTTTTTCTTCTGTCTTACGGATCTTTGCCGCTTTCTCTGCACAGCCGATCACTTTCTTAAGCGTTTCCAGATTACGATCAAAATAACGCACGATTTCATCGCCGGTCACCTTACTTGTCGCTTTTGCCGCATCCGGGTTATCCAGTTTTGTCTTCGTCTGTCCTTCAAAGCGGGGATCCGGATGTTTGATGGATACGATTGCAGTCATTCCATTTCGGATATCTGCTCCGGTAAAGTTCGCATCTTTATCTTTCAGAATTCCAAGTTCTCTTGCATATTGGTTGATCACGGTCGTAAATGTCGTTTTAAATCCGGTCAGATGCATTCCGCCTTCACTGTTGTAAATATTATTACAGAAGCCAAGAATGTTTTCATGGAACTCATTGACATACTGGAATGCCACTTCCACTTCAATTCCGTCCGCAGTTCCTTTAAAATAAACCGGCTCATGGATCTTCTCTTTCTTTCCATTCAGATCCTGGATAAATCCGATGATTCCTTCCGGTTCGTGGTAGGTGATCTTCTCTTTTTTTCCGTCTCTTAAATCTTCAAAAACGATCGTCAGCTCTGGATTCAGATATGCCGTTTCATGCATACGGCTTTTTACATCTTCAGCCTTGAATCTTGTTTTCTCAAAAATTGTTCCATCCGGCAGGAAATTTACTTTTGTTCCGGTTTTTCTTGTTTTTCCAAGTTTTGGAAGAAGACCATCTACCAGCTCTACGACCGGATTTCCCCTTTCATATCTGTCATGGTGGATATAGCCGTCACGGCTGATCTCCACATCCATATATACGGACAGTGCATTTACAACAGAAGAACCTACACCGTGCAGACCTCCGCTTGTCTTATATGCCGAGTCATCGAACTTACCACCGGCATGAAGCGTTGTATAGACAAGACGCTCTGCCGGCACACCTTTGGCATGCATATCGACCGGCACACCACGTCCATTATCTGCAATCGTGGCAGAACCGTCTTTTTCCAGTGTGACATGGATCTCGCTGCAGTATCCTGCCAGATGTTCATCTACCGCATTATCTACAATCTCATAAATCAGATGGTTCAGACCTTTTGTAGATACGCTTCCGATATACATTCCCGGTCTTTTTCTTACCGCTTCCAGACCTTCTAATACTGAAATACTCTCCGCATCATATGTGTTTTTCTTCGCCATTCCTTCTATATCCTCTCTCTTTTTTCCACATGTTTCCGTTTTTTCTATACTTTTCCATACTTTGTATATATTAGCATAAAATCCGGCACGAAGTAAATACTTTTATGGATCCACCACCGCATCTAAAAGGTCTGCGAGGACTTTCATCGATCTTTGCATTTCTTTTACCGTATTCGTCTGTGCACCTGCCTCGATCAGCAGATATTTGGGCATCAGATGCATATTATAGCGATAACTTTTCAGATAAATCCTTCTTGCGAAACCAGGGTATTTTTTTGTGGCAGCAAGCTGCATCTGCATGGAAAATGCAAGATTATCCTGTATGTATGGATTCTTAAGATAAGCAATATCTCCATTCTTCTTCGTCCGGCTTAGTCCATTAAAGAACATGATCTGTCCGGTTTTCTTTCCATCTATAGATGTCACCAGATGTGTGTTGTTTCCGACGCCGTCTCTGTGCAGATCGATCACAACTTCAATCGACGGATATTTTTTCAGGGTTTTCCTCACCTTTACTTCTGCAAGCTGGTATGCACGGCTACGATCCATTTTCCCGCCAATCAGATCATACACTCCTTCGTGGTGCATTGTCGGGATTCGGTAAGTATCATTTAACTCTTTCGTCAGAATATCTCCCATACCGACAATCGATGTTTTTTTATCTCCCGCTTTGGAATCTTTAAATGCCTCCTGGGAATGGGTATGATAAATTAGAATCTTCGGTTTGCTTCCATCTTTTCTGATCTTCATATTCTTTTTCAGAAGTTTTCCGGCATCCAGCTCCTTTGCATCCGTCTTTGTTGTCTGATCTACGGTATAAAAATGGCTGCGCAGATATGCATAATTTTTCAGCTTCTTTTCGGATATCTTTGCAGTCTGTGTTTTTTCTATTTTCTCTTTGTTGCTTTTTACAGTTCCGTCCTCCAGCACTTCATTTTCATCTTCTGCCTGTTTCTTTAAAATCAGACGGTAAGTATCTTCATCCTCAACCGCCAGCGTCTTTTCTTCTTCCCCATTTGCCATATATCCGATTGGAAATAATAGCTCCATCTGATTGATAAGCCATTTTTCAAAGGATTCTTTTCCTGTTTCTTCTATATACATAAATTCCGGCATATGCAGCTTCCAGGCACATTTTAAAATTTCCCGGTTCACATATTCTCTTCCTTGATATGGATACTTTGTTTTTCCGGCAAGCATAGTTCCTGCCCATGCAGCAGCAAGCAGGCATATTGCCATCAGGACCATTACTGCCATGCTTTTTCGCTGCCTCTTTCCGGAAGTTCTTCTGCACCAATTTTTCATCTCTTCTCTTTTCTCATATCTTTTCTTAACACTATATGATGTGCAATTTTTAAATATGTGCCTGTCCGGCGGCAAGAGCATTTAACGCTTCCGAGATTGTATAGCTTGTCCGCTCCATCGTTTCATCGATATCTTTCGGTGTGACAAACATCCCATACAGATACGGCGGAATCAGATGTTCTTTATTTTCTCTCATTCCTTCGTCCCGGCATTTTGCAACATATTCTTCGATAGAATCACCTACAATCGTCGCGGCATCAACAACAGTCGGGA
Source organism: Dorea hominis (assembly GCF_014287705.1). Taxonomy (NCBI): domain Bacteria; kingdom Bacillati; phylum Bacillota; class Clostridia; order Lachnospirales; family Lachnospiraceae; genus Dorea; species Dorea hominis. The sequence goes on along the minus strand of NZ_JACOOY010000005.1, from coordinate 107,505 downwards.
CACCAATGGCGATTACCGGAACCCCCACCGTCTCCTCTGTAATCGCGTTTCTGTGATTTCCAACGCCGGAGCCCGGCGCGATTCCGGTATCTGCAATCTGAATTGTCCGGTTCAGCCTTCTCACACTTCTTGCAGCAAGCGCATCGATCGCAATTACAAAATCCGGTTCTGTCTCTTCCACAATTCCCCGCACGATCTCTACTGTCTCCATCCCGGTCTGTCCCATGACACCCGGTACAACTGCACTTACGAGCCGGTCCGCCTCCCCGTCAAGTGCATATTTTCCATATTCCTTCACCAGATGTCTTGTAATATCCAGATGCTCAACAACAAGCGGTCCCAGTGCGTCTGGCGTGACGTTCCGGTTACCCAGTCCAATAATCAGAATACTCTGTCCATCTTCCTTCTCTGGCAGGCACCCCTCAAGTACTTCCATTAATTTCCCTGAAATCTCTCTGTGATAGCTCTCATCTGCTTCTGCCATTTTCGGTGCTTCCAACGTGATATAATTTCCTACTGGTTTTCCCATCACTGCAGCACCGTTTTCTGTCTCAATCCGTACTGTCGTCACACGCACTTCACACATGTCATCATAGGTTTCTTCCACAGCAACTCCAGGAATCTCAATCTGATCCGAGACAAATCGTTCTCTCTGCTCCAGCGCAAGATCCGTCCGCACATTATATCGATCCATCATTTTTGTTTCCGCCTTTCTTCTACATTTTTTCACCTGTATTTCCTAGTTTTTACAAATAATTGATAAATATGTATTGACAGAAAAGCTTTCGTGACATAAAATAAGTTCGTATGTTTCGTTAGAACGTCCGTGTCCGGATCTAACGAACTGGAAAATCGACAACAGATCGAAATATTTAATCGGAGGTGGACAGATTGGCTAACATCAAATCTGCAAAGAAAAGAATTTTAGTAAACGAAACAAAGGCTGCTAGAAATAAAGCAATCAAATCTAAAGTTAAAACTTATGTAAAGAAAGTTGAGACTGCAGTAGCAAAGAAAGATGCTGAAACAGCTAAAGCTGCTTTAAAAGATGCCATTGTTGAAATCAACAAAGCTGGAAGCAAAGGTGTTTATCACAAAAATACATGCTCCAGAAAGATTTCCCGTTTAACAAAAGCTGTTAACGGAATTGCTTAATTATAGAATGACATATTAAAAAAACAGCCATACCGTCATGTGGCTGTTTTTTTGTTGCTGTTTTCTCCGTCAGGAACTGTCAGCGACAGTTCCGCCGAGATTGTTTTTAATGAATATAACTTCTATTCTAACTTAGAATATCCAAAGCTGTTCACGAGCGCTTCTACCCTCTCGCCCTTCTGGCACATTGGACAATTCAGCGAATCATAAGCATGATATGCCGGTACGTCTGCACTTGTGAAGATTGTCTTAATCTCCATTCCAGCAACCTTTGTAACAGCACTGAAGATCGAACATACTCCACATACAGTTCCACCATAATAAAGAACAGACTCAATGGCACGCATGATTGTCTTTCCGGTTGTAACAGATGCAGCAAGGATCAATACCTGTTGATTTCTAATCATACGTAGTTTGTTATCACGGAACATGATCTGTCCCTGCATATTGTACTCCGGTGTGATCACAGAAATATTATTTCCCGCACTCAGAGACATCTGGCTCGAATCCGCAAGATGCTCTGCCATAAATGTTCCGATCACTTCTGTCTCATCCAGACATACAATCGTATCGATCGTTGCATTCGTCATATATGCATTGGCTAATTCCTTCGCTGTCTCTTTTGCATTGTTATGGCGAGTCTTGACTGTTGACATATCGATATATGTATTCAGATGCGAGTTACTCGTCGCAAAATGTCCTTTCATAATTTTAATACGTGCTTTTGGATTTCTGGTGGATCTTAAGTCTTCTAATCTGCTATCCATGATGCTCACCACTCCTTTCTAAATCTATATCCAGATTACCACGAAAAAAGGACGGCGTAAAGATGAACTTTACACCGTCCGTTATTTCTTTTACAGTCAGATTTTAAACGCTTCGACTTACTAATTAATTGTTGATCAGTTTGTCTTCTCCGTTCCAGCTGTACAGTTTTCTGATCTCTTCTCCGACTTTCTCTGATGGATGCTCGGAAGCAAGTTTTCTCATTGCTTTGAAGTGTACCTGACGTCCTGCTGGTGACATATCTACTAAGAATTCTTTTGCAAATGTTCCGTCCTGGATGTCTGTCAGGATCTGTTTCATAGCTTTCTTTGTATCTTCTGTGATGATCTTCGGTCCTGTAATGTAATCACCATACTCAGCTGTGTTAGAGATAGAATATCTCATTCCTGCGAAACCGCTCTGGTAGATCAGGTCTACGATCAGTTTCATCTCGTGAATACACTCGAAGTAAGCATTTCTCGGATCATATCCAGCTTCGCAAAGTGTCTCGAAACCAGCCTGCATAAGTGCACAAACACCACCGCAAAGTACTGCCTGCTCACCAAAGAGGTCTGTCTCTGTCTCTGTTCTGTATGTAGTCTCAAGAAGACCAGCTCTTGCCCCACCAATTGCAAGACCATAAGCAAGTGCACGATCCCATGCTTTTCCTGTAGCATCCTGCTCTACAGCGATCAGACAAGGAGTTCCTTTACCAGCCTGATACTCACTTCTTACAGTATGTCCCGGTGCTTTTGGTGCGATCATTGTTACATCGACATTCTTCGGTGGTTTGATACATCCAAAGTGAATGTTGAAACCATGAGCGAACATTAACATGTTACCTTCCTCAAGGTTTGGCTCGATGTCTTTTTTGTACATATCAGCCTGTAACTCATCGTTGATCAGGATCATGATGATATCAGCCTGTTTTGCTGCTTCTGCTGCTGTGTATACTTTGAATCCCTGAGCTTCAGCTTTTGCCCATGATTTACTTCCTTCATAAAGTCCTACGATAACATCACATCCTGACTCTTTTAAGTTCAGTGCATGTGCATGTCCCTGGCTACCATAACCAATGATAGCGATCTTCTGTCCGTCTAATACAGATAAATTACAATCTTCCTGATAAAAAATTCTTGCTGCCATTTTAGCATTCCTCCTAAATAATATAATAAATTTTTATTGTGTTATAAATATATCGTTAAACGAAAGTATCTTTCGTTTAATACCATAAAGTATCACTCCTGTGTGAGTGTCTCTACATTGCCGTCCTGATCGATGAGTGTTACATCTTTCATACCACGGTTCAGACCTGTAATTCCGGTTCTTGCAAGTTCCAGAATATCATACCCTCCCAGAAGATTTAAGAAAGCATCCAGCTTGGACTGTGTACCGGTAAGCTCAACCATCAGGGAATCCTTCTCCACATCAACGATCTTCGCACGGAAAATATCGGCTACTGAGATGATCTCTGAACGCTCCGACTTGTTTGCCTTTACCTTAACCATAATCAGTTCACGGTAAACGGAATCTGACGGCTCCAAAACCTTAATCTCAATAATGTCTTCCAGCTTTCTGACCTGCTTTTCAATCTGGGATAAAATCAGTTCATCACCACTTGATACGATTGTTATCCTTGTAAACCTTGGATCAGCGGTAACGCCTGCTGTAATGCTGTCAATACTGTATCCCCTTCTACTGAACAATCCTGAAATCCGACTTAAAACTCCTGGATTGTTGTCAACTAATAATGAAAAAACTCTCTGCATGACTGCACCTCTCTTTCGTTATATTTAAAAAACAGAGTGCGTTCTGTTTTTATATAATAGCAATACCTGTCACTTTTGTCAAGCGTATACGAATATCTTTTTGTTTTCTTTTTTATTTCTCTCTTATTTACCTGCTCCTACGACCACGATTCCGAAATATAAGCGATTACTTCTTCCTTTTTCTCCTGCCTGATAATCTCATCCACAATCTTTTTTATCATCTTTTCTTTGTCTTTTTTTAAGTTCCCGCGCACACGGAATTCAATAAAATCATGAAACCCGTCATAAGCAAGATCCATTGGTTCCAACTCTTCCAGCAACAGCTTTTCTTCTTTCAGATTCTCCAATTCTGTTGCCGGTTTGAAATTGCCGTTCCGAATCTCCTGATATAACGGTGCATCTGTATGTAAAAACATAGAGAAATTAATCACTCTTTCCGGCTTTGTCTCATTTAAGAATGCCGCTAATGCCCTGGCATTTTCCATGCCTTTTCCATGTCCTGCAACTCCTGTCATAATATGTGCGTCAAATACAATACCTGCGTCCTGTATTCTTGCAATTGCCTTTCCCGCCTGAGAAATCGTATGATCTTTTTTCATAAAAGCAAGCACCTCTTCCAGACCACTCTCAATGCCCAGATACAGATGCTCCACTCCCAAACTATGTAATTGTTCCAACTCTTCCGGTGACTTTGCAAGGATTCCTGTAACGGTTGCATCCATGCGTACAGATGGCCCTTCCGGAAAATATTTTCTGACAAGCTTAAGGATCTCTGCCAGTTCTTCCGTCGGGAGATCAAATGCATTGCCATCGCCTAAAAATACGGCTTTGGGCTTTCCTCCGGCTTCTTTCACACGGATCAGATCATGTTCTACCTGGGCAAGTGGAAGTTTACGGAATTTTAAATGTTTGAATAATGTGCAAAACCTGCACCGGTTATAAGAACATCCTACCATCACCGGCAGCATATAAGATGAACGCTCCATCGGTGCGCGGCAGATCTGACCTTCGTATTCCATATGCATCCCTCTCTTTCTTTTGTGGATGCATTCTATTATATCATGTTTTTCTATAAATCTGCCATCTTTCCGAGAATCCTGAAATAAAATCTTTCCTGTTCTTTAACTCTTTTCATTTCTTCCAGGATCTTTCCATCTTTCAAAAGGAGAATCCTGTCACAGTAGCTTGCCATTTTCGGATCATGTGTCACCATAATAATCGTTTTTTTATACTCCGTATGAATCCGGTTTAATGTGTCAATAACAAGTTGTCCGGAATGGGAATCGAGATTTCCCGTCGGCTCATCTGCCAGTATCAGTTCCGGATCGTTGGTCAGTGCCCTGCAGATTGCCACTCTCTGACGTTCTCCACCGGATAATTCATATGGATTTTTCTGAAGCAGTTTTCCAATTTCAAATTGTTCTGCCAGATTTTTTGCTTTTTTTTGCATCTCTTTCACCGGACTTTTCTTCAGAATCATTGGGAGCATAATATTTTCTTCCACAGACAGGCTGTCCATCAAATAAAAGTCCTGAAATACAAATCCGATCTTCTGATTCCTTATTTCTGCCAGTTTGTCACCATATAGAGAATCCGTATCTTCTCCCGCAAACTGTATTTTTCCATTTGTCGGCTTATCAATCATACCCAGATTTTTTAAAAGTGTTGTTTTTCCACAACCGGATTTTCCCATAATTCCGACAAATTCACCCTGCTCTGCCTGAAACGAAATTCCTTTTAACACTTTTACATCTTCTTCACTTTCTTTCCATGTCGATTTTTTGTAATTCTTTATAAGATTTTCTACTTTTATAACGCTCATCTTCTATTTTCTTCCTCCACTCTCTTTGCAACCCATTTTTTTAATAGTTCAAGCATGACTTCTGTAAGCAATATATATCCTGCTGACAGACAGCCCCAGTAAATCCATACTTCTTTTCCATGCACAACTCCAAGATAAGATTCCCGTATTTTCTCCATCTCTACATAACCGGCAGAGAGCAATAACACAGCAGCCGTCGTAATTTCCGGAAGAAGTTTTACTTCCCAGGCAAGCGTTCTTTTCTTCATTTTCTTAGTAATTCCCATACAGGACAGAAACTCATAACGTTTCCTGTAATCCGGCAGTTCAGATGCCGTCTTTACAAATAACGCAAAGTTTCCACTTACAAGCAATGCAAGAAAAAAGAACGCTTTATTTGATAATTGAAAGAGCAGGCTTTTTTCCAGCTCTGTTACAAACGTTGCAGTTACATAAAGTGTTTTCTGTACTTCATCTGTCAGTCCATAGTCCTGATTTCCATATTTATTTACATATTTCTGTAATTCTTTCGTTCCCTGTTTTTCTGTACGATCCGGAAATGAAAATAAATATAACAGATCCGGTTCTTCTTTTTCTTTTTTTAATTTCTCATGCCATTTATTAAAATAATTTTCAGAAAATACTACAACATTCTCTGCCTCTACACCGATCCTGTATTTTCCGAACCAGTTTCCTGCTTCGATTCTTTTCATTCTGTACAGATGATCCCAGTCTTTACTTGCAATCGGATGATTGGACTCCGGACTGACATATTCATCTTTTTCCTTATCAAAGCTGCCAGGCATCAGCCATGTGTATCCTTTGCGTCCATAATCCATCGCTCCCATGGTTACTTTTTTCCCATTGTAGGTTTTGTATTCATTTTGAATATATACAATTTCTTTATTCTTAAGATGAACCTGTTTTCCGGATAACTGCTCATATGTTTTCTCTGAAATTCCAACCAATTCAACACTATATCCACTCACCCGGATCATTGGAAATTTTTTTACACTTCCTTTGTATTCCTTTACACACTGATTTACAAAGTTTTGATTTTCTCCTGTATCTTTTCCCATCCATACTGCATCGTACGGAAAATATTTTTCCTGCCCTGAAATTGGAAGAATCTCTGCAATCTGTACACCGCAATAACCAACCGCTGCAAACTGTACGGTAAATATCATTAAGAAAAACAACATATTACTTTGATATCGGCTGTACAATCCATTTAATCCGAGAAGATGTTTCAGATAAAATTTTCTTCTTTTATGTAGTATCTCCAGCAAGATCCCTCCACCAAATAAAACTACAAAAAATGTTCCAAAAATCAAAAATAAATGAGAATACAGATATCCATAATTCAATGAATATCTGGCATAGATCCAATATCCTGCCGCTATAAGCAAAACTCCTGCTACTGTAAATACCAGCCACTTTCTGCTCTGTGGTTTTTTCTCTTTCTTCTTTCCATCATTCATCAGATCCTGCAGTCCATGATTATCTGCCCACACAAGCAGGGAAAATGCTACCGCAAGGAATACTGCCACACTTAATTTACATGTATCCATGTAGACAGAGACTGTAATCGGAACACGACGTATATATTCCGGGAAAAAATAATGCCATGCTTTCAAAACACCTCCAAGCATAAGCCGTCCTGCAAACATTCCGGCAAATAAAGTTCCCAGGCAGCCTGAAAAATACTCAAAAAGAATCATTCCATACATTTTACGCCGCTTCATTCCAAGTACATAAAACAACTGATACTCTCTGAGTCTTAACCGCATAAATTTCTGCATAGAATATGTCATAATCGCCACACTGAAAATGCAGACCAGAATACATGCAAGCATAATATCCTGTATCGTTCCAAAATCTGCAGATGCATCCTTCATAATTACTTTCGATACAGAATACAAGCCTAAAAACACAAAAAATTCTGCGACTCCTATAATATTCCCTGTAAAATAGACAAAATAATTTTTCCAACTGCTTTTGAAATTTTTTAAAATAATCTGATATAACAAAAACCCACCTCCATCAGTTACTTATCCTTTTCTAAGAATAAGCACACTGACAGAAGTGGGCAATACCCTCGCCATAAACGGTATTTTTCAGGACATGAAAAAGGAAACCTGTACTTCGAATCTGTCCTTTGTGACCAGATATCTGATTGTTCCTTCATATTTTTCAACAATGCGTTCTACACTTATAAGACCGTAGCCATGGAATTTTTGATTCTCTTTCTGGGAAATCCATCTTTTTCCTTCCCTCACCGGCTGTTTTTCCATACTGTTAGCAATGTTTATAAAAAGCATATTTCCCGGATTCTGTATTTCTGTTTTTATCCATTTTTCTCCTTTTTCAACTTTTTCACTTGCTTCCAGCGCATTATCCAGCAGATTGCCAAATAAAATACAGATTTCATTTTCTTCCAATACGAATTTTTCAAGTGAACAGGCGGTTATCTTCCATACAATTTTCTTTTTTTCTGCCATATGCATCTTCAGATTCAGCAGAAGATCCAGTGGCTGACAAGTCGTCCATGGATAGAACTTCACAGATTCATACTCCGGTGTAATCTTATCCAGATAACTCCGAAGTTCTTTCCAGTCCTGCCTCTTCTCATATTCTTTTAATAAGAGCAGATGATTTTTCATATCATGATTGATTCTCCGGTTCTCTTCCAGTGCTTCTTTCAGATTTGCATAATTATTTTCCATCATCGTATTTTGAAATTCAATCATCTGATTCTCTCTTTGCAGGCTTTCATAGCGGAAAATAAATTTACTGAACTGCCATAACAGCCAGATCAGCAGGAGCGCTATTACATTTGCAGTCACAATATTCTGAAAATACCATTTGGTTCCTTCACCCATCAACATCAACTGATAGATCAGAATTACAATATGTAAACCTGCTCCAAATGTTACAATCAGTCCTTTATATTCCTCTGCGATTCTCTTTATGGTTTTCTTTTTGCAAATAAAACAGACATAACCAAGAAATATTACACCCGCGATCAGGCAGCTTACTGTTTTTGGCAGCATGTCCAATTTCCACATCTTGGATGGATTCTGGCTTGTTCCCTGCATCAGAACTGCCCATGATGCAATAAATACTTCCAAAAAACTTAAACCACCATAGCAAACAGCAGGTACTCCAAATGCAAATGTGTACGCCTCTGTGCCAAGTGCAACACAGATAAAACCGCACAGTGTGAGTAAGAACACTGTCAGATACATTCCAATCGGATACTCTTTACCTGCCACAAGTAAAACCACAGTTCCCACACTTCCGGCATATATAAATCTGTCTGCTTTTCTTCCTGCCGTTGTTGGCATTCCCTGTTTCATCAAATATGCAGACATTAGTGCCTCCAGAACTGCAAGTATAATAATAATGCTTCTATATCCCATGATATCTTTTCTTCCTCTCCCAGTACTGTCTGACACATTCTTTTAATTCCATCAGATGCCTTCTTGCAATTCTTACTCTCACACCGCCGGAAAGTTCAAGTTCCATTCCGTGTATCTGTATGACTTTCTCTATATTGACAAGGCAGCTACGGTCTGCATATACAAAATCTCTGTGCTGTAATTCCTCCCACAACGTTTTCATATTGATCTGTTCTCTGTAAACCTTATCCTGTGTGTAATACTCTACATATTTCTTTCCTTTTGCTTTCTGAATATAAAGAATATCTCCATATCGGATTTTCTGCATACCTTCTATCGTTTCAAGCACGCGGTATGAGTCTTCTTCCTCTCTCCGCTGCTGCAATATATTTCTTAAAACTTCTGGTATCCGAACTTTCATCTCTTCTTTCAGAATATACTGATATGCATCCAAACGGTAACTTTCAATCGCAAACTCTTCATGTGATGTAATAAAAATGAGGGGAATTGCTTCCCCCTTTTCCTGTGCATGTTTCTTGTTCAGCCACTTTCCGAGTTCAATTCCATTCATCGTATCCATCTCGATATCAGAAAATACGGCAAGATATTTTTCATCCTTTTTCACAGATTCCAGAAATTCTTCTGCCATACAAAACAACCGCACATTAATCTTATCTGTCATATTCTTTTGTTTCAGCGTCTCTGTTACATATCTTCCGATAACCTTTAACATCTGCACTTCATCATCTATGACTGCTATACTTTTCTTTTCTGTTTTTCTCATAAATTTATCTGTTGCCTTCTAATTCTGCCAGCTTTCTTCGAAGCAATTCCACCTCATTTCTGGCTTCATCCAGCTGCCCTTTCGTTTCATCCAGCCGTCCTTTCGTTTCATCCAGCTGTCCTTTCGTTTCATCCAGCTGTCCTTTCGTTTCATCCAGCTGTCCTTTCGTTTCATCCAGCTGTCCTTTCGTTTCATCCAGCTCATCCTTCGTTTCATCTAATTCCTTCTGCATGTCATCAATCATTAACTGCACTGTATTACGATCCATCTCCAGTAATTCCTTTGAAAACATAGCCATCACCTCTTCTATATTCCGGCACATATCATAGATCTGACTGTACAGATCTTTAAAATCCGGATACTTCTCAATGATTGCGATGATCTCTTCCGGTCTATCCATACATAGGAATGCAAGCCACGCTTCCAGACGATTCGCAATCTTTATTTCTCCATTTTTATTGTGCTGAATCTTCTGAAAAATGTCAAGCGGAACAAATAAATATTTTTGAAGCAGGTTCATTTCCAGACCAGTATCTGACTCCTGCTCAAACCGATGTATATATGTATCTGGAAAGTGTTTAAATTCTTCCAGATGCACTACCATATCCATGATCAGCAAACTATTTTCATCTGCAAGTCTTCAAGAAATTCCTTCCTTCTTTCTTCTCTCCAGCTATAAAACATATCCTTCAACTGTTTGTCCTTCTCAATATCCTTCATTACTTCTTCCCGTGAACGGATCACCGGAAAATACTGACGTAATTTGTTTGTCATGGCAAACACTCCTCTTCCTGATGCAGTCATAAAACTTTCCTGCATTTTTCATCGTTACTTTTTACATCTTGTTACAAACTAATTTTTTACTAAAAATCAAATTAAGTATTTAAACAAATATTACATATCAAAGGCAAACTGACGTCGTAACATCTTCACATGACACTCAGCAATCGTTTCCCTCTAAAATTAAAGTTTCTGGATTTTGCTCCAAACCGGAGCATTTAAATATTCGTATTTTCTAATACAAATAGAATCTCTTTAGAACTATAAGATATAACTTGTGTTTACTTTACCAGAAAAGCCCACAAAACACAAGTTGTATTTTGCAGGCTTTCTCTCCTAAAATTATTTTCATTTATTTTTCTTCCGGTGCCGGCACTCCTTTTTCTTCATCTGCCTCATAAGAGAAGAAATCAAAATCGGCATAATGCTTATGCAATACACGGTCTGCACATGTAAGACCTACAAATGTTCCTGTGAACTCACCATATTTACAATACTCATCAGAGAACTTCGTTGTGTCAAATGTCCTTCCGATTCTTGTATAATTCTCACCGTCATAACTCCACTCGAACCAAAGCTCTCTTCCCTCAATCCGAAGTCTCAGATAAATCGGAACATCCTCCACTGCAATTCTCGTATCCAGATATTCTGTCTTTTCTCCATTTTCAAGCTGGATGATCGACAGTGCACTTCCACCCAGTGTCTGACTGTAATATTTACGCAGATTAATATAATTCATATTATCGTAATAAATGATCAGTCCGGCACTGTGCTGGTATACTTCCGGCTTGTATTCCATCTTTGTTGTAACCGTTGCATAGACACTGGTCAGTTTTCTTGCAAGGATACTGACCTTATTCAGCGATGTTCTGGACTCCTGTCCGCGGATTCTCACATAACCCGGACGGGCTTTTACATCAGCAAAACTCTGTGGCATAATACGTGGTGCATAATACCAGTTTCCAAGCTCCTCACCGTCAAAATCATCAAAATCCGGAATCTGTGGAACCGGATATTCCGGCAGTTTGCTTTCTTCTACATATTCTTTCGCCAGATTATCTCCATCCGCCATGCGAAGCCATCCGTCTTCGGTCCACTCCATTTTCTGTATTGCCGTCTCTCTTCCAAGCGTGCAGCGAAGCTCCGGTGCAAACGGTCTGGAACAGAGATGTACCAGATAAACCTCGCCAAGAGAAGTTTCTACATAACTTCCGTGACCGGATTTCTGCAGAACGCTGTCCGGATTGAAATATTTCGGTTTCAGATGATCCGGATCATGTCTTTCATTCGACTCGCCCGGAACACTTGTTACGATCGGATTCTTCGGATCCCCTTCATATGGTCCCCATACATTTTTGGATCTTCCCATCGTCACGCAGTGATTGTATCCGGTTCCGCCTTCCGCACACATAATATAATAATAACCATTTCTCTTTGTAAGATGCGGTGCTTCGATACATCCTCTGTCTGTACCGCCGCGCCAGATTCGTTTTGGATATCCGACTACTGCCTTTTCTTTCGGAGAATACTCAACCAGACAGATCACACCCGGTTTTTCATATCCTTCTCTTGTCTCCCATTCCAGAGAAACAATCCATTTTCTTCCGTCATCGTCGTGAAGAATAGAAGCATCAAATCCTGCGGAATGTAAATAAACCGGCTCACTCCACGGTCCACGAATGTCTTTTGCTGTTACAAGATAATTGTCTACATCAAAATATCTTGCATTCATGGAATTCATCACACCATATACGACATAGAACAGATCTTCCTCTTCACAGTAAGTAAGGCACGGCGCCCAGATTCCTTTTGCTGATGGAAGTTTTTTCAGATCTACCTGTTCATCTGTCAGCACATGTGTATACAGCTCCCAGTTTTTCATATCCTTTGAATGATAAATCGGGATTCCCGGCATCCACTCAAACGTGGATACCGCAATATAATAATCGTCTCCTTTTCTGCAAATACAAGGATCCGGATTAAAACCTTTGAAAATCGGATTCTTAATCATTGTCCGCGACACCTCTTCCTTCTTTTAAGTCTGTTACGATTCCATCGTATTCTTTATCCAGTTTGTAGAAGCACATGATCACTACGATCAATACTGCTGATAACACCGGAATGTAGATAAATAACGCATTGATCGCTGTCAGTGCAGATGCACTCTGTGCTACCACTTTTTCTGCATATCCTCCAAGTGCCAAAATCCATCCGAGCATAGCGGATCCAAGACCATTTCCGACTTTGAATCCAAAGCTTGAAGCACTGTTGATCAGTCCTTCTGTACGATATCCGGTCTTCCACTCTCCATATTCGATCGTATCCGATACAATCGCAAACATGCAGGAAGAAATTCCGGCATTACCGACACCTTTTAATCCAGATGCGATCATGATTCCGATATAACTTGTTCCGACAAATGCAAACATTGCAAATCCGAGTCCATAGATGATTGCTCCGAGAATCAGCATATTTCTCTTACCGATCTTCTTAATGATAAATGCGGTAAAGAACATTGCCACGATCTGTACGATACTTGCTACAAGATTCATCGGTCCGACCAGATTTGGATTTTTCAGTACAACTTTTGCATAATAAACAGCAGCTCCGCCGTTCAGAGAATAAATGATGAAAATAAATACCAGTGTCAGTGTGATCATGATCCAGTATTTATTCTGGAATAGTAAGCGAATTCCTTTGAAGAACGGGATCTTCTCCTGCTTTGTATGTTCAGAAGGTTTTACTCTCTCTTTCGTTCCTGTAAATGTAATTAAAAATATGATAACTGCAAGTACTCCGAACACTGCAAATGCTTTCGTCCATGCAGATGCGTTATTTCCAAATGCCTGTACAAGCGGAAGTGTCAGGTTTGTGATGATCAGCGTTCCGGTTGTTGCAAGGATCATACGGAAAATACTTAAAACAGATCTCTCGTACTGATCCTGTGTGATCAGAGCATTCAGGGTTGCATATGGTACATTGATCGCTGTATAGATCACAGACGATACTAAGTTATATGTAATGAAAATGTATGCGATCTTCGCTGTCTGCCCCAGTCCTGACGGTACACTGAATAAGAGGATTCCGGCAATTGCAAACGGAATTGCCATCCGTAAAATCCACGGTCTGCATTTACCCATTTTGGATTTGGTGCGGTCTACGATCACTCCCATAATCAGATCCGTAACACCGTCAAAAATACGTGAAACGAGCATGATCGTTCCTACGATACCGGCACTGATATGCACATAATCTGTGTAGTAAAACAGCAGAAATGCTGACATTGCGGAATAAATGATGTTACATCCCAGGTCTCCGCATCCATAGGAAAATCTTTCCCAGAAACTGATTTTCGTCGTTTTTTGTTCCATTTTTTCTCTCCTTCTTATGTATGCTTTTCTTTCTATCTGCATTTATCATAACAGGCATTTTTCATCTTTAGAACAAACAAAAGCGACCTAAAAATAGGACGATTCCGACTTTTTATTTTTCTTTCTCTCTCGATTTCTTTCTTGCCTCTTTGGGAGTACATCCATAATTTTCTTTGAATGTACGCATGGCAACACGGTAATTGGTACATCCGTGTGCTTCGAAAATCTCTCCGATAGAAGCATCTGTTGCAAGTAATTCTTCATGCACCTTGACAATCCGGATCGCATACAGATATTCCATCAGTGTCATACCAATCTGCTTCTTGAAAAATCTTGCCAGATAATCTTCACTGTATCCAAAATGTGCGGCAATCTCCGGGACAAGACATTTTTCTCTGTGATGCTCTTTTAAGTAGACCATGATCTCATTTACACGTTCCAGATTTTTCTGATTACGGTCTGCTTCTTTTCTTACAATTTTTTTAGAGTAAGAATGAGCCAGCGTGTACAGAAGTTCATACAGCAAACTGTTAAAACGCAGCAGATAAGCCTCCGGACGGATATCGTAGACAATATGCATATCTTCAAAGATTTTCTTCATCTTCTGAAGTCTTGTCTTATCAATCTCATTTTCCGGATGCATATCCACTTCAAACTGATACAATTCAATATCCGGAATGTACTTAGTAAGCATCTCTTTCGGGATCTGTAATACAAGAGCCCTGTTCTTCCCACTCAATACGGAATGCATCACCCTGGAATTAATAATATTAAATTCTCCTGCCTGCAGCACATTTTTCTGGTTCTCGGTCGTCACGGTAATACTTCCTTCCAGCATATACACCAGCTCCAGACTGTCATGCCAGTGCGGTGCGACATAACTTCCTTCATCTACCGATAAATAAAACCGTACTTCCACATCCGGGTTACGCGATACAATTTCGTGACGCATAATTTCAATCCTTTCCATTTTTGTAAAGTATAACACATACTGCGTAAAAACAAAAAGAAGATATTCTATGTTATATGAATCATCAGCCGCATGAATTAGCTGCTTTAATACTTTATGAAATATAATATGAAAAATCAAGAAAAAATATATGAATATGCTATAAAAGAAATGGTTGGTCAAAGCATTAAAGATGTTACAGAATCTGTTTATACAGTTCGAGATCTCGAATGGCTAAGAAACGACATGGAGAAGTTAGAATAAAGCGGCTGATTTGTGATACTAATCTCATGATACTAATATGATACTAGTACGATACTAATCAACCGCTTTTTCTTACTTTTTATTCAATTCTATTAAATCTAAAACCCTTGTAAAACAGGCGTTTCTTAGAATTTACCTGCCTTTGCAGCTTCCTCGATGGAAACGGCTACAGCTACAGTCATACCAACCATCGGGTTGTTACCTGCACCAATCAGTCCCATCATCTCAACGTGAGCCGGTACAGATGAAGATCCAGCGAACTGTGCATCAGAGTGCATACGTCCAAGTGTATCTGTCATACCGTAAGAAGCCGGTCCTGCTGCCATGTTGTCCGGGTGAAGTGTACGTCCTGTACCACCACCGGAAGCAACTGAGAAATATTTCTTACCCTGCTCGATACATTCTTTTTTGTATGTACCTGCAACCGGATGCTGGAAACGTGTCGGGTTTGTAGAGTTACCTGTGATAGATACATCTACACCTTCTTTGTGCATGATTGCAACACCCTCACGAACATCGTTGGCACCATAGCAGTTAACTTTAGAACGAAGTCCTTCAGAGTAAGCGATTCTCTGTACTTCTTTCAGTTCTCCTGTATAATAATCATACTCTGTCTGTACATATGTGAATCCGTTAATTCTGGAAATGATCTTTGCAGCATCTTTTCCAAGTCCGTTCAAGATAACACGAAGAGGTTTCTTACGAACTTTGTTTGCTTTCTCAGCGATACCGATTGCTCCTTCAGCAGCTGCGAATGATTCGTGACCTGCCAGGAATGCGAAACAATCTGTATCTTCTTCCAGAAGCATCTTTCCTAAGTTACCGTGTCCAAGACCTACTTTACGCTGATCAGCTACAGATCCCGGAATACAAAATGCCTGAAGTCCTTCTCCGATTGCTGCAGCTGCGTCTGCTGCTGTCTTACATCCTTTTTTAATTGCGATTGCTGCACCTACTGTGTATGCCCAGCATGCATTCTCGAAACAGATTGGCTGAATACCTTTTACCTGATTGTATACATCAAGTCCGGCATCCTTTGTGATTTTCTCTGCTTCTTCGATAGAAGCAATGCCATAGCTGTTTAATACTTCATTGATTTTATCAATTCTTCTCTCATATGATTCAAATAAAGCCATTTAATTGTCCTCCTGAAAATTTTACCTGATATGTAATACCTGTACGCTATCGCGATTATTCTTTACGTGGGTCGATGATCTTAACTGCATCTTCAACACGTCCGTACTGTCCTTTTGCTTTCTCCCATGCATCATTCGGTGTGTCACCTGCTTTGATGAAGTCTGTCATTTTACCAAGGTTTACAAACTGATATCCGATGATTTCATCGTGGTCATCTAAAGCGATACCTGTAACATATCCTTCAGCCATCTCAAGATAACGAGGACCTTTTGCTAATGTACCATACATAGTTCCAACCTGAGAACGAAGTCCCTTACCAAGGTCTTCCAGTCCTGCACCGATCGGAAGTCCGTCTTCAGAGAATGCACTCTGTGTTCTTCCGTATACGATCTGAAGGAATAACTCTCTCATTGCTGTATTAATCGCATCACAGACAAGGTCTGTATTCAATGCTTCCAAAATAGTCTTTCCCGGAAGGATCTCAGATGCCATAGCAGCAGAATGTGTCATACCTGAACATCCAACTGTCTCAACAAGGGCTTCCTGGATAATTCCTTCTTTAACATTCAGTGTCAGTTTGCAGGTTCCCTGCTGTGGAGCACACCATCCAATACCGTGTGTCAGACCTGAAATATCTTTAACTTCTTTTGCCTTTACCCATTTTGCCTCTTCCGGAATCGGAGCTGGTCCGTGATTTGCACCCTGAGCTACCGGACACATCATCTCTACTTCATGTGAATAAATCATTATAAAACTCCTTTCAACTATGTGTGTGTTTTCTCTTGTAGGCATTGTTATATGTTTAACGCCGTACTTGATTTTATTTTCTCATAAATTCTTTTACTCGTCAATTGTCACTTTTTATCAAATTCCGGCGCTTTCTGCGCCTTTTCTCTGCATTTTACCTGTCAAGTCCCTTCCAGAACGCTGTATCTGCAACGGAACTCTTAATTTCGTCGAATGTATACGGTGCTGTCACCCATGCATATTTTGTACTCTGCTTACCGGATGAAGCGCTTCCCATATTGAATCCGATCTCGATTCCGTCTTTGCTCACAAAAAAATTTGGAACATAAGCTCCTGTTTTGTCATTGCCTTCCAGTGCCTTTTTCATCTCAGCCGTAGTAAGGTCGGTAAGAAAACTGCTGTCACCGGTCTCTTTCTGCATGATCTTTGCCCAGTTTTCTACAAATGTGTCATCCAGCTTTACAATATCTCTGACTTCGTAAATTTTCCCGTCACGAAGACGGATATTTACAGTACGAAGATCTGTCTGATACTCGCTGTATTCACCTCTGGCACTTGTATCTTCAAATACAACACTGATAAACTCATTCGTTGCATAGGTCACTTTGCATTTTACATAACTGATCAGTGCCGGTGTGTTTGCTTCGATTACTTTCTGCTTGATCTTCTCATCCGGATGTGTATAAATCTCATCCACGGTAGACATTGCACAGTTTTTTATTGTTTTATTAATTTTATCTGCATTCTTTCCTTTCAGACCACTGATCTGTGGATAAGCAACATTAAAATCAATGATTGTAGAAGTCTTTTCCGAATCACGGAAGCTGTATGTCTCATTTTTCACCTTGTAAGAAAGATTATCTGCCTTATAGGCTTCTATCTTATCAACGCCTGACACACTGCTTTCGTCTGTCTTGTTCTGGCTGTCTGAACCACTGTTTCCATTATTCTCATCATTATCGTATATATCATCCGAATCATCCCAGCTGTCACCGTCATCCTCATACGGCTGATCTTCTGTGATTCCTACGTCATCTTTTGCTTTATAATAGATAAAACTTCCAAATAAAAATGCGCCGCCGACCGCTACGATCAAAAGTATGATAGCCGCAACAACTCCAACGATGACCGGTACTGCAGATCTCCGCTGTGGCATCTGTACCTGATGACTGTATGTTCCTGCTGGTCCCTGCCCGTTTTCTTCCGGTCCCGGGCCATAACTATAAGAGCCGCTTGAAGAACTGCCTGCACCGTAACCATAAGCATTCTGTCCCGGATTTCCGGTGCCGTAATGATAACTATACTGCCCGTATGCACTCTGCACCAGCTCCGCTTCCATCGGTACAAAACGGATTCCATCCTTTTCCTGTTCTTCTGTCACCTTGTGCATTCCAAGATGTTCATATGTCTCTACAGCCTGTGGCGCAGCATTTACTGTAATCTTAAAAGTATGCACTTCTCTTGCCGCAAATGCAACAGCTGCCAGATAAAGCATACGTCCGATACCGTGTCTTTGAAATGCCTTTCGTACAAAGAACAGACTGATGTGCCCGCTGTTTGTAACTGCGATCATTCCACAAATCTGCACACCTTCAAACGCACCAAATATAGTCACTTCCTGCCGTTCAAACATCTCGCGGAAAGAGTCATAGCTGATAAATTCATGGAAACGCCCGACGCCTTCATCAGTATATGCCGATGCAACATCTTCTGCAAATACTTCTGCCGCCAGATGCAGTGCCGGCAAAAGTTCCTGTATCTGTATTTTTCTGATATTCATTTCGGATTTAACTCCTTTCTTTTACCAGTTCCTCCCGCAGGAATGTCAGAGCACGCACAACGGCATAATCTCTGTTTTTCGCACGATTTCCGGTAAAATGAAATTCTTTTACTTCTGTATGTCCCTTTACATAGCATCCAATATAAACCAGTCCGACCGGTTTCTCTTTGGTTCCGCCCCCAGGCCCTGCAATACCGGTCACCGCCAGTGCGGCATCTGCTCCGGCTGCTTTTGCTGCACCTTCTGCCATCTCTCTGGCAGTCTGTTCGCTTACTGCGCCGTATGCTTCCAGTGTCTCTTCTTTTACACCAAGCAGTTTGCTCTTTGCACGATTGGCATAAGTAATATAGCCTTCTTCATACACTTCCGATGCGCCTGCAACATTCATGATCCGTCCTGCGAGCAGACCAGCCGTACAGGACTCTGCGGTCGTCACTGTCATCTTCTTCCCTTTCAGGAGTTCCACAACTGCATCTTCCAGCGTCACATCTTCTTCGGTTGTGTAGATTTTATCTCCGAATCTGTGGAACAGCTCATCCATCATCGGCTTCATTAAAGCATCTGCCTCTTCTTCACTCTTTGCTCTGGCTGTCACACGGAGATGTACTTCTCCTGTCTTTGCATAAGGCGCAAGTGTCGGATTGGTCTGTGTCTCCAGAAGATCCGTAATAACCGTCTCCACTCTGCTTTCTCCCATAGAGCAGATCTTCACCATTTTAGAATAAATACCTTCCGGTTGTAAGCCATTCAGATATGGAGCAATCTTTGACTCAAACATTGGTTTCAGTTCATTAGGAGGACCTGGAAGCAAAATCGCTGTCTTGTCGTTTTCTTCCAGTATCAGTCCGGGAGCCGTTCCATTGTCATTATCAACAACAACCGCGCCTTCCGGAACCATTGCCTGTTTCCAGTTATTTGCTGTAATATTGCGGTTGTGTACCCGTGCAAAATAATCTTCGATTCGGGCTCTTGTACGTGCATCTTCGTACAGTTCTTTTCCAAATACTTTTGCTGTCACTTCTTTTGTCAGGTCATCCTTTGTAGGACCAAGTCCACCGCCAAGAATCACAATATCACTTCTTGACAGTGCCAGATGAAGCGCATCCTCCAGTCTCTTCTCATTGTCCCCGACAACACTCTGGTGATAGCAGGAAAGGCCCAGACCTGCACACTTTTCAGACAGATATGCTGCATTTGTATTTACGATATTTCCAAGCAGAATCTCTGTTCCGACAGAGATAAATTCAACTGTCACTTTACATTCCTCCCTGCGTAAGAACCTCAACATTTTTCGCAATATAATCAATTAAAGAAACAATGGTCAGAATCAGTGCTGCCCACATCAGGACTGTTCCGATCACATCAAATACCCCGCCCAGATCCATGATCATCACGATCACCATAAACATCTGTGAAACGGTCTTAAACTTTCCCCAGTAACTTGCCGCAATGACAATGCCATTGTCAGAAGCTACCAGACGGAATCCGCTGATAATAAATTCTCTTGCGATAATAACGATTACAAACCATGCCGTCAACTTGCCAAGCGGAATGAGACAGATCATTGCAGAACATACAAGCAACTTATCTGCAAGAGGATCCATGAATTTTCCAAAGTTTGTAACCAGACCTCTTGCTCTAGCAATCTTACCATCCAGCATATCTGTAAGACTTGCCACACAGAAAATAACAAGCGCGATCCATTTATTGGCTGCACCGCCTGCGTCCGTCAACATAAAAAAAACAAAGAAAGGTACCATGATAATTCGTAATACTGTCAGCTTATTTGGTAAATTCATTACAACAACTCTCCCATCAAATCATATTCTACTGCACCGGTCACTTTCACTCTTGCGAAATCTCCCGACATCAGTTCTTCATCTGTATTAATAAAAATCAATCCGTCAACGCCCGGCGCATCTTTGTAAGTACGTCCGACATATGCATTCTCATCTGCAACTTTTCCCTCGATCATGACAAGCACTTCTTCACCGATCATATCTTCTGCCTGTGCAAATGCAATCTCCTGCTGCAACTCCATGATCTCAGCCTGTCTGTCTTCTTTGACTTCTTCCGGTATCTGATCCGGCATCTCTGCCGCCGGTGTGTCTTCCTCCGGCGAATATGTGAATACGCCGAGCCGGTCAAATTCCATCTCGTCTACAAACGCTTTCAGCTCTTCGTGCTGCTCTTCTGTTTCTCCCGGGAAACCAGTGATCAGTGTTGTGCGAAGTGTGATGTCCGGAATTTCCCGTTTTAATTTTCCAATGATTTCTTCTAACTGTGCTTTGGAAGTTCTTCTTCCCATGCGCTTTAAGATTTCATCGTTAGCATGCTGAATCGGCAGGTCCAGATAATGACAGAGCTTCTTTTCTTCTTTCATAACCTGGATGAGATTATCATCAATCTCTTCGGGATAACAGTACAGAATACGGATCCAGCGAATTCCATCTACCTTGCACAATTCACGTAAAAGCTTATGCAGAGATTTTTCTCCGTAAATGTCTTTTCCATATAACGTTGTCTCCTGTGCCACAAGGATCAGTTCTTTTACGCCCTGTTCAGCCAGATCTTTTGCTTCCTGTATCAGCCGCTCCATCGGAACACTGCGGTAATTTCCACGAAGCTTCGGAATGATACAGTAAGTACAGTGCTTATCACAGCCTTCTGCAATCTTCATATAAGCATAATGTCCACCGGTTGTCACCAGACGCTTTGTATCGACAAGCGGAAGTGCATTCACATTTTCAAGTTCCACATGTCCGACACCCGCCAGTGCTTCTTCCACTGCTTCTACAATCTTATCATAGGCTGTTGTTCCAAGAACCGCATCAACTTCCGGAATCTCATCAATGATCTCCTGACGATATCTCTGTGCCAGGCATCCGGTTACGATCAGTGCTTTCAGACGCCCTTCCGTCTTATATTCTGCCATCTCCAGAATCGTCTGTATACTCTCTTCTTTTGCATCGTGCACAAAACAGCATGTGTTGATCACAATGATATCTGCCTGTGTCTCATCATCTACAATCTGATATCCTTTTGCATCCAGGAGGCCCAGCATAACCTCAGAATCTACCAGATTCTTATCACAGCCCAGTGAGATAAATAATATATTCATTCTTACGTCTCCTCTTACTCTTTTATCAGAATTTATCCTTCTATCAGAAGAAAGGCAGATACCATCTGGCATCTGCCTTACATACATTACCTGTCAGACTCTATTCTTCCTCGTCTTCTGCTGCAATTGTAATCTTCGCCTGATTCAGCTCGTCAATTGCGATAGAAAGTGGCTTCTCTCCCGGCTTTGTATCTACTAACGGCATAGAACCATCGATGATCTCTCTGGCTCTTTTTGCTGTTGCCATAACGATAGAGTATCGGCTGTTGACAACCTTTGTCTCGCCTTCCTCGACGTCTTTGTTTACCACTTTCATTAAATCTGTGTAAGATGGGTGTAACATACACTATTCTCCTTTCAACTCTTCTTTCATATGTTCAATAAATGTGTGATTTCTGAAACTTCTTCTATGCTCTCCCTGAATGATCTCATGCATCTGCTGCACGCATTCCTGAAGATCGTCATTGATGATCAGATAATCGTATGCATCCATGCCTTCCGCTTCCTGTGCGGCTCTGCTTAAACGACTCTCGATCACATCCTGTGTCTCTGTGCCACGTCCTTCCAGACGTCTGCGAAGCTCTGCTGCACTCGGCGGAGTTACGAACAGTAATAATGTCTCCGGGAACTTTTCTTTCACTTTTAATGCACCCTGGATTTCTATCTCAAGAATCACATCTTTCCCTGCTTCTAACTGTTCTTCCACGTATGCACGCGGTGTACCATAGTAATTCTCCACGTATTTAGCATACTCTATCAGTTCATCTTTCGCAATCATTTTTTCAAATTCTTCGATCTCATGGAAGAAATATTCCCGTCCGTCTACCTCTCCAGGTCTCGGAGTTCTCGTCGTTGCTGATACAGATAAAGCATAATTATCATACTGCTTCAGCAGTTCTTTCATTAAAGTTCCTTTACCGGAGCCGGAAAATCCGGAAACAACAATGAGTATTCCTCTCTCTTTCATTTGCTCTTCCTCACACTTCTTATTCGATATTCTGAATCTGTTCTCTGACTTTTTCAATCTCTGTCTTCAATTCGATTCCGATATTGGAAATCTCCAGATCATTCGCCTTTGACAGGATTGTATTCGCTTCCCTGTTCATCTCCTGCGCAATGAAATCCAGCTTACGTCCGATTCCACTGTCTTCTGATTCCAGAGTCTCTTTCATATGTACAACATGACTTCTCAAGCGTACCACTTCTTCATCGGTACAAATCTTATCTGCGAAGATCACAACTTCTGCTGCGATCCTGCTCTCCTCAATCTGTGTATCTTCGAGAAGTTCTTTTACTTTATTTTCCAACTTCTCACGATACTCCGCAATAATCTTCGGGGAACGCTCTTCAATCTGTTCAACCAGTGTCAGCAGATGATCCAGTTTTTCGATCAGATCTTTCTTAAGATTCTCTCCCTCCAGCGTTCTCGTCTCAACAAACTGCTTCACAGCACCGTCCAGTGCCTTCTTAAGTCCCTTCCACAGTTCCTCTTCGTCAACAGCCTGCTCTTCCATCGTAATGACTTCCGGATAACGTGAAAGCGCAGATACACGGATGTCATTCTCCAGTGAGAATTTCTCTTCCATCTGTTTAAAATAAGACAGATACTCAGTTGCCAGTGCCTCATTATATTTCAATACAACCTGTCCCTCTGAAGAATCCTCATAATTGATAAATATATCGACTTTTCCTCTGTGCACACTTTTTTTTAAATGATTACGGATAGATGTCTCGAAAAAATTTAATTTCTTCGGCATACGGATATTGGCATCCAGATATCGATGGTTCACGCTTTTCATCTCAACTGTAAATTTACGTTCTCCGTCGGTCACCTCACAACGTCCGAATCCCGTCATACTCTTTATCATAATAGAAACCTCGTTCCTGTTTTATTAACGCTCTACATATTACAGACCGTTTTCCATCGTCCATTATAAGCCATTTGGAAAACAGAGTCAACTATGATATACTATACAAATGAGCCTGAAATCAGACAGAAAGGAGCTATTTTTATGGCATTTGACGGAACAACTGTTGCAGCAGTTACAAAAGAACTTACCGAGCAGCTCTCCGGCGGGCGGATTGCCAAGATCGCACAGCCGGAAACCGATGAGCTACTCTTTACAATAAAGACACCACAAGGGCAAAAGCGCCTATATATCTCAGCCAGTGCATCTTTACCGCTTATTTATCTGACAAATGTGAATAAGCCAAGTCCGATGAATGCGCCGAATTTCTGCATGCTTCTGCGCAAACATATCGGAAACGGACGCATTACCAGGATCACACAGCCGGGACTGGAACGGATTATACAGATCCAGATCGAGCATCTGGACGATTTAGGTGATCTCTGCCAGAAGACACTGGTTGTTGAGATTATGGGCAAACATAGCAATATTATTTTCTGCGATGCAGACGGACGGATCATCGACAGTATCAAGCACATCTCCGCACAGATGAGTTCTGTACGTGAAGTATTGCCGGGCAGACCGTATTTTATTCCGGATACAATGGGTAAAAAAAACCCTCTGACGGTAGATGCTGATACTTTTATTTTCACATTAAAAGAAAAACCATGCCCGCTGGGCAAAGCGATCTATACAAGTTTCACAGGTATCAGCCCGGTAATCGCAGAAGACATCTGCTTTCTTGCCGGCATGGATTCCGGTATAACGCCAAAAGAATACGAAGACGATCTTCTGTTCCATCTGTATCGTCAGTTTTCTTATTATATAGAAGATGTAAAAGCAGGGAATTTTCACCCGGTCATCTACACAGATGGTGAGACGCCAAAAGAATTTTCTGCACTTCTGTTATCACATTTTGATACTTTTACAAAGCAGGAATACGATTCGATCAGCGAAGTACTCCATATTTACTATGCAACGAAGAACACGCTGACAAGAATCCGACAGAAAAGTGCAGACCTGCGTCACGTTGTCCAGACTGCATTAGAACGTGCACGTAAGAAATACGACCTGCAGAAAAAGCAGTTAAAAGATACTGAAAACCGGGAAAAATACAAAGTTTACGGAGAACTGATCAATACCTATGGATACAATCTTGCACCGGGTACAAAAGAACTGACAGCACTTAACTATTACACCGGCAAAGAGATCACTATTCCGCTTGATCCGGTCAAAACACCACAGGAGAATTCCCAGAAGTATTTTGCACGTTATAATAAGCAGAAACGTACTTTTGAAGCACTGTCAAAACTTCTCACAGAAACTGGTGACGATATCCACTATCTGGAATCGATTAGCAACGCTCTGGATATTGCCCGAAGCGAAGCAGATCTGGCACAAATTAAGGAAGAACTGATCGAAAGCGGTTATGTCCGCCGAAAATATACGAAAAAGAAAGTGAAATTAAAAAACAAACCAATGCACTATATCTCTTCCGATGGTTATCACATCTACGTCGGCAAAAACAATCTGCAGAACGATGAACTGACCTTCTCTTTCGCAAATGGCGGTGACTGGTGGTTCCACGCAAAAGGTGCTCCGGGTTCCCATGTCATCGTCAAAACGAATGGGGATGAACTTCCGGATCGTACTTTTGAAGAAGCCGGAAGACTTGCTGCATACTATTCCAAGAGCCGTGGCAGCGATAAAGTTGAGATTGATTATGTAGAGAAAAAACATGTAAAAAAACCAAATGGGGCCAGACCGGGATTTGTAGTTTATTACACCAACTACTCTCTCATGATCGACTCTGATATCAGCAATATAAAAGCCGTGCAGGATTAATCCCCGCACGACTTTTTCTGTCATATCTCCCATAATGTTTTCTATATTATCCCGTCCTGTGTGAAAAAACTCATATCTTCTTTTTCTTCATATATAAAACTCCCGTTATATCAGCAAGAAACCATCCGATTATAATTGCCCACCAGATCATCCGCACTCCCAGTAATGGTGCCAGTGTATACGCAAGCAACACCCGTGTTCCAAGAGAAATCACAGTCAGCACAACCGACATTTCCGGTTTCCCAGTTCCACGGTAATAAGCATACAGAAGAAACAGAAGTCCGATTCCACAGTAAAATGCGCCTTCAATCCGCAAATACTGTACACCAATCTGCAATACTTTCACTTCGGTTGCTTTCACAAAGATCAGCATCAGCGGTCTTGCAAACAAAAAGATCAGCACAGATACAATTCCACAGAAGATAAGAGATGTTTTCACTGCTGCCCGCACGCCTTCTTTCACTCGTTTTTCATCTTTTGCGCCATAATTCTGCGATGTAAAGATAGAGAACGAATTACTGAACTCCTGTGCCGGCATGTAGGCAAAGGAATCAATCTTCACTGCCGCTGCATAAGCTGCCATTACCGCAGTTCCAAAACTGTTGATCAGTCCCTGGATCATCAGGATACCGAAATTCATCACCGACTGCTGCACACTTGCGGCTAGCGAAAACCGTACCACTTCCGGCAGTACTTCTTTTGAACATGCCTCCTTCAATGAAATGCCATTTCCTATGAAGCGTAGCTCCGGCTCCTTCTTCCAAAGATAGTAGCCGATTCCGACTCCCGATATGATCTGCGCAATCACGGTCGCCCACGCAGCTCCTCCAACTCCCATTTTCCATTTCACAACAAGCAAAAGATCAAGAATAATATTCAGCATAGATGCGATTGCCAGAAAGAGAAGCGGCGTTACCGAATTTCCAACTGCTCTCAGCAAATACGCAAAAAAATTATACAAAAATACAAAGAAGATTCCCCAGAAGATCACCCATACATATTTTTTCATATATGTATAGATATCTTCCGGTATCCGCATCAGCTTAAGAATCAGGTCCATTCCTGCAAATACAGCAATATTTAAAATCACAGAAATGATTCCGATAAAGAGAAAAGATGCAAGGATCGATTCCTGCATCTTTCTTTTATCTCCTTTTCCATAGTAAAAGGAAAAAACGCTGCCGCTCCCCATACACAGTCCGATCAAGACAGATGTCAGAAATGTCATAAGCGTATATGCCGCCCCGACTGCCGCCAGCGCTCCCGCTCCCAGAAATTGTCCGACTACCCATGTATCCGCAATGTTGTAACATTGTTGCAGAAGATTTCCGACAATCATCGGTCCTGCAAATACAAGCATCGTTCTTTGTACATTTCCATGTGTCAGATCTTTTTGCATGTTATCTTGTCCCCAGGAGATAGTCAATAAACTGCTGTGCTGTTCGTCCGGATAAGCCGCCGTGGCTTAATTCCCACTTATTTGCTTCCAGAAGCAGTTCATCTTCCGGCATATCTATGCCATTCTTTTCTGCAAGAGCAAGTACGATCTCCTGAAATTCCTTCTTCGCCGGTTTTCCAAAGTAAATCGTAACGCCAAAACGGGCAACCAACGATAATTTTTCCTGCACGGTATCATTTGTATGAAGCTCTTCGTCTCTGTCTTCTTTGTCCTTGAATGTTTCACGGATCAGATGTCTGCGGTTCGATGTTGCATAGATCAGAATATTATCCGGTTTCTTCTCCAGACCGCCTTCAATGACCGCTTTCAGATATTTGTACTCAATTTCAAATTCTTCAAAAGAAAGATCATCCATGTAAATGATAAATTTATAATTCCGGTTTTTGATCTGTGCGATCACGTCATTCAGATCCTGGAACTGATGCTTGTACACTTCGATCATACGCAGTCCCTGATCATAATACTGATTCAGGATTGCCTTGATGGATGTGGATTTACCGGTTCCTGCATCTCCGAATAACAAACAGTTATTTGCACGTTTTCCTTCTACGAATGCCTTCGTATTATCAATCAGCTTCTTCTTTGCGATCTCATATCCAACCAGATCATCCAGGTGTACATGTGCAATCTTGGTGATCGGCACGATCTGTGCACTCTCATCTGTATGCTCAATCCGGAATGCTTTGTGAAGTCCCAGTTTTCCAACGCCGAATTCCTTATAAAATCCTGTTATTTTCTCTTTGAAATCCTGTGCGTCTTCTGCTTCTGCGAGGCTCTTTGCCAGATCACAGATACGGTCACGGATACGCTTGTTAAATACATTACCGTGACTGCTGTCTCCTACATATTCTTTGATCATGGATATGCAATCCACGCCAAATGCCTCTTCCATCTTTCTAAAATCATAATCAAATAATTCTTTGAATATCTCAAAATCATGCAGCGCAACCTGGTTCAGACTTCCATCGATTGCTCCTGTAATCTCACAGGAAGTACTGTATGCATTTTCATGGCTTGCCAGAAGGTATGTAAGATATGTATGCCACAGATTTCCTTCAAATCCATGACTCGCTGACAGTTCTAAAAGGTCATTCATCTGCTCAAACAGCAGACTTTTCATATCTTCTGTATTATAATAATCGTTATCATAGTTTTCCATCAGGAACGTCATATCCGTCAGGATCTGACCGTCTTCCATATGTTTGTAAAGCATTAATTCTTTTGTTCTCATCTTCTTGCTCCTTGCTTATCTCCTGTCACTTACACTTTTATTCGCTCTTACTATCCTGTACATTGCAGAAATTATATATACTGAAACTAATAATTTCCAAGGATCCTCATATTACGGCTTTCCTCTCTCAGTCCGCGGATTGCATTTTTCACAGCCGGATCTGCCATATTTCCTTCAAAATCAATAAAGAAACGATACTCCCAGTTTTTTCCCTCAATCGGGCGGGATTCAATCCGTGTCATATTCAGATCATTGTAAATGAAATGCGACAGCAGTCTGTACAGCGAACCGCTCTCATGTGGCAGTTCCAGGCAGATGCTGATCTTCTGTGCGTGCTTTAAAAATACTTTCTGGTTTGTAACCACAATAAAGCGTGTACAGTTTGTCTGATCATCATTGATATTCTCTTCTAATATTTCTAATCCGTGTACCTCTGCCGCATAAGCACTGCATACAGCTGCCTGTGCCTGATCTTTGTCATCCCGTATCTTACGCGCCGCAATCGCTGTATTCGCCACACTGATCTGCTGCCAGTCGCTGTGGTCATCCAAAAAATGTGATGCCTGCATCAACGCAACGCCTTTGGAATACACACGTTCAATATCTGTAAGTTTTGCTCCCGGAACTCCGGACAGTGTATGAATGATCGGAATGATTGTCTCACCTACGATATAATTTTCAAACTCAACAAGCAGATCGTACATCTCATCTACGGAGCCGGCTGTTGAATTCTCAATTGGCAGCACGGCATAATCTGCTGCCCCATCTTCGATCGCTTCCATTGCTTCACGGAATGTCCGCACATAAAAACTATTGCAATTTTCACCAAAATAATCTTTTGTAGCTGCCTGACTGTATGCACCTTCTGTTCCCGGAAATACGATTCTTGCATTTTTCGCATCCAGGGATTCCATCTCAATAAACGGAAGTCTCCCAAGTGCTCCTGCCTTTACAAGCTGCTGGTACTGTAATTTACGGCTCATGGACATTAACTGCTCATACAATTCACGTACACCTTTTTTATTAAATTCAGAAGAAGCTTTCTCTGACACTGCCTGTAATTTATTCTTCTCTCTCTGGCGGTCCAGAACCTTCTTCCCATTCTTGATCTTATACTCGCCGACCTGTGCACATACTTTCATACGTTCTTCGTACAGGCGGACCATCTGATCATCTATCTCATCTAACTGCAATCTCAATTCTTCTAATGATGCCATCGTCTGTTCTCCTCGCTTTTTTACATAAACCGTCAATTATTATAATACATTTTGCGTATAAAATCTACATTTCCTCCTTATACTATCTTCCATGAAGCGAAAATTTCTCCAATGCGGAATGTTCGGCTGGTGTATCGAAATTCTCTATACCGGTCTTCGTTCCCTGAAAAAAGACAACCACACATTAACCGGACACACTTCCATCTGGATGTTCCCCATCTACGGAATGGCATGCCTGTTCTCTCCTATCTGCCGACGGATCCAGCATTTTCCTGCCTTTGTACGTGGGTGCTTTTACACCGTCTGTATTTTCTTTACAGAATATACGACCGGAAGCCTCCTCAGGCACTTCCATGCATGTCCGTGGAATTACAGCCATGCACGCTTCCAGATCCGCGGACTAATCCGGCTGGACTATGCACCATTATGGTTTTTCACCGGATTATTCTTTGAAAAAATTCTCTGCAGACATTGAAAAACCTTTTTATTTATTATATGATGTATGAAAGATTTTCAATAGATTTGAAAATAACAGGAGGTTTTTTATGAGACATTTGATTAGTCCACTGGATTTTTCTGTGGGAGAACTTGATAAACTGATGGATTTGGCGAACGATATTGAAGCCACCCCGGAGAAATACGCACATGCCTGTGCAGGCAAGACACTGGCAACTTTATTTTATGAACCTAGTACACGTACCCGTTTAAGTCATGAAGCAGCGATGTATAATCTTGGCGGTAATGTTCTAGGTTTTTCTTCTGCTAATTCAAGCTCTGCCACAAAAGGCGAAAGCGTTTCCGATACACTCCGCATGATATCTTGCTATGCAGATATCTGTGCAATGCGCCATCCAAAAGAAGGTGCCGCAACTGTTGCATGCAAACATTCCGGTATCCCGGTTATCAATGCCGGGGACGGCGGACACCAGCATCCGACCCAGACTTTAGCTGATCTTCTTACAATCCGTTCTTTAAAAGGACATCTGGATAATATGACGATCGGTCTCTGCGGCGATCTGAAATTCGGACGTACTGTACACTCTCTGATCCATGCATTAGTAAGATATCCAGGTATCCGTTTTGTACTTATTTCCCCGGAAGAATTAAAACTTCCAGGCTACATCCGTTCCGATGTATTGGATAAGAAGAATATCCCTTACGAGGAAGTAGAACGTCTGGAAGATGCACTTCCAAAACTGGATCTTCTCTACATGACACGTGTACAGAAAGAACGTTTCTTCAACGAAGAAGATTATGTACGCATGAAAGACTTTTATATTCTGGATGCCGCTAAGATGAAGCTTGCCCCGGAAGATATGTATGTCCTTCATCCTCTTCCAAGAGTAAATGAAATCTCCGTAGAAGTAGATGATGATCCGAGAGCCGCTTATTTCAAACAGGCACAGTACGGTGTTTATATCCGTATGGCTCTGATCCTTACATTGTTAGAGATTGAAGTATAAGAAGGGAGCATACATAATCATGTTAAATAATACATTAAGTGTTGGAAAAATCGAAGAAGGTTTTGTTCTGGATCATATTCAGGCAGGACGAAGCATGGATATTTATAAATATCTGCACCTGGACAAACTGGACTGTTGTGTCGCTATTATCAAAAATGCGAAAAGCAGTAAGATGGGCAAGAAAGATATTATGAAGATCGAGTGTCCGATCGACTTTATGGATCTGGATATTCTCGGATTCATCGATCATAATATTACAGTAAATATTATTAAAGACTCACAAATCGTAGACAAGAAAGCACTTCATCTTCCGAAGAAGATCACAAATGTGATCCGCTGTAAAAATCCGCGCTGCATTACTTCTATCGAGCAGGGACTGGATCATGTCTTCGTACTGAC
Source organism: Dorea hominis (assembly GCF_014287705.1). Lineage (NCBI taxonomy): Bacteria > Bacillati > Bacillota > Clostridia > Lachnospirales > Lachnospiraceae > Dorea > Dorea hominis. The sequence goes on along the minus strand of NZ_JACOOY010000005.1, from coordinate 76,160 downwards.
TGATCCAGAAAAAGAAGTATACCGCTGTCTCTACTGCGAAGAGAAATATCACGGACGCGGTTAATTTAACACAAGTAAAGCTGACATTAATAGCTTATTTGAATCATTCTGGCACAGCGACGAAACACGCTTTGCGAGTTTTGTTCGCTGATTAGCGGTTGTCAATGCTATCATCAAGCATGACGCGTTTTCCTCGTCGCCATAACATAAAAAGCAGCTCATATCGAGCTGCTTTTTATTATGATGACAAACTAAAATCCAAATCAGCTTGGAACGGATAGCATCATCTATAATACATTTTTCAAATCGTTTCATAAATATATGCAAGCAAAACGATAAGCCGAGTTATGTCGTTGGGTAATCATCTTTCTAGACCTGCCGTTACCGGCAGGTTCAAGCGACCTACCTAAGACGTGACGGGCCGCCACATCGTCTTTATCCGGTCTTGCTTCGGATGGGGTTTACATCTGCCTTCGCTGTTACCAGAGAAGCGGTAGTCTCTTAAACTGCCATTCCACCCTTACCTGCATGCACAGGCGGTATATTTCTGTTGCACTTGCCTTGGAGTCACCTCCACCGGACGTTATCCGGCATCCTGCCCTGTGAAGCCCGGACTTTCCTCGCCTGTCCCCTTTCGGTCCTGACAGCCGCGATTACCTGTCTTACTTGCAATTTAATAAATATAACACATATCTTTCAGAACTGCAATATCAATTTTTCTTTGTTTTACTTACACTTCTATATCTACTGGATCGTATCATCAATCAGGTCATTTCCATCTGCCGCAGTTGTGGCAAGTGTGTCGCACCGTTCATTCTGCGGGTGTCCGTCATGTCCCTTCACCCAGATAAATGTAACCTGGTGAGGTTCTTTTGCTTTCAACAGACGTTTCCAGAGATCTGCATTCTTCACCGGCTCATTCTTGCCGCGCTTCCATCCCTTCTTCAGCCAGCTGTCAATCCAATGCTGGTTAAAAGCATCTACAACATACTTGGAATCCGAATATAATTCCACCTCGCACGGTCTGTTTAACGCTTCCAGTGCCACGATCACTGCCATTAATTCCATCCGGTTATTCGTTGTCTTTTTATATCCCTGTGACAGTTCTTTCGTATGCAGTGTTCCTTTCGGATCTACATACTCAAGCACTGCTCCATATCCTCCCGGTCCGTCCGGGTTTCCCCTCGCCGCACCGTCTGTATATATCTTTACCTGCATATGATTCCTAATTCTCTTTCTGACCTAATTCTGCTGCATGAACGATTTCTGGAAGAATATATTCCAGAGACTCTTTGGCTGCACCTGCTTTTCCCGGAAGGTTCACGATCAGTGTATTACCTCTGAATCCGGCAACACCACGGTTTAACATAGAACGTTTTGTCAGATGCATCAAGTGCATACGGATTGCTTCCGGAATCCCCGGTACTGGTCTGTCAAGAATCTCTGTTGTTGCTTCCGGTGTAACATCTCCCGCTGCGCATCCGGCTCCGCCTGTTGTCAAGATAATGTCTGCCATATTACCATCTGCCATTCTCTGCATAACTGTAGATAATACCTTCTTATCTACAGGAAGTGCTTTTGCAAAGATCACATGCTGTCCTGCTTCTTCCACAATCTTGCGGATAACCTTTCCGCCTTTATCTTCTTCCTGTTCTTTATATACCTGCGTATTTGCAGTTAAAATTGCTACTTTCATATCGTACCTCCATAAAACCTCTTTCTGTTGTCCATATAGTAGAATTTTAACGCTTTTGATACAAGAATGCAATCCTTAAATTATAATACAGACCATTCCGCCATTGCTGTCATTTACGATCTTCTTCATTGTATCCTGTAGTTTTTCCTGACTCTTTTCGTTGATCGCCGCCATTTTCCCGCGCATGCCGTCCATTACGAGCTCTTCTACTGATTTTCCGAAAATATTTGTCTCCCAGATGCCTTCTTTTTCTTCAGACTGCTCTTTCAGATATTTCAGAAGATCCTGTGCCTGCTGCTCATTTCCAACGATCGGCGCGATCTCCGTCTCCACATTGGCTCGGATCAGATGGATCGATGGCGCCTGCGTGTGGATCTTTACACCGAATTTATTTCCCTGCCGGATCAGTTCCGGCTCATCCAGTTCGATTTCTTCTTTCCTTGGACTCACCATGCCATACCCACGCATCCGTACAGACGCAAGCGCATCCCGGATTCCTTCATATTCTTCTTTCAGCTTCGTAAGCTTTCGCATTGCATCGATCAGTTCATACTGACCACGGATCGGTGTTCCTGTAAGAGACGTCATCCACTCATAATAATAACTCTCGCCAACGTCGATCTGTATTTGTATGCGGCCTGTGTCTGTCTCAATATTCCGTATATGTACACGATCTATGTAACTGCTGTCCCATTCCGGCACTTTTCCTGCCACGTCCTGTATCCGACCGTACATATCAAGAATTTTTCGGACATAGCTGATTACTTCTTTCCGGATCTCATGATCCGCCGGCAACATCTCCACCCATTTCGGGACAAAAAATTCGATTTCTGAAACTGGAAATTCATAGAGAACTGTCTCCATGATTTTTGTAATATCCTCCGGTTTTAACTTTTCACAGTTCACAGTCAGCGCACGGACACCATAAGTTTCTTCCAGCCACTCGGCTGTTTCCTGCGCCTCTTTTGCATATGGTTTCTTTGAATTTACCAATACAACAAACGGCTTGCCAATGTTCTGTAATTCCATGATCGTCTTTCGTTCTGCTTCCAGATATGCCTCTCTATCTATTTCTGTGATTGTTCCATCTGTTGTTACTACAATCCCGATCGTCGCATGCTCATGGATCACTTTTCTTGTGCCCACTTCCGCTGCATGTGTAAACGGGATCTCTTCTTCAAACCAGGGAGTCTTCACCATCCGTTGTGCATTTTCTTCCAGATGCCCCGTTGCCCCGTTTACCATATAGCCTACACAGTCGATCAGCCGGAGTTTCAGGTTCAGGTCTTCCTGCAAATGAATGACTGCCGCTTCCTTTGGAACGAATTTCGGTTCGGTTGTCATAATTGTTTTTCCGGAACCGGACTGTGGCAATTCATCTCTTGTCCGTGCCTTTGCATGCTCATCCTCCATATAAGGCAGCACCAGCACATCCATAAATCTCTTGATAAATGTAGATTTTCCGGTCCGCACAGGTCCGACCACACCTATATAGATTTCTCCGTTCGTTCTTGCTTTTATATCCTCGTACATCTGAAACGTGTCCATATGAATACCCCCTTGTTATGCTGATAACAGTTTATGCCGCCAACACATCCGTTTAGAACACGTTTCTCTTTGTTTTTTTGTTTTCACAGTCCCTGATAAACAAGCTGGCTGTGTTGTTTTAATGCAAGATCGCAGATCCCGATCCATCCTTCCATCTCTTCTATAACTTCCCGTCTTGTCACCGGTACTTCCCGGTAACAGATATCCGAATCTTCCTGTATCGTCAGGCAGAAATTTTCCGGCGACGCAAGAAACAATGCCTTCCACGGTCGTATGATCTCCAGTATCCGCTCTACTTCCATTTCCGTGATTACAGCGAATCCCTCGTCCGGGAATCCTTCCAGCTCGATCTGGTCATTCCAGCTTGTATGAATCCATCTCATACTATCCTGAATATACCGCATCAGGTGATCCGATACAAAAATATACTCTTGTTCCGACGGAATCAATAATTCTTCTTTCATTCCCCTTACTATAAATTGATGTGCTAAAGCCATAAATTTACTCCCCCATCTGTTTTTGTTTTAAACATAGCACATTCATTTCCTGAAAGTATTCGTTTTTTCCACCTGTTTATCGACCTTTATCGACCTTGCACGGATGACTCCTGCACTTTTCTTGCCAGTGTATGAATGACGGTTCCGTTTGTCGGCCGTCCTGTCTTATACTCGATCATCCCACTGCCAAAGTCATCCAGTCTCTGTAAATTTCCTCTCGTCCAGACTTTTTCAATTGTTGTCCTTATATTCCTCTCTACATTTGCTGCATTCGTGCTGTATTTTTCCGCCACAGCCGGATACAGTTCTTTTGTAATGCTGATCTGTCGTTTTTGTTTCTGGATAAAATAAAAGATCCCCTCTTCCAGATAAATCGTGCCACAGGCACTGGATGGGAATCCTAATCCTTGTAATTCTTTTCTGATACTCTGTCTGTAATCTTCCCGGATAATAAAGCCATTTTCTTTGTCCGTTCTTATTTGAAAGTTTCCTTCCAGGAAGCAATTTCTTTCTCCGTACTGCAGTTCCAGTTTCAGGTTTACATTGATACTTTTTCCTCTACTCTCGTCCATAAGTTCCCCTATGATACTTCAGCCAGCCGTTTTCAACCACTGCTATTAACTTAACTCTATTATATCGGTATTTTTCTCTGTTTTCTACAGAGTATTTACATATATTGTTGCGAAGAGCCACTTGACACATACAATCAAGTGGCTCTTCGCAACAAATGTCATATTTATATTTTTACCATTTTAATGTCATATGTTCTGTTTTGCTGTCACGTAGCATCAGTTCATCTACTGCTTCTCTCGGATCTTTTCCTTCAAACAGCACTTCATTCACTTTATTAACGATTGGAAGTGCCACATCGTATTTCTTTCCAAGCTTTGCAGCAGCTTTCGCTGAGTATACACCTTCAACTACCATCTTCACTTCATCCATCGCTTCCTGCATGGACATTCCCTGGCCCATCAGATAGCCCGCCTTACGGTTACGGCTGTGTACACTGGCACAGGTTACGATCAGATCACCGATTCCGGTAAGGCCTGTAAAACTCTCGATACTTCCGCCCATTTTTACACCAAGCCGGGCAATCTCAGCAATTCCTCTTGTAATAAGCGCAGCTTTTGTATTATCGCCATAGCCAAGTCCATCTGCAATACCTGCAGCCAGAGCGATTACATTTTTCAGAGAACCTCCCAGCTCCATACCCAGCATATCCGGACTGATATACACACGGAATACTTTATTCATAAACTTATCCTGCAGATAAGCGGCTGTCTCTTCTGTCTTTGCCCCGATTACGACTGCTGTCGGAAGTCCGCGTCCAACTTCTTCTGCATGACTCGGTCCGGATAAAACTGCCACATCCGCCTGCGGGATTTCTTCCTCGATCTGCTGTGACAGCGTCATCAGCGTATCTTCCTCAATACCCTTTGCAACATCGACAATAATCTGTCCATCTGCAACATACGGTTTCATACTCCGTGCCGTGCTTCTTGTAAATTTAGACGGAACCGCAAGAACAAGAAAATCTTTTCCTTTGATCGCAGACTCCATATCGGAAGTAAAGATCATATCCTCCGGAATCTTAACACCCGGAAGTTTTGATTCATGTTCTCTCTTTTCCGAAAGCATCTGCACTTCCTCTTCACTGATCGACCATACTGTCACTTCATGTCCGTTGGAATGAAGCAAAAGTGCCAGTGCAGTTCCCCAACTTCCGGCTCCCATAATACCTACTTTTACCATAATACCTCCTCCTAACATTTTATTTATTTTTACCGACACTGAGTTTGTTCTCTGTACCGGCTAACAGACGTTTGATATTTTCTTTGTGCTTGTAAAATGCAGACAGCATCAGAAGTGCAGCGATAATATACATTTCCATTAAATGCGCACCCTGCATTCCAAATCCGCCCATCTTCCCATATACAATAATCTCTATCAGATAAATGATAACAACTGCCAGTGATCCGAGTGATACATATCTGGTCACTCCTACGATCAAAACGAAAGACACAAGACAGATCAGTACCATCCATACATTTGTTGTACTGACAAGAAGACCTGCCGTAGCCGCAATTCCCTTGCCTCCTTTAAAATGCATGTAAAACGGATAGTTGTGTCCAAGCACCGCACCCATTCCTGCATACATAGAAAGAAGCGGAAGAATGTCTCCATAATTTTTCGCAAACAGAAGATGCACGACCACTACTGCGAATACACATTTGAAGCAGTCACCTAAAAATGTCACCGCTCCTGCTTTCCAGCCCATTGTGCGGAGTGCATTCGTTGTTCCTGCGTTGCCGCTTCCCTGTTTGCGGATATCTACATGATGTGCCTTTCCATAGAGATAACCGGTCTGGAACAGTCCAAATATATAGCCGATCACCAAACATACGATACGTTCCATAACTAACGGTCTTTCTCCTTTCGCTCACGAATAAAAAACTTCAGTGAAGTTCCCTTAAAGCCAAAAGCTTCCCTGATCTTATTCTCCAGATATCTGGTATATGAAAAATGCATTAGCTCTTTGTCATTTACAAAGATGACAAAACTCGGCGGTTTAACCGCAACCTGCGTAATATAGTAAAGCTTCAGACGTTTTCCTTTGTCTGACGGTGGCTGCTGCATGGCAACCGCCTCTGACATAATCTCATTCAGGACACCTGTAGCAACACGAAGTGTCTGATTCTCGATCACCATGTCGATCATATCGAATAATTTCGGAAGTCTCTGCCCCGTCTTTGCAGACACATACATAATCTCTGCATAAGGCATAAATGAAAGAATTCTTCGAACTTCATTCTCATACTCACGCATTGTCTTATCATTCTTCTCAATTGCATCCCATTTGTTCACAACAATAATGATGCCTTTTCCTCTCTCATGTGCGATCCCGGCAATCTTCGCATCCTGTTCTGTCACGCCTTCTTCTGCATCGATCACGATCAGCACCACATCTGCACGTTCCACCGCAGTTACTGTACGGATAATACTGTAACGTTCCAGTTCTTCTTTGATCTTATTCTTGCGGCGGAGTCCTGCTGTATCGATAAATACATATTCTTTTCCATTATGCATAATGTTCGTATCAATTGCATCTCTTGTTGTACCGGCAATATCTGATACGATTACACGGTCTTCTCCGACCAGCTTGTTGATGATCGAAGACTTTCCAACATTCGGCTTGCCGACGATTGCCACGCGTGGACGTTCATCCTCTTCCTCTTCCCCGGTATGTTTCGGAAAATACTTGATCACAGCATCTAACATATCGCCGATCCCGAGACGTGAAGATGCAGAAATCGGATGTGGATCACCGATTCCCAGATTATAAAACTCATATACATCTGCCATGAATTTCTGAAAACTGTCCACTTTATTGACAACAAGCACGACCGGTTTGCCGGAACGTCTGAGCATATCTGCTACTTTCGAATCGGCATCCACCAGTCCCTGTCTTACATCTGTAATGAAAACGATCACATCCGCAGTATCAATTGCGATCTGCGCCTGCTCTCTCATCTGTGAAATAATAATATCCTTGCTCTCTGGTTCAATACCACCGGTATCGATTAATGTAAAGTCTCTGTCAAGCCAGCTGGTGTCTGCATAAATACGATCTCTTGTTACTCCCGGAGTATCTTTTACAATCGATATCTTCTCGCCTGCCAGCACATTGAAAAGCGTTGACTTTCCTACATTCGGCCTTCCTACGATAGCCACTACTGGTTTACTCATCTTTTATCTCCTATACTTTATATCTTTATGAATCTTTTGTTATCTGTTATTCTTTTTCGTGTTTCAAAACGGCTTCTATAAAATCTCGCCCGCTTGATTTTACAATATCTGTCTTTACTTGTAAAGCCTCTTCTACCTGATCTCTTGTCAGATCGTCCAGAAAATCCTGCTCCTGTATACGCACCATATTACATGGAAGAAGCAGACATGTTCCAAGCGGCTGATCCGTAAGCTGGCTGATCAGATCTCTTCCGGTAATCAACCCTGACACGGTAATCTTCTCTCCAAAGAAATCATTGCGTATACCATAGACATGGATCTTTGTCTTTGTGTATTTCTTTTCAATCGCCGATGCCATCCTACAAATCAATGGATACGCCAGCACTCCTGTCGCAATTGACACTTCACGTTCTGTGTCATCCCCCTCCAGCCCGGCATATTCTTCTGCAAATTCATTCTGTAAAAGCCGCATCATGCCAACACCGTTCTCCAGTTGCAGATAACCATCATAGCGTTCCTCTTCCGGCATCTCTTCTTCAGCGAGAATATACCATTCATCTCCGGCATGAATGAAATGATAACCATATTCATCATATGCCTTTTTCTGCCATTTATGGATAATGGACAGCACTTCTTTCGCATCTTCCTTCGTGAATGATTCCAGCGGATACAGTCCTTCTCTGTATTTCGTAAGCCCAACCGGTACAACCGACACGCTCTGAAGACACGGAAGATACTTCATCATGTCACGTATGCTCCTCTCCAGCTCCTCGCCATCGTTCACACCTTTACATAATACGATCTGACCGTTCATCGTAATTCCACCTTCATACAGCCGGTCGATCTTCTTAAGTGCTTCACCTGCAAACCGGTTATGCAGCATCTTACAGCGAAGTTCTGGGTTCGTCGTATGAAAGGATATATTGATCGGCTCCAGATGATACCGTATGATACGGTCCACATCATCATCACTCATATTCGTCAGGGTGATATAATTCCCCTGTAAAAAAGACAGTCTAGAATCATCATCTTTAAAATATAATGTCTCGCGCATCCCCTTCGGCATCTGATCAATAAAGCAAAACATACATTTATTCCTGCAGGAACGATATTCATCCATCAGTCCCTGTCCAAATTCAATTCCCAGATCATCCTCGTAATCTTTCTCAATCTCCAGTTCCCACTGTTCTCCCGTCGACTTTTCAATGAGCACCGTCAGAAAGTCATCATTTACCAGAAAGTGATAGTCAAAAACATCCCCAATCTCCTGTCCGTTGATCGAAATCAGCCTGTCTCCTTTTTCAATTTCCAGTTCTTCTGCGATACTTCCCGGAAGAACTTTATCAACAATGTGTACATGTTTCATATATACGCCCTGTTTCCTTTCTCTTTAACTATATTATTATAACTTACATAGACAGAATTGACAAGAAGAGGAAAAATAGTCATTTGGAAAGATTGACCTGTTCCTATAAATAGTGGTATAAATAAATAAGAGCTATAAGCGAAAAAATATACTTAAGGAGATTATTATGCCAAACATAAAATTAATGGAATCCTCTTTACCGGTGGCACCGTTAAAGATTGCCGCACATGCAAGTTGTATTGATCTCGGAAAGAAAGTAAATGATTATATTGTTTCTTTTCGCCAGAACACACTGACAGAGAATCACACTTCTCCTTTATTCCGTGCGTACAGTACCGACAACTATCTGATTGACTGTGACTGTCCACGTTTCGGCACTGGTGAATCCAAGGGACTTCTTGGTGAATCCATCCGTGGAAAAGATCTTTTTGTAATGGTTGACGTCTGCAACTACAGTTTAACCTATACTGTAAGTGGTCATTTGAACCATATGTCACCGGATGATCATTATCAGGATCTGAAACGAATCATTTCTGCTGCAAACGGAAAAGCACACCGTGTGAATGTAATCATGCCATTTCTGTATGAGAGCAGACAGCATAAACGTACCAAACGAGAATCTCTGGACTGTGCACTCGCACTTCAGGAACTGATCGATATGGGTGTCAGCAATATCATCACTTTCGATGCTCATGATCCACGTGTACAGAATTCAATTCCATTACACGGATTTGACAGTTTCAACCCACCGTATCAGTTTATGAAAGCACTGCTCCGCGCTGAACCGGATCTGATTGTAGACAAAGATCATCTGATGATCGTAAGCCCGGATGAAGGTGCAATGCATCGTGCCGTTTATTTTTCAAACGTACTTGGTGTAGATATGGGAATGTTCTACAAACGCCGTGATTATTCTACCATCGTAAATGGGAAAAACCCGATCGTTGCCCACGAATTTCTCGGTACAGATATCAAGGGCAAGAACATTATCATCATTGATGATATGATTTCTTCCGGTGAGAGTATGTTAGACGTTGCAAAACAGATCAAAGAGCGTGGCGCCCGCCGTGTATTTGTCTGCACAACTTTCGGCTTATTTACAGAAGGCTTTGAAAAGTTTGATGAATATTATGAAGCAGGGTATATCGACCGCGTAATTACAACAAACCTTACTTATCTTCCACCGACTGCACTTGAGAAGCCTTATTTCGTAGTTGCCGATATGAGTAAATTCATTGCGCTGATCATCGATTCTCTGAATCATGATATCACAATGAGTTCCGTACTCGTTCCGACAGATAAGATTCACAAACTGCTCGACAGACATAACACTGATCTTGCTGCCAGACATATTATTTAATTCTTACATAGATTATAAAATGATGATAACAATTCTTCCAAATTATTATAATACCTGGGAGAATCTGTTATCGGCAATTTATACTAATACAACAACAGCAAAAAAAGAAAGGTGACTTGCATACTCTGCGAATCATCTTTCCTTTTTATTTATAACTTCTATTCTTCTGATTCCTGATTTTCTTTTGCTCTGCTTAGTGTCTTTGCCGTAAAGTCACAATACTTCTCACCATTCTCCAGCTTCTGACCTTTGGCTTCTGCCATCTCAGAAATTGTCACAAGTTGATAGCCCTCTTTTTCCAGTTTCGGGATCAGTTTCAATGCAGCATCCACACTTTCTGTATGAATATCATGCATCAGGACGATATCACCATCCCCTACATTGTTCATAACCGTTTCAATCGTCTTCTGCGCATTTCTTGTCTTCCAGTCTAAAGTATCAATATTCCACAGGATCATCGGCATCTTAACCTTCTCATGCATAACACCACCGATTGCTCCATATGGAGGTCGAAGCACAGTTGCTCCTCTTCCGACTATTCCTTTTATCAGATCATTGGTCTTATCTACCTGATCCTTCAGGCCCTTGGCATCCTGTTTTGAAAGATTCGCATGATTATAAGAATGATTTCCCAACTCACAACCAATCTCTTTCATCTTCTTCAATGCATCTTTATGAATAGAAACATTCTGTCCGACCATAAAGAATGTTGCATGTGCGTTGTACTTCTCCAATGCCTTCAACAGCTCCAGCGTTCTTGGTCCCGGGCCATCATCAAATGTAAGCGCTACCATAGGTTTCTTCGGATCAACTTTTCCCGCTTTTTTAGAAATCAGATTACCTTTTTTGTCAAATTTGCAGACAGACAGACCAATATTCACTTCGCCGGTTACCATCTTTCCATCATTTTCAAAATAATATGTATTCTTTCCAATCTTCTGCCAGCCGGTTACTGCTCCTCCGGACTTCGTCATATAATACTTATCCGAGCCATTCTTCTGCCAGCCGGTCTGCATGATTCCTTTTTTATTGAAATGATATGTTGTACTCTTAATTGTATGCCAGCCAGTCGCCATCTTGCCATTCTCATCAAAATAATAAGTATCACCACGGGATACAACAAAATCAGATTTGACATAAGTACCATCGTAACGTTTAAATTTATTCTTCTCCCACCGTCCGACTTTATTCTTTACACGGACTTTTCCGTCCTTGACTGTAAGCTGTATTTTCTTACTCCAGTCATCATCCAGCTTCTTCTGTAAGGACTCACTCAGCTTAATTGTTGCTTTATAACTTCCCTCTGTCTTCGGATCAACTTTACAGATAATCTTATAGCCTTTTCCCTTTTTCAGATCTCTGATAAAATCCTTTGATGTATATTTGCTTTTCTTGTCCAACGTAGGTCCATCATCCTTCTCAACTTTTACCTTCGCCTTCAATGTTGGAACATCTTCTCCCTGCAATATTGCAACATTCTCAAATTGCAGTGTCAGTACAGCTTTTTTACGAAGAACTCCGGCTATCATATATGCAAGAATTAATACGATACATACTGCGACAATTGTAATCAGACAGCGCATCTGCCGATCCCTTTTTCGTCTCTGCTCATGTTGCTTAATTCCATATTGATGCCTTGTGCCACTCATTCGTATTCCCCCTCATTCCATAATCTTTTTCAACACTTATTCAGTATACTCTTCTTCGACATAATTCGCAATGAAAGTAATATTACTTTTTTATTAAGAATCCTTTAAGATTGTTACAAAAATCCCCTTGAATTCCAATTACTGAAAATCAAGGGGATTGCATCATCTGTCCTATAATTTTAAGCCAGAATACGAACCCGGAGTACCTCTCCTACCGCTTTTAATTCTTCTACAACACCTGCCGGCACCGGTGAATCAATGTCGATCATTGTATATGCATATTTACCTTTACTCTTATTTGTAAGATCTGCAATATTCATATTATCTTTTGCCAAAATCGTTGTAAACTGGCCGATCATATTCGGTACATTGTGGTGCAGAAGCAATAATCTCGTATTCTCTCCACGAATGCCCATATCACAGTCCGGATAATTGACAGAATTTTTTATATTTCCATTTTCCAGATAATCTTTCAGCTGTTTTGCTGCCATTACTGCACAATTGTCTTCTGCTTCTTCTGTAGATGCTCCCAGATGCGGGATAACAATTGCACCTTTTACTCCTGTCACTGTAGGTGTCGGGAAATCTGTCACGTAATGTTTCACATGTCCGGATACAAGTGCATCTACCATTGCTTCTTCATCTACAAGAATATTTCTTGCAAAATTCAGTATTACTACTCCGTCTTTCATCAGACTAATCGCATGCTTATCGATCATTCCTTTTGTGCTGTCCAGTGCCGGAACATGAATCGTAATATAATCACAGTCACTGTATAACTCATCCACTGTTTTAGCATGATGGATACTTCTGGAAAGTCTCCATGCAGAATCAACAGACACATACGGATCATATCCATACACATCCATGCCAAGGTGTGTCGCTGCATTGGCAACCAGAACTCCGATTGCTCCAAGACCGATCACTCCAAGTTTCTTTCCTTCCAGCTCACAGCCTGCAAATGCTTTCTTCGCCTTTTCTGCGTCTTTGGCAATATTGCCGTCTTCTTCATTTTCCTGTACCCAGCCAATACCGCCAATGATATCTCTGGATGCGAGCAGCATGCCTGCCAGCACCAGTTCTTTAACTCCGTTTGCGTTTGCACCCGGTGTATTAAATACAACAATACCTTCTTCTGCGCATCGCTCCAATGGAATGTTATTCACGCCGGCTCCGGCTCTTGCCACTGCTTTCAGATCTTTTGAAAATTCCATCTCATGCATAACAGCGCTTCTGACCAGAATCGCATCTGCTTCTTTCGCCTCGTTTACAGGTGTATATTCTTCTGTCAACTGATCCAGCCCCACCTGAGAGATTGGATTCAGGCAATGATATTTATACATACTACAGATTCTCCTCTTCAAATTTCTTCATAAATGCAACTAATGCTTCTACGCCTTCAATCGGCATTGCATTGTATATACTTGCACGCATACCTCCGACTGTACGATGTCCTTTCAGATTCTCCAGTCCTGCAGCTTTTGCTTCTTTTACAAATTTCGCATCCAGTTCTTCATCTCCTGTAACAAAAGGAACATTCATCAGAGAACGATCTTCTTTTACAACTGTTCCTTTGAACAGTTTACTCTGATCCAGATAATCATACAGGATCTTTGCTTTCTTTTCATTACGCTCTTTCATGGCAGCCAGACCGCCCTGTTTTTTCAGCCATTTAAATACTTTTCCGCAAATATAAATGCCATAAGCCGGTGGTGTGTTATACAGAGATTTTGCATCTGCCTGTGTCTTGTAAGTCAGCATTGTCGGTGTACCCGGCAGTACATCTTCTGTGATCAGATCTTCACGGATGATCACAATCACTACTCCTGCAGGTCCGATGTTCTTCTGGACACCGCCATAGATCACACCATATTTGCTTACATCTACCGGTTCGGACAGGAAGCAGGAAGATACATCTGCTATCAGCGTCTTGCCCTTTGTATTCGGTAATGTTTTGTATTTTGTTCCATAAATCGTATTATTTTCACAAATATATACATAGTCTGCATCTTCAGAAACCGGGAGATCACTGCAATCTGGGATATAAGAAAATGTTTTATCAGCAGAAGATGCGATACGGTTTACTTTTCCGTATTTTTCTGCTTCTGCTGCGGCTTTTTTTGCCCACTGTCCGGTAATAATATAATCTGCCACTCTGTTCTTCATCAGGTTCATCGGGATCATGGCAAACTGCTGTGATGCACCACCCTGTAAAAAGAGCACTTTATAGTTATCCGGAATGTTCATCAGTTCTCTAATATCCGCTTCTGCAGTGTCAATAATTTCTTGGAACGACTGCGAACGATGACTCATTTCCATTACCGACATGCCGGTTCCATTGTAATCCAACATCTCGTCTGCTGCTTCTTTTAATACCTCTTCCGGCAAAACTGCCGGTCCTGCTGAAAAATTGTACACTCTTTTCATAGTCGTTCCTCCATCTAGCTAATTTATATGTTATTTTGTTTCCAGATCGGTCTCGTCAAAAGCTTCGCTGATCGCAGCTCCAGGTGCTACCATCGGCCATACTTTATCATCCTGATCGATCTGACAGTCTATCACAACAGGTTTCCCTGATGCTAACGCTTCTTTGAACGCCTCTTTAAATTCCGCCTGTGTTGTTACGCGAACACCTTTGGCACCCATTGCTTCTGCCAGTTTTACAAAATCTACTGCATCATTCAGTACAGTTGCTGAATAACGCTGTCCATAAAACAGATTCTGCCACTGGCGTACCATACCAAGTACATGGTTGTTGATAACAACCTGAATCACCGGAATGTTATGTCGGGTTGCTGTCGCAATCTCATTCATATTCATACGGAAACATCCGTCTCCTGCAATGTTGACAACAGTCTTATCCGGTCTTCCGGTCTTAGCTCCAAGAGCAGCTCCAAGTCCATATCCCATCGTTCCAAGTCCGCCGGATGTCAGCAGTGTTCTTGGCTTCGTATATTTGTAATACTGTGCTGCCCACATCTGATGCTGTCCAACTTCTGTGGAAATGATTGCTTCACCATTTGTCTGGCGGTAAATCTCCTCTACAATGAACGGACCTGTAAGCGCTTCCGGATGATAAGTCAGTGGATATTTTTCTTTGTAATCCATAATTTTCTTCATCCATTCCGGATGGCTCTGCTGCTCTAATTTTGCATTTATTTTTTCAAGAATTACTTTGATATCTCCAACTACACCTTCTGTGATCAGCACGTTTTTGTTCATCTCTGCTGCGTCTACATCAAACTGTAAGATTTTTGCATTCTTTGCAAATTTCTTTGCATTTCCTGTTACACGGTCACTGAATCTTGCACCCACTACGATCAAAAGATCACACTCGCTGACTCCGTAGTTGGATGCTTTTGTTCCATGCATTCCAAGCATTCCTGTATATGCCGGATCGTTTCCTGGAAATGCACCTTTTCCCATAAGGGAATCCGTTACTGGCGCATCTACTTTCTTCGCAAATGTATATAATTCTTCACTTGCTTCGGAAAGGACAGCTCCTCCCCCTACAAATATGTACGGTTTCTTAGATTTTTTAATTAATTCCAATGCTTCCGCTAGTTCTTCTTCTGAAATCTTATCAGATGGTTCTACCGGTTTGATCTCCTCTTTTATATGTTCTGTCTTATTTGCTGTAACATCTTTCGGAATATCAATAAGGACCGGTCCCGGTCTTCCGGATTTGGCGATCACGAACGCTTTACGGATCGTGTCAGCCAGATTGGCCACATCTTTTACAATATAATTATGCTTTGTGATCGGCATTGTAATACCGGTAATGTCAATTTCCTGAAAACTGTCTTTTCCAAGAAGTGACACTCCTACATTACAGGTGATCGCTACTACCGGAATAGAATCCATGTATGCGGTAGCGATTCCCGTCACAAGATTCGTAGCACCCGGTCCGCTGGTGGCGAAACATACACCAACTTTACCGGTTGCTCTTGCATATCCATCCGCTGCATGTGCTGCGCCCTGTTCGTGGGAAGTCAGGATATGAGTAATCTCATCACTGTGTTTATATAATTCATCATAGACATTTAAAATTGCGCCTCCCGGATATCCGAAAACAGTATCTACGCCCTGCTCTTTCAGACATTCGATGACGATCTCTGATCCTGTCAACTGCATACCTATCTTTCTCCTGTTCTGTAACCTTACTCTCTTATGTCTTGTCTTATGACTGTTTTGGAACTTCCAGAATAGCTCCTCTGTTTCCGGATGTTACCATAGAAGCATATCTTGCCAGATAACCGGTTGTAACTTTCGGCTCTCTCGGTGTCCATGCTGCTTTTCTCTTAGCCAGTTCTTCATCAGATACATCCAGTTCCAGTTTCAGATTCGGAATATCAATCTTAATAATATCTCCTTCTTCAACTAACGCAATCGGTCCGCCAACTGCGGCTTCTGGTGAAACATGTCCGATGGATGCTCCTCTGGATGCTCCACTGAAACGTCCGTCTGTAATTAAGGCAACACTGGAGCCAAGTCCCATTCCTGCGATTGCAGAAGTCGGGTTCAGCATCTCACGCATACCCGGTCCACCTTTCGGTCCTTCATAGCGGATTACAACTACATCACCTTTTACAATCTTGCCACCCTTGATTGCTGCGATTGCGTCTTCTTCGCATTCAAATACTCTTGCCGGTCCTTCATGTACCAGCATCTCATCTACAACTGCGGAGCGTTTTACAACACTTCCGTCCGGTGCAAGATTACCTTTCAATACTGCAAGTCCGCCTGTTGGTGTATATGGATTGTCGATCGGACGGATAACTTCCGGATTTTTGTTGACTGCTTCTTTAATATTTTCTCCGACGGTTTTACCTGTAACCGTCATACACTCTGTATGCAGTAAGCCTTTTTTATTCAGCTCGTTCATAACTGCATATACACCGCCGGCTTCATTCAGGTCTTCCATGTAAGTCGGGCCTGCCGGTGCCAGATGGCAGAGGTTCGGTGTCTTCTCGCTAATGCCATTTGCAAAATCGATTTCAAAATCCATACCGATCTCATGAGCGATTGCCGGCAGATGCAGCATACTGTTTGTAGAACATCCCAGTGCCATATCTACAGTCAATGCATTTAAGATTGCTTCTTTTGTCATAATATCTCTTGGGCGGATATTCTTCTCAAGCATCTCCATAACTTTCATACCTGCATGTTTTGCAAGGCGGATTCTCTCAGAATATACGGCCGGGATCGTTCCGTTACCGCGGAGTCCCATTCCAAGCACTTCTGTCAGACAATTCATGCTGTTCGCTGTATACATTCCGGAACAGGATCCACATGTCGGACATACTTTATTTTCAAATTCACACAGATCTTCATCTGTCATTGTTCCTGCTGCATTGGCTCCAACCGCCTCAAACATGCTGGACAAACTTCTCTTTTGTCCTTTTACATGACCTGCAAGCATAGGACCGCCACTTACAAATACTGTCGGCACATTAATTCTTGCCGCTGCCATCAGAAGTCCCGGTACATTCTTATCGCAGTTCGGCACCATAACCAGTGCATCAAACTGATGTGCCATTGCCATTGCTTCCGTAGAATCTGCGATCAGATCTCTTGTTACAAGGGAATATTTCATTCCGATATGTCCCATTGCAATTCCGTCACACACAGCGATTGCCGGAAATACAATCGGTGTTCCACCTGCCATGGAAACTCCCTGTTTTACCGCATTAACGATTTTGTCCAGATTCATATGTCCCGGCACAATCTCATTATATGAACTTACGATTCCGACCAGTGGTCTTTCCATCTCTTCCTGTGTAAGACCAAGTGCATTAAATAATGAACGATGCGGTGCCTGCTGTTTTCCTTTTGTTACTGTATCACTTCTCATGTTTCTTTCCCTCCTGTAACCTTATTGACATTCCTATTCGATATATCCTGCGATCAGGTCTCCCATTTTCTCAGTTCCAACCTGTGTCTTTCCTTCTGACATGATATCAATCGTACGATATCCTTCTTTTAATACTTTTTCAACCGCATTCTCAATTGCATCTGCTTCTTTATCCAGATCGAAGCTGAATCTTAACATCATTGCCGCAGATAAAATTGTTGCGATCGGGTTTGCGATTCCTTTTCCTGCAATATCCGGCGCAGAACCGCCGCTTGGCTCGTACAGGCCAAATTTGGTTTCATTAAGGCTCGCACTTGCCAGCATTCCGATGGAACCGGTTACCATACTTGCTTCATCAGATAAAATATCTCCAAACATGTTCTCTGTAAGAACTACATCAAACTGTTTCGGATCTCTGACAAGCTGCATTGCACAGTTGTCAACGAGCATATGTTCCAGTGTCACTTCCGGATAATCCTTCGCAACTTCTTCTACAACTTTTCTCCACAATCTGGAAGAATCAAGTACGTTTGCTTTGTCTACACTTGTTACCTTCTTTCTGCGCTTCATAGCAATGTCAAAACCACGCTTTGCAATTCTGCGGATCTCATTTTCATTATATGTAAGTGAATCGTGCGCAGTTATCACGCCGTCTTCTTCTATGGTCTTTCTCTCACCGAAATAGAGACCTCCTGTCAGTTCACGCATGATCATCAGATCAAATCCGCCTTCTGTAATTTCTTCTTTTAATGGGCATGCGCCTTTCAGTTCATCATAAAGAATCGCCGGTCTTAAGTTAGCAAATAAATTCAGTTCTTTACGAATCTTTAAAAGTCCTGCTTCCGGTCTCTTGGACGGCTCTAACTGATACCAAGGTGAAGTCTTTGCATCTCCTCCGATGGATCCCATCAGCACTGCATCACTTGCTTTTGCTTGTGCAACTGTCTCACTCGTAAGTGGTACTCCGTGTACATCAATAGAAGCTCCACCCATCAGAAGCTGTGTGTAATTGCATGTATGTCCGTAAACATCTGCAACTTTGTCGAGAACCTTCATTGCTTCTGTTACAATCTCCGGTCCGATTCCATCCCCTTTGATCACACCAATATTTAAATTCATAATCGCTCTTCCTTCCTATGTAAATATATCTTTCAACGCACTCACGTATCTATAAGAACCTGCCACCGGCAAAATCTTTCGAATATTATATCACTTAAAACAGAGTGCGCTCTGTTAATATAAATAATATACATCCTATAATATCTTATTTCCTTACAGCTTTCAAGACTTTAATACGCTAAAATTACAAATTATCTGCGCCGAAACCAAGTGGCAATAATTCTTTCAGGCTGTAAGTTACATATTCATCCTGACTTTTTGCCAGAATAATCTCTAATTTATCAGGATCTGCGAACTCCTGCATCACCTGTCTGCACACTCCGCATGGCGGGCAATAAGTATGCATACCTTTTGTATCTTCATTCACTATACAGATCTTTGTAAAATGTCGTTCTCCTTCACTGACCGCTTTAAAAAATGCCGTTCTCTCCGCACAGTTGCTTGGCGTATATGCAGCATTTTCAATATTACATCCGGTGTAGATTTTTCCACTCTCTGTAAGAAGCGCCGCACCGACTTTAAATCCCGAATACGGTACATAGGCATATTCAAGCGCAGAAAAAGCTTCTCTGATCAGTTGTTGTATACTGTCCATCTGTCGCTCCTTCCTTATATTTTCTGTTTTTTCCGATCTTCTCTTATCAGGCTACGGATTGCCTCAACCGCAGTTTTTATTGGAAGTTCCGTATCATGAACTACCGGATTGTCCAGACCTTCTTTTGCGCGTTCCTGGTTTGCCATCACCAAAAGCACGGTTCCTATCCGCACGCGAAGATAACTTCCTACTATATACAATGCAGCAGATTCCATCTCAGACGCAAGGCAACCCATTCTCTTCCATGCTTCCCATTTGTTCAGCAGCTCATAGCTTACCGGTTTGCTCTCCGGTGTATGCTGTCCGTAAAAGGAATCTTTACTTTCCACTACCCCGGCATGATAGGGAACGCACATCTCCTTCGCCGCTCCGATTAATGCATTCACAACTTCTATATCTGCTACAGCAGGATATTCTATCGGCGCATATTCTTTACTTGTTCCTTCCATGCGGACTGCTCCGGTTGCAATAACCAGATCTCCGCTTTTTACAGAAAGATCAATTCCTCCGCTTGTACCGACACGGATGAATGTATCTGCTCCTGCCTTTACTAATTCCTCCAGAGCAATTGCCGCCGAAGGACCTCCAATTCCGGTAGATGTGACACTGACCTTTACTCCGTTCAGTGTTCCGGTATAAGTTACAAACTCCCGGCTGTCTGCAACCAGTTTTGCATCATCCAGATGTTCTGCAATCTTCTTACAGCGTTTTGGATCTCCCGGAAGAATAACATACTTTCCAACTTCACCGGGTGCGACCTGTATATGATACTGTCTGTTTGGATCTTCCGAATAATTCACCATATCCCAATCCTCCCTTATCATTTTTCTTCTTATTATATCATGTTTTCCCGGATAGCTCCATAGCTGCCATTTGTCACAGCATTTTCCTCATCACAAAAAAAGAATGTGCCTTGGCACATTCCAGTATTTTCATATACTTTTATAAATATGATGCAGTCTTCAGAATCTCATTCGCATTCTGAATTCTTTCCTGCGTCGGAGGTTCGATGCCTTCCAGTCCGTAAGGGATACCAAGTTCTTTCCACTTGTATACTCCCAACGTATGATATGGAAGCACTTCCACACGTTCTACGTGATCAAGTTTCTCTATGAAATCATGCAGTTTCCATAAATAGTCGTCCCTGTCACTTCTTTCCGGCACCAGTACATGACGAATCCACATAGATTTACCTGTATCCGACAGGTATTTTGCCATATCAAGAATGTTGTCATTCTTCTGTCCGGTCAGAAGCACATGCTGCTCCTCATCCATATGCTTAATATCTAACATTACAAGATCTGTTACTTCCATCAGCTTTTCAAATTTAGAAAAGAATGGTTCTTCTCTTGTAAATGGATTACCACAGGTATCTAGAGTTGTGTGAACTCCTTTTTCTTTCGCTTTTGTAAACAGCTCCAGCAGAAAATCAATCTGCAGGAGTGGTTCTCCTCCACTGACGGTAATACCGCCCTTACTTCCCCAGTAAGAGCGGTATCTCAATGCTTTTTCAAGCAGTTCATCTGCTGTGTAAGGCGTTCCTGCCTGCATATTCCAAGTGTCCGGATTGTGACAGAACTGACAGCGCATTGCGCATCCAGATAAAAAGATCACATACCGTACACCCGGTCCGTCAACGGAGCCAAAACTTTCCAGAGAATGGATATATCCTTTCGTCATTGTTTTGCTCCTTTAATACTTTTCAAATCAAATGTTCAAACTACATCTGTTCGTGGCATGTTCTTGCGATTACGTCTAACTGCTGCTCACGTGTCAGGTCAATGAACTTAACAGCGTATCCGGATACACGGATTGTAAAGTTTGCGTATTCCGGTTTCTCCGGATGTTCCATAGCATCACGCAGTTTTTCTACACCAAATACATTGACATTCAGATGATGTGCTCCGCGGTCAAAGTATCCATCCATAACATGTACAAGGTTTTCTTTTCTCTCATCATCGCTGTGTCCAAGTGCGCTCGGGCTGATTGTCTGTGTATTGGAAATACCATCCAGTGCCAGCTCATATGGAAGTTTAGCTACGGAGTTCAGTGAAGCTAACAGACCGCTCTTCTCTGCGCCGTATGACGGGTTAGCGCCTGGTGATAACGGCTCGCCACCTTTTCTTCCATCCGGAAGAGATCCTGTCGCTTTACCATATACAACGTTAGAAGTAATTGTAAGGATAGATGTCGTTGGTACAGAATTTCTGTAAGTGTGGCATTTGTTCAGCTTGTGCATAAATGTCTTCAGAAGCCAGATTGCCATGTCATCTGCACGGTCATCATCGTTACCATATCTTGGGAAGTCTCCCTCGATCTCAAAGTCAGTTGTAATTCCGTCTTCGTCACGGATTGGTTTAACCTTTGCATATTTGATAGCGCAAAGGGAATCTACTACATGAGAGAATCCTGCAATACCAGTTGCGAAAGAACGTTTTACATCTGTATCGATCAGTGCCATCTGTGCTGACTCATAATAATATTTGTCATGCATATAGTGGATCATGTTCAGTGTATCAACATACAGCTTGCTTAACCACTCCATCATCTCGTCATATCTTTCCATCACCTCATCGAAGTCAAGATATTCCGATGTGATTGGTCGGTAAGCAGGTCCTACCTGAACTTTGTTCTTCTCATCAATACCACCGTTGATTGCGTATAACAGACACTTAGCAAGGTTTGCACGTGCTCCGAAGAACTGCATCTCTTTACCTGTCTCTGTTGCCGATACGCAGCAGCAGATTGAATAGTCATCGCCCCATACCGGACGCATAACATCATCGTTCTCATACTGGATTGAGCTTGTCTCTACGGAAATCAAAGCTGCAAACTTCTTAAAGTTCTCTGGCAGTCTTGAAGAATATAATACTGTAAGGTTTGGCTCCGGTGACGGTCCCATGTTCTTCAATGTGTGCAGGAAGCGATAATCATTCTTTGTTACCATAGAACGTCCATCCTGTCCAAGGCCAGCTACTTCCAGTGTTGCCCATGTCGGATCTCCTGAGAACAGCTCGTTGTAAGATGGGATTCTTGCAAATTTAACCATACGGAACTTCATTACCATATGGTCGATCAGTTCCTGAGCTTCTTTCTCCGTCAGTTTTCCGGCTTTTAAGTCTCTTTCAATATAAATATCAAGGAATGTAGAAATACGTCCGACACTCATTGCAGCTCCGTTCTGAGTCTTGATTGCTGCAAGGTATCCGAAATACAGCCACTGTGCTGCTTCTTTTGCATCTTTTGCCGGCTCTGAAATATCAAATCCGTAAGCAGCAGCCATTTCCTTCATCTCTTTCAACGCTTTGATCTGATCTGCAAGCTCTTCACGGAGACGGAAATCTGTTCCTTTCATACCATGTCTTGCATAACGCTCAAAATCATACTGTTTCTTTTCAATAAGAAAATCGACACCATACAATGCAACACGACGGTAATCACCTACGATACGTCCTCTTCCGTAAGTATCCGGAAGACCTGTGATGATCTTGTTATGTCTTGCTTTTTTCATCTCCGGTGTATAGATATCAAATACTCCCTGGTTGTGTGTTTTATGATATTTTGTGAAAATCTCATGCAGCTTTTCGCTTGGCTGATATCCGTAAGTTGTACATGCCTGCTCAGCCATCTTAATACCACCATATGGCATAAACGCTCTCTTAAGCGGTTTGTCTGTCTGAAGACCAACTACTTTTTCAAGATCCTTTGTTTCCTCACTGATGTATCCCGGTCCATAAGCTGTAAGTCCGGATACAACTTCTGTCTCCATATCAAGGACTCCGCCTTTGGCACGTTCTTCTTTCTGCAGTTCCTGAAGCTTTTCCCATAATGTGTTGGTTGCTTCTGTAGGACCTTCCAGGAAGGACTCATCTCCCTCATATGGTGTGTAGTTTTCCTGAATAAAATCTCTTACGTCTATGGAATGTCTCCAGTTCTCTCCGGAGAAGCCTTCCCACTGTTCACGCTGTGTCATCGCACATACTCCTTTCATCCTTCGTTTTCTGTTTTTCGTTGCAAAGTATATCATCTTGTGAATAAAATAGCAAGCATATTTTTGATAATCGTTCTCATTACAACGCTTGTACATGATTTTGTGCAATTTTGCCTGTTTTTGCGCCTTATATTGTATTTTCGCACGTACAAAACTGGTCTTTTTTATATAGTTTTTCTATATCTATATAGGTGCATGCAATATGCTAACATCAAGAATATATAAAAAAGGACGCCCTCTACGGACATCCCTTTCTGATATCTTCTTCAATTATATCTCTTATTCAGCAGATGCCTTCTCGACCTGTGCAATTGCTGCTTTCTGCATCGGGATACGGCAATTCTTGTTGTTACCGAATTCCACGATCAGATCATCATCACTGATGTCGATGATCACACCGTAAAAACCGCTTGATGTGAGTACTGTATCTCCAACTTCCATCTCTGCGATCATAGCCTGTACTCTCTTCTGTTCTTTCTTCTGTGGTCTGATGAATAAAAACCAGAATCCACCAAAGATCAATGCATATATTAAAACTAAAACAATCCCGTTTACCGGTGAACTCTGTGCTGCTAATGTAAACATATTTCTTCCTCCTAATATTTTTAAACACTATTGCTATCATACACAATAATGCAGGCTCTAGCAAGCTATTTCCCACAATTTCATAGAAATTTTACGAATTATTCCCCGAAACTGCGTCCAGTTTCCATTTCTTATATTCCTTATATCTTCCCGCTTCTATAGCATCCCGTATTTCTTCCATCATCGTATTATAGAAATACAGATTGTGAAGCACGCAGAGCCGCATGCCGAGCATCTCTTTTGCTTTCAGCAAATGTCTGATATACGCTCTGGAATAGGAACGGCATGCCGGACACTGGCATCCTTCCTCGATCGGCTTATCATCCAGTTCAAATCTGGCATTAAAAAGATTCAGTTTTCCATGATTCGTATAGACATGTCCATGTCTTCCGTTACGGCTTGGATATACACAGTCAAAGAAGTCTACTCCACGGTCAACCGCCTCCAGAATGTTTGCCGGTGTGCCGACTCCCATCAGATACGTCGGTTTGTTCTCAGGCAGATGCGGTACAACCGCATCCAGAATCCGGTACATCTCTTCATGTGTTTCTCCGACCGCAAGTCCGCCGATCGCATAACCATCCAGATCAAGTTGTGCAATCTCCTGTGCATGGCGGATACGGATATCTTCATAGACGCCACCCTGGTTAATTCCAAAAAGCATCTGCTGCTTATTGATCGTATCCGGAAGACTGTTCAGACGGTTCATCTCTGCCTTACAGCGTTTCAGCCATCTGGTTGTCCGGTCAACCGATTTTTCCATATAATCTCTTTTTGCAATACTCGACGGACATTCATCAAATGCCATTGCTATTGTAGACGCAAGATTAGACTGAATCTGCATACTTTCCTCCGGTCCCATAAAAATCTTGTGCCCGTCTATATGGGAGTTGAAATAAACTCCTTCTTCTTTGATTCTTCTGAGTCCTGCCAGAGAAAAAACCTGAAACCCGCCGGAATCTGTAAGGATTGGCTTATCCCAGGTCATAAATTTATGAAGACCGCCCAGCTTTTTCACAACTTCATCTCCCGGACGCACATGGAGATGATACGTATTTGAAAGTTCCACCTGCGTCTTGATCTGCTGGAGGTCATCTGTGGAAACTGCGCCCTTGATCGCGGCCGCCGTTCCCACATTCATAAATACAGGTGTCTCTATAACACCATGCACTGTATGCAATCTTCCTCTTTTGGCAAGACCATCTTTTTTAATTAATTCATACATGATCTTATCCTCATTGCTTTCTGTGATTTTCATCATTTACTGCTTATTATCTCTTTATTCCTTAATTGCTGCCAGCAGCACTTTTCTAATTATGACATACAACCGGCACATCTTTGTATACCAGTTCATACATCTTCGGTGCAACTGATGGCGGTAAATTGACACAACCATGGGAACCGTGTGATTTATAACGGCTTCCTCCGAAAGTCGGCTGCCATGAAGCATCATGAAATCCAATTCCTCCATTGAAAGGCATCCAGTATTTAACCGGCGTCTCATAGGAATAAGTACCATCCGGTCTTCTCTCACCACGAAGTGTTGCATTCTTTGTTTTATATGTCAGAGAATACACGCCCGGAGGTGTTGCATTGCCTTTGTTCGGATTACCGGTTACAACATCTGTGCTGAGCACAACTTTACCCTTCTTAATAAAGTATGCTCTCTGATTCGTTAAGTCTACCTCTGCATAAGTATCTCCCATATCCATCGTATCATGGGATGCTGCTTTACTTAAATATTTCGGTTCACGGGTGACTGTCTCACCTTTTTTGATATTCTTTGTCAGCTCTTTGTATTCGCTGTCCTGCGCTATGCACCAGCCATAATCTCCGCCATCCACTTTGACTGTGTTTCCGGTTGCGGTTTTGAAAGTGCGTGTCTTTCCTCTGGTATTATATTTGGACGCAAGACTCTGAATATACTTCTTCACCGCATCTTTGTCAAACTTCACTTTCATCTTCTTGTTTACTTTCACCCATTGTGAAATAACAGAAGAATCTACGACTTCTGTCTTCGGACTGAAATCATATGTAACCTTTGCTCCGAGATAACTGTTCATCTTCTCAGCCGCATCTTTGACTTCCTGTGAGTCTTTTGTATAATCCGGCTTAATATAGCATCCCTCTTTTGTAAGATCCAGTTCTGACTGGAATCCGTCTAATGCTTCCTTAATTGCTTCATTGAACGCATCTTCATCAATCTCTGTGCCGATAACTTCCGGTTCAATCTCAAATCGGGTATCCATGAATTTCGGATATGCATTTTTTGATTTAGTCTGGTTCTTCTTATCCATACAATTCAGACCACTGACCTCATCTGCCAGTGCTTCTTTGTCGTATTTTACACCAACTGAAGCCTCAATCTGCGGATGATTCCAAAGTGATATGATCCACAGGAAATTGTTCTGCTGTTTTATACATTTCGCAAGTTCATCAGACTGCACATACTCCAGGGAAATGTCAGATCCGTCAATCTCTTCTGTACTTCCGTCAGATTCTTTCAATGTAAGTACATAATCTCCGACATCTTTCTTTAACTTGCTCTCCACCTGGCTTACACTCTTAAGCGCAACATCGTTGCCATTGATCTTCGTATAGAACATAAAATGGCTTCCAAAATAAAGTGCAATTCCAATATAAACTACAGCGAGGATCCCCACGATAGTTCCGATCACTTTTCCTGCTTTTTTCTTACGTCTGCGTTTCTTGTATGCTTTTGATGCCTCTTTTACTGCGTCCGACTCTACCTCGCCTTCTTCACCCTCAAAGTCCTCAAAGTCCTCATAATCCGGTTTTTCATCATAACCTGCCGCATGAGTTTTCTTTGCTTTTCTGTGGCTGATTTCTTCATAATCATCTTCATCAAATTCTTCGAATCCATCTTCATCGAAATCATCTTCATCTATTGAATCACGGATCTCAGACTTATGAAGATCACCATATAATTCCCGCATTGTTTCTTCGATAATCTCATCGGCTCTTTTGTCATTCTTACTCATAAGCGCTTACTCCTTTTTTATTCACATGTCCCATTATAATATGCATATCCATAAAAGTACAGACTAAATTTTAAGGAAAATATGAAGAATTTTTGAATATCCGCCCTTATTCATCCGTTGCGCTTTTCTCCTGCTTCCTATATAATAAGTTGTATCGTTTTACATACCGAACAATTTCAAAGACTACATATTATAGAAGAAATGGAGAACAACTATGGCAGGTTCAACTTTAGGAAATTTATTTACAATCACAACCTGGGGCGAGTCACACGGTGCCGCAATCGGGGTTGTTATAGACGGATGTCCTGCGGGACTTTCTTTAGATGAAGAAGATATTCAAATCTATCTCGACCGCAGAAAACCGGGACAGAGCCGCTTTACAACTGCAAGAAAAGAGTCCGATAAAGCACGTATTTTATCTGGCGTTTTTGAAGGTCATACAACCGGAACGCCAATTTCCATCATGGTCGAGAATACAGACCAGCGTTCCAGAGATTATGGCAAGATCAAAGACTGCTATCGTCCGGGACATGCAGATTACACTTTTGATGCCAAGTACGGTTTTCGCGACTACCGTGGCGGCGGACGTTCTTCCGGTCGCGAAACGATCGGACGTGTTGCAGCCGGAGCAATCGCCGCAAAGATATTAAGACAACTCGGTATCACCATTACAGCTTATACCCGTTCCATCGGAGATATTGTCATTCCGGAAAATGAATATCATTACGATCAGATTACAGAAAATGCACTCTATATGCCAAATAACGATTACGCAGCCAGGGCTTCTGACTACCTTGCTGAATGTATCAGAAAGCAGGACTCCTCAGGCGGCATGATCGAATGTGCGATCACCGGTGTACCTGCCGGTATCGGAGAGCCCGTATTTCATAAACTGGACGCTGCACTTTGCAGTGCGGTTATGTCCATCGGTGCAGTCAAAGGTGTGGAGATTGGCGACGGTTTCCAGGCTGCTGCCGCACTTGGAAGTAACAACAACGATTCTTTCCGTCTTGACGCTGGTAAGCTTACCAAAGCAACAAATCACTCTGGCGGTACACTCGGAGGTATGAGCGACGGCAGTCCGATCATACTGCGGGCGGCAGTCAAGCCAACGCCATCTATCTCCCAGCCACAGGATACCGTCATGAGAACAGACTGTCAGGAGCTTACAGATACTACAATTGAGATTACCGGGCGCCACGATCCTGTCATTGTTCCCCGCGCTGTCGTTGTCGTAGAAGCAATGACGGCTGTCACAGTACTGGATCTGCTCATGCGCAACATGAGTTCCCGACTGGACAGCCTCATCAAATTCTATCGTTCTTAAATTATCACAGCAATTATCTCAAATCATATGGTCAAGAATTAAATTTGAAAACATCCACCTCCAATGAATTCCCGCAGTAGGGAGTTCGTTGGAACGTTTTCACTTCCGATTCCCACAAAATAATCCAGGAATTTTAACAATCGTTTTGCTTCTACATATTCCGGTGCTTTTCTGTCCACTCCGAACAGAAGTGCTTCCACATATGGTTTCAATACAGCAAGTTCATAAATCAACGCCGAATTGAACATCACATCCGCTTCTTCCTGATATGGGAAAATATTCTTCTCTTCCCCTTTTCTTACAGATGGCCACATATTGATTGTCCGCGCAACCGAAGCGCCTCTTGTTCTTGCATCCCGGACAATTCTCCGGAGCAGACGTCCGTCTGTTGTCGGAATCCGGTTATGCTCATCAATATTCAGCTGTGTCAGTGCACTGATATAGATCTTGAATTTATTTTCATCCGGAAGACTCTGCGTCAGTTTCGGATTCAGGCAGTGGATTCCTTCGATGACGAGAACATCATTTTTTCCCAGCTTCTTCACGTCCGGTCC
Source organism: Dorea hominis (assembly GCF_014287705.1). Taxonomy (NCBI): domain Bacteria; kingdom Bacillati; phylum Bacillota; class Clostridia; order Lachnospirales; family Lachnospiraceae; genus Dorea; species Dorea hominis. The sequence goes on along the minus strand of NZ_JACOOY010000005.1, from coordinate 47,270 downwards.
GTATTCCTTATGTCCGGTCACAAAATTAAACCTTGGAAGAACAACTTCCTTTCCTGCAAGCAGATCTCCCAGTTGTCTGTTAAATAACTCCACATCTACTGCTTCCAGACATTCAAAATCAAAATCTCCATTCTCGTCCACCGGATTCTCTTCCCGTTCTACAAAATAATTATCTACCGCGATCGGATGCGGCACCAGACCACAGGCACGAAGCTGTACTGACAGTCGATGGGAAAATGTTGTCTTTCCGGATGATGACGGACCGGCGATCAGGATAAATTTTAATTCCGATCTGGCAGCGATCGTTGCAGCTATTTCCGCAATTTTTTTCTCCTGTAATGCTTCCTGGACGAGTACTGTCTCCCGCACATCACCTTTGGTAATCCTGTCATTCAGTGCACCAACAGTCTCAATCCCCTGCATATCACCCCAACTTGTGGATTCTTTTAATACATGGAATAATTTGTTCTGCGGCTCAAATGGCGGAACAATTTCCGGTTCCTTCTGTTCCGGCATCTGGAGCACAAATCCGTCATCATAAAGATACAATTTAAAGTATTTTAAATACCCGGTGCTCGGAACCATATATCCATAATAATAGTCTTCAAATTCATTAATGCTGTAGATATTTACTTTGGAAACCCTGCGGTACGCAAACAACTTCTCCTTATCATGCATACCGTATCTGGCAAATGTCGCAATCGCATCATCGGTATTTACAGATTTCTTATTGATTGGAAGATCTGCCTCTACCATCTGATGCATCCGTGCTTCTACCTGATCCAGGAACTGCTGATCCAGTACAACATTGCCTTCAATTGTACAATAATATCCCTTACTGACGGAATAGTGGATCCGGACTTTATCAACATTCTCGTGTTCTGCCACATCATAAATTGCTTTGACAAGCAAAAGGCTCATGCTTCTTTTGTATGTTTTGTGCCCACTGTCACATGCTGTTGTCTCAAAATTAAGTGTACAGTCTCTGTTTACTTTCTTGTGAAGTTCCTGTAATTTACCATCAACCGTGACAAGTACGATATCATGGGAATATTCTTTCTGATATTCTTTTGCGATCTCCAGATAGGTTGTTCCGGCTTCATACTGTCTGATCTCGTCATGGATTTTTACCTGATACATTTCACATCATCCTTTCTTTGCATCTGTCCGAAAATGTCTGTGCAATATCTGCCATTCCTATACCACCGTAAACGGATGATGGATGGCAGCACTTATAACCGCTGTCTGCGGAAACGCTTCCTGCAGATAATTCTTCATATCTTCTATAAAAATGTGTTCCACACCATAATGTCCTGCATCAATGATTGCAAGTTCCTGTGCAACTGCATCAATCCCCTCGTGATGACCGATATCTCCGGTAATCAACACATCCGCTTTTTTTGCCAGCGACTGTGTGATCACGCTTTTTCCGGAACCCGGACAGAGAGCGATCCGCGATACCTGTTGAGCAAGATCACCAAATACTTTCACTTGCGGAACCCCATATGCTTTCTTTACTTTATCACAGCATTCTTTTAAAGTTACCGGTTTCTGCCAGCTGCCAATCTCACCAATGCCTTCCGGATACTCCTCACCTGTTTCCGGCTGTATGCGCATTCCGGTAACATCCAGTACTTCTGTATCATTGAGCCCCAGAAGATTGCCTGCAAGCTCAGCCATCCTGCATACATCGTAATTTGTATGCATTGCATAATAAGAAATATCATTACCGAGCAGCTGTAACAGACGTCTGCCAATAAAATCCCGGTTGTTGATCTGTTTCATACCGCCAAAAATCAACGGATGATGTGTTACAAGCATATCTGCTTTCTGACAGATCACATCCTCCACCACTTCATCTGTCGCATCCAGCGCAACGTAGATTTTACGGACTTCTTTATCGTCTCTTCCGGCAAGAAGTCCGACATTATCCCAGGAGAGCGCCGCATCCTTTGGATATACATTTTCTATTTTTTCCATGATCTCTTTACAGAGCATACTATTCACCTCTGTTTCCTGTATTCCCGTTTCCGGGTTGCTCATTTATTTTCTATTATAATATGCTGTTAATCAGATATCTCCGGCTATAATACTTGCAGATTATTCTGCATTATGCACATCCGTGATTCGTTCCAGTGCTTCTTTTGTTCTTAGCATCTCTTCTGCAAGCTCTGCTTTCCTCACCTGAATACTTGTACTGTCTGCCTGTTTATTTAACTGCTTCAAAATCTTCTCCTGGATCGCACATTCCCGCAACAGGAAATCCCTTAGCACCGGATGCTTTTTTTCAAGTAATTTCTTTCCATAATAGTATTCATACTCTTCATAGGTTTCCGACTCTCCATGCTCCACTTTGAGAATCGGATAGTATTTGCCATCTTCTTCCACCATATCCTCATCGACGATCAAAAAATGTTCCTGCGTAAGATACCGTCGTACTTTGTCAATCTCTGACTGTGGCTGTAAAATACAGGTTTTCATCTGATTGATCACATCTTTACCCTCTTCCAGAATATGGATCACAAGTCCACCACCCATTCCAGCGGTGATAAGCGTATCTGTTTCTCCCGGAACAAGTGCCTGTGTACCATCCGATAATCTTGTCTCAATCCGATCCGACAGTCCCTGTTCTTCAATATGTATTCTCGCCCGCTCAAGCGGTCCTTTATTAATATCCATAGCGATTACCCGTGATGCGATCTTCTCCTGTATCAGATAAATCGGGATATAGCCATGGTCAGTTCCAACATCTGCAACAGAGGCGCCCTCTGTCACAAGAGCTGCAACTGCGTACAGTCTTTTTGATAGTTCCATAGGCGCCTCTTTCTTAGTCTAAATAATCTCTTAATTTTCTGCTGCGGCTCGGATGACGAAGCTTACGAAGTGCTTTTGCTTCAATCTGTCTGATACGCTCACGCGTAACGTCAAATTCCTTACCAACTTCTTCCAGTGTACGTGCACGTCCGTCATTCATACCAAAACGCAGTCGCAATACTTTCTGTTCTCTCTCTGTCAGCGTGTCCAGTACTTCGTCAAGCTGTTCTTTCAGAAGAGTCTGTGCTGCTGCCTCTGCCGGCACCGGTACATTATCATCCTGAATAAAGTCACCAAGATGACTGTCCTCCTCTTCACCGATCGGAGTTTCCAGTGACACCGGTTCCTGGGAAATCTTAAGGATCTCACGCACTCTGTCTACCGGCATGTCCAGCTCAGCAGCGATCTCTTCCGGCGTAGGTTCACGTCCTAAATCCTGCAATAACTGTCTGGAAACACGGATCAATTTGTTGATCGTCTCTACCATATGCACTGGAATACGGATCGTTCTTGCCTGATCGGCAATTGCTCTTGTAATCGCCTGACGGATCCACCATGTTGCATACGTACTAAACTTAAATCCTTTATGATAATCGAATTTCTCTACTGCTTTGATCAGACCTAAGTTACCTTCCTGAATAAGGTCAAGAAACAACATGCCTCGTCCAACATATCTCTTTGCAATGCTGACAACAAGTCTAAGGTTCGCTTCTGCCAGTCTCTTCTTGGCGCTCTCATCGCCTTCTGCCATACGTTTTGCAAGATCTACTTCTTCTTCCGCTGTCAGAAGCGGAACTTTACCGATCTCTTTCAGATACATTCTGACCGGATCTTCAATGCTGACTCCATCCGGAACAGACAGGTCAATCTTCTCAACATCTACTTCATCCTCGTCTGAGATTACAATATCCGAATCATCAATATCGTCATCATCGGAGCTGATACGAAGCACATCGATATTCTGTCCTTCCAGATATTCAAATACTTTCTCCATCTGTTCAGAATCCAGATCGATATCATGGAAGAAGTCATTGATTTCCTGAATCTCAAGAATCCCTTTTTTCTTCTTTCCAAGCTTCACCAGTTCTTTTAATCTCTCTTCAAATTTTGCCATGTGTTCGTCCATGTAATGCCATCCTCTCATTGCTTGTTTATATTTTATCCCTAATTAATGGAAATATGCAGTTTCTCAAGGTCCTGCAGCTGACGTTTTGCTTCCATCAGACGCTGCAGTCCTGCAATATCTGTCGGCGCAAGATTCCTTGCTGCCTCTTCAATGCTGTGGTTCTTCACACGGATGATTGTTTCTTTCAATGCTTTCTCCTGCTCCCCAAGAGTTGTCAGTTCCTTGATTTTCGTGTGGAACAGACTCGCAACTTCGCGATGTTCTTCCTCATCCGTAAAATGATTCATGATCTGTGCCGGATTCACCTGCTGTTTCTCATATTGTTCATACAATATAGAAGCAACTGTCCGATATATATCGCCGGTAAAATCTTCCGGTGAAATGTATTTACAGATCTGTGAAAATATATTCTCATCTTCGATCAGCCACGTCAGAAGCACCTTCTGGGACGTAATATTCCCATCTTCTTTCTTCTCTTTTCGTGTCTGTTTCGGTCTGGAAACCGGCTTTGCCAGTCCCTGCTGTACGGCAGTCTTCACAACTAATTTGCGAAGCTCTTCATATCCCACGTGATATGCCTGCGCAACAGCTTCTATGTAATTATTGCGCTCAATCTCTTCTTCAAACTCTCCAAGCCGTCTTGCAACTTCCCGCATAAAATCAGTCTTTCCTTCCGGTGAATGCATATCATAATCCCGCTCCAGAACTTCCAGGCTGAACATGAATCCATTCCTTGCTCTGCCAATCCGTTCTTCAAAAGCTTCCGCTCCGAGATTCTTGATAAATTCATCCGGATCTTTGTAAGGTTCCATACGGATAATCTTTGCCGTAATCCCTACATCCTTAAGAATCGGGATTGCACGCAGTGCTGCTTTCGTCCCTGCCTCATCACTGTCGTAAGTCAGATATACTTCCTTCACGTAACGCTTGATCAGTGAAGCATGTCCCGGTGTCAATGCAGTTCCTAAAGATGCGACCGCATTGGTAAATCCTGCCTGATGCAACGAAATCACATCCATATACCCTTCGCACAGAAGAAAATATGGCTTTCTTGTGCTTCTTGCACGGTTCAATCCGTACAAGTTCCTGCTCTTGTCAAAAATCAGTGTCTCCGGAGAGTTCAGATATTTTGGTTTCGCATCTCCCATCACGCGACCGCCAAATCCAATCACACGGCTGTTCACATCCATGATTGGGAACATCACACGGTTCCAGAACTTGTCATGCGCACCATGCCGCTCATCAATACTGATCAAACCAGCCTTCGCAATCATCTCGTCCTTATATCCTCTTTCTTTCAGGTAACGGTACAAATCGTCGCTATACTTATTGGAATATCCCAGCCCAAAAGCCTTAATCGTATCATCCGACAGTTCCCGCCTCTTTAAATAAGAAAGTCCGGCTTCTCCTTTTGAACTCTTAAGCTGTACATAAAAATACTGTGCTGCGATCTTATTGATCTCAAGCAGAATTGCCTTCAGATCAGCTCTCTCCTTCGCCTGTGCAGAATATTCCGTTTGCGGAAGTTCTACCCCGGCCTTGTCAGCCAGATATTTCAGTGCTTCCTGAAAAGTATAATTTTCATACTCCATCAAAAATGTAAATACATTCCCACCTGCACCACAGCCAAAGCAATAATACATCTGCTTCCCGCGGCTTACTGAAAATGATGGAGACTTCTCATTGTGAAAAGGACACAGACCGAAATAAGAGCTGCCCTTTTTTTGTAATTTCACATAGCTGGAAATCACATCCACAATGTCATTGCGGGATCTGACTTCCTCTATAATCTCATCAGAATAATACATATACTCCGCCCTTTTTCTTTGTCTTAAAAATACCCTCATGCTAAATATTCAACAAAGAACTTTGATTTCCTTTTAATATTTCCAAGATTCTGGGATAAAATATTCCTGAAACTTCTTTACGGCATAGTTATCCGTCATTCCGGCAATATAATCACACACGATCATTTCTTCCGGCTCACCTCGTTCTTCCAGAATGGTCAGAAATTCTTCCGGCATTGCCTCCAGATGTTCCATATAATACTGATACAGACTGGTGATCATATGAATGGCTTTTCCTTCCTCACCTTTTGCATCCTGATTTGTATAAACACGTTCAAACAAAAATTCTCTGAGTCCGCTCATCGCATCCTGGATCTCCGGTGACATCACGATCTTATCACGATCCATACTGGATATGATCACATCATGCACCATCGTATTCAGCCTTTCTCTTGTCGTCATTCCGAGAATATCCGTATAACACTTCGGAATATCTTCTATCCTCAGGATTCCTCCACGGATCGCATCATCAATATCGTGATTGACGTACGCAATTTTATCCGACAATCTCACGATCTGTCCTTCCAGCGTATGCGGATTTCCACTAGTCTTATGATTTTCAATTCCATCAACTACTTCCCAGGTCAGATTCAGTCCCTGTCCCTGTTTTTCCAGATATTCTACTACACGCACACTCTGTATATTATGACTGAATCCAGATGGACTGACACTGGCAAGCGCACGTTCCCCTGCGTGTCCGAACGGTGTATGCCCCAGATCATGTCCCAATGCGATTGCCTCCACCAGATCTTCGTTCAGTCTCAACGCTTTCGCGATTGTTCTTGCATTCTGCGATACTTCCAATGTATGTGTAAGTCTTGTCCGGTAATGATCCCCCTTCGGATAAAGAAAGACCTGCGTCTTCTGTTTTAACCTGCGGAATGCTTTACAATGTAAGATTCGGTCTCTGTCTCTTTGAAATACCGGTCTGAGATCACACTGTGGTTCCGGTCTTTTTCTTCCCCGTGATGCAATACTTTTCGTTGCATAAGAACTTAAATATTCTAATTCACGCTCTTCGAGCTGCTCTCTGATCGTCATAACAGTACCCTCCTTGACTCTTCCCGCATATTTACAACAACATATTTCAATGCTATATTACTTTTATTATAAAAAATTAGATTTTGTCCGTCAATGAACAGCAACTCTAAATTAAGGCGGGAATCACAGGAACCATTAAAACAATCCTATTCAAAAAAAGAGCGGGAACCCTTGAAAAAATCAAGGATTCCCACCACAAATAAAAAATGCGGAAGATGGGACTTGAACCCACACAAGCGCAATGCTTACAAGATCCTTAGTCTTGCTCGTCTGCCAGTTCCGACACTTCCGCATAGGACGTTGAGCTTATTTTTTATCTCTCTCGCTCTGTCCGTAGATTATAATACTATAACCCAACCCAAATGTCAACATATTTTTTAAACTTTTTTAATTTTTTTAAATCTTTTTTCAATCGTGACATTTTCCTATATCATATGCTGGCGTTTCAATTCTCTGACCTGCTCTCTTACATACTTGAATGTTGCACGCTCACCTTTTTCTGCCAACATCTTCAAAAGCTTATGTATAAGTGCCGCTGTCTCCGGATGGATCATCTTGCCAAGCTTCGCCGCACCTTTCTCATAATACTGAAGCGGCTCTTTGTCTGTATACTTATCACCCAGATAAGTTTTGGATGCTGCGATCCGGTCCATAAACATCTCATACACATACTTTACCGGCATCTTCTGTCCTACAATCCCCTCTCCCGGAACTATACTGTAATCAATCCAGTATTCATAATGATGCTTATTACGACCTTTGTGATGCAGCCACGCTGTAGAATATCCGGTTGCTTCACGTTCTGCATTATTCGGGCTTCTTGTTCCCTGATAATACTTACAGCCGACCAGAAATTCTGTCGGAGAATATTTGGACAGATCATGAAGCAGCCCTTGCTTGTATAATCCAACTTTAAAACAATGTTTCATAACCAATAGTTTGTGGTGATTGATCGTTTGCAGATGTTTTAACGCCTTCATACTTATATCTCCATTCCTCTTCATTTATTCTTTGTCATTTCTTTCACATACTTTATTATGCACTTTTTTTCAATAACTTTCAAGAGAGTATCCCTGTTTTCTTATTTTGCAACCAGGACAACTATTGTTCTTTCTTCAATTTCGATAGATTTCTGTCCACCCAAACAGATCATTTCAGCTTTTATACCGTCTTTTGTGGAAGCGGCAAGATACCATTTTTTATTTTTCGGAAGAGATGGCAGAGCAAATGTATGACGGATCCAGTGCATATTATAAGCGACATAGCAGTCCTCTGCTTCAAGCGATGTTCCACTGTAATATACGCCCAGCTGTCTACTTGCGACTTCCTTCTCTATTCTCCATGCATATTCTCCGTGGTAGGATACATCCGGAACTCCGCATCTAGTCGTATCTGTTCCGCTCATCTCCTGCGCCGGATGAAATACTTTATAACGTTTGCGGAATGCGATCAGATCCCGCACGAAATCATGCAGTTCCTGATGCGTCGTCAGTTTTTTCCAGTTCACCCAGCCTGTTGAATTGTCCTGACAATAGACATTGTTATTTCCTTTCTGTGAATTGCCAAACTCATCCCCCGCCAGCAGACACGGTGTCCCCTGTGCCAGAAATACAAGAAACAGCGCATTATACAGCTGTCCTCTCCTTAAGCTTACAACCGCTTTCTTCCTTGATGGGCCTTCTGCTCCGCAGTTCCAGCTGTAATTATAATCCGGTCCATCCTGGTTATTTTCTCCATTCGCTTCATTGTGTTTTCCTTCATAGGATACAAGATCCATAAGCGTGAATCCATTATGTGCCGCAATATAATTGAAGCTTCCTTCTTTCTCCGACAGGTGACGTAGCCAGTAAGTCACTGCTTCCACCATACCCTCGTCTCCTTTTAAGAAACGGCGCATCACATTCTGAAATTCCGTATGATGAACCATCAGCTTGCAGTCCTGTAAATACGGATCTTCATACGCTGCTCTGGTTGATACTGCTGCCGGATTCAGGATATATCCGTCTATATGATATTCCTGCCTGTAATAGCGCAGGCAGTCCAGCACCTGATAGATCGGCGTCTCCGGACAAAAGGGCATTTCCAGCACGACTTCAATCTCCGCTGCATGACATGCTTTCACCATGTTTTTCAACGAACGCACACCGTCAGATATAGCAGAATAGCTGTTCTTCGGTGCAAAGAAATACCCCGGTCCATATCCCCAGTAATTTGGCTTTCTTTTTCCTTCCAGAAATGAATAAACCGGCATACACTGAATCTGGTTGATCCCCAGGTCTTTCAGATACGGAAGCTTTTCTATGACGCCTTCAAAGGTTCCTCTGTGTGCAACCTTTGAATAACTATCCTGTGTAAATCCACGCACGTGAAGGCTGTACGCAATAACATCCTTATATGCATAAGCCGGATATCTGTCATCCTCCCAGTCATATTCTGGGATCAGGACCTGACTCTTATTCTCTTTTGTAAATGCTTTTGTGTACGGATCAGTCACAACTTCTTCATCCATCAGATACTCATAGGCATATGCACCTGACTGGATATCCGTCACCTTTACTGTATATACCGCACCTTCACTTTGCCGCATCGGATATCTGGCACATGGTTCTTTTTCCCCTGCATGATACAGGAGAAGGCAACATGCCTTCCCCTTCTTCGCTGCAACGGAAAAACTGACTCCATCTTCCTGTACCGTAAGCCCCATCGGTAACTGCTGCCCTTGTGTATTCTTCATTCTTTGTGTCCTTTTTCCCTTTCTGTACTCTATTGCCAACCATCTGTGCCGTACATATCTACATTATCTTTATTGATCATAAAGACTTCTTCATAGACTTCCTTCTCATAATCGTTTCCATCCAGAATATTGTCTGCTGTCTCTGCAGCTTTCTTTCCTATGTTAATCGGTGACTGTGCTGCTGTCCCTACAATCTGGTTCTCTCTTTTCTTTAATTCTTTCTTAATATCCGGTGAACCATCCACACCGTAAATCAGTACTTTATCATTACCGACAACATTCACTGCTGTCTTTGCCGCAACCGCAAGCTGGTCATTGCCGCACATGATCGCAGTCAGATTCGGGTATTTCTTCAACATCTTCTCTGCTGCCTTCAATGCTTTGTTAAATTTTCCTTTTGTATCTGCTCTGTCTACTACTTCAAACCCTTTTTCTGCTTTGGAGATCGCCTCTTCAAATCCGGTGATACGTTCATTCATGGAATTCTGTGTCGGGCATTCCAGAATTGCAACGGTTCCTCCGTCCGGACTCTTTTTGATTAGATCTTCTCCGCAGATATATCCTGCATTCTTATTATCAGAGCCTACGTAGGCATCCACATAGGACATCTCTTTTACCTGCGTATCTACATTAATGATCTTCACACCGGCATCCTTAAGTTTCTTAAGAGATGGTGTGATCTTCTCCCAGTCTACCGGGCTTAAAATAATGGCATTGATACCATCCTTTATCATCTCATCAATCTGCTTTGCCTGTTTGTCCGCATTCCCGCCTGGATCTTTTGTGATCAGAGTAGAATCATCTGCTTCCACAACTTCTCTCGTCGCACTTTCCAATGTAATAAAATACGGGTTCTCCATATCGATCACGGAAAATCCGATTAAGTACTTTTCCTGATCTGCATTTTCGTCTGTATCTTCTTCGGCTGTTGCATTATCTTCCGGTGTTCCTACATCTTTTTTGCATGCAGTCATTCCTAACATGCAGACTAACAGGACTGCCAGAAGCAGTGATATTTTTTTTCTTAACATGCTGTTTTCCTCCTTATGTACACGCAGATTTATTTTACAACATTTTTCTTAATTTGGCTACTACATCCTTGCTTTTTGCCTGTTCCTTTGATAGAGTTAAGTTATCTTAGAAAAAGGAGAATTATATTATGAGTGAACAGAATATGAACACAGATGAAGAGCAGATCACAGTAACTCTTACAATGGAAGACGATGAAGAGATTGACTGCGCAGTTTTAACTACATATTCAGCAAACGGAAGAGAGTATATTGCGCTGCTTCCTCTGAATGAAGAAGGTGAGAGTGAAGACGGTGATGTTTATCTCTACCGCTACGAAGAAGTAGACGGCGAGCCGACACTTGGCAATATCGAAGACGATGACGAATACGACATCGCTGCCGATGCATTTGACGAGTGGATGGATGAGCAGGAATTTGAAGAATTATAAGAAGAGCTCTTTTACAAAACGGGAAGGACTGCAGTCTTTTCCGTTTTTTTCTTTTACATAACTGATGACAAGCTGGCGTTTTGCCCGTGTCATCGCCACATAGAACAAGCGCCTCTCCTCTTCCGTCTCATCCTGCATGACAGCCCGCCTGTATGGCATGCTGCCCTCATTTGCGCCAAGGATAAATACGGTATCATATTCCAATCCTTTCGCCCCGTGCATTGTCAGCATACAAATGCCTTCTTTTTGCGTTTTTCTGCTGTTTTCCCATAAATTTTCTTCATATTGCTCAATGTGCGCAAACCACTCTGGAATTGTCGCATACGCTTTTGCTCTCTCCTGAATCTCATCGAGCACCTCAAACAGTTCTTCTGTACACAGTCTGCGGTAAGCGGCATATTCTTTCAGAAATGCATCGTAACCGACTCTTTTTCGTATATACTGGATCGCTGCATACGGACTTTTTCCTGCAATCATCTTCATATCCCATTCCAGTTGATCAATGCGATCCTGCATCCATTTTTTATTCTGGTAATATTTCCTCAGGCTTTCATAATCTGCCCTGTCACTGCGCATGCTGTCCCGGCTGATGTAGCGGTTCGGGCGGTTTGCAATCCTTAAAAGGTCTTTCCTTGTGACAATTCCTTCTGCCAGGTGCAGATAGCTTTTGATATCCTGTCCGATAAAATGTTCATATATATTATATAAATGTTCTTTCATCTGAAACGGTATCTGATGTTCCATCAATGTTTCCGCCATCACTCTTGCCTCAGCAGCAGTGCGGTATAAAACCGCAATTTCTTCATACTGTATCCCACTTTTTAAAGTTTCCCTTATCCGGTCCAGAATATACCTGCTTTCTTCAAACGGATCTCTCACTTCCTGTACATGAACTGTCAGATCTGCTTTCTGTTCTGCCTTGATTTTCTTCAAAAAGCGATTTTTATTATTTGTGATCACACGCAGCGCTCCATTCACAATATGTGCTGTTGAACGGTAATTCACATCCAGCAGGATTTGCTTTGCCTGCGGATAATCTTTCATAAACTGCTGCATAATTCCCGGACTCGCTCCGCGGAATCCGTAAATAGACTGGTCATCATCCCCCACTACAAACAGATTGGCGTTTTCGCCCGCCAGCATCCGCAGGACATCATACTGTACCCGGTTAATATCCTGAAATTCATCCACCAGAATATACGGGAAACGTTTTTGCCATTTTGCCAGTATATCCGGTCTGCTCTCAAACAGGAGGCTGCACTCCAGCAGCATATCTTCAAAATCCAGCTTATGAAGACGCTTCTTTTCCTTCTCATAAGCAGTATAAATATCCCGAAAACGATTTTCGCCATATTGCTTTGCTTCATATGTTTCTATATTGTAGCGGTGATTCTTCACATTCCCAATCTCCTCCGACAGATTCTTAAGAAAATCTTCTTCCCGGAGCAACTCTTCATCCTCACCCCAGTCCGTCTTCGAAACGATCCCTGTAAGCAGATTTTTTCGTTCTTCTTCTGTCAGAAGATTCGCGGAAGTAAGTCTGTAAGCCCACTTTAAAATCCCGTAATAAACACCGTGAAATGTTCCAAATGTCACCGCTGACGCCTGCTGTTTCATAACTTTGGCAAACCGCTGTTTCATTGACTTTGCCGCATACTTTGTAAAGGTAAGGACCAGAATTTCTTCTGGTCTTACCTTATAATTCATGATCAGATATTCAATTCTTTTTGCAATGGTAAGAGTTTTCCCTGAACCGGGACCGGCAAGAACCATACAAGGTCCTTCCTTATGGGCGACCGCCTCTTTCTGAGCATGATTTAATTGCATATATACCTCTATTTGCTTAATAATTCAATACCTTTTTTAATTCTGGCTACAGATTCTTCTTTGCCAAGAATCTCCATAATCTCTGTAGCACCGCCAGGTGTGCTCTGTTTTCCGGATACCGCAGTACGAATCGGCCACATAACGAAACCAGTCTTGACACCTTTTTCATCAACATATTTCTTCAGAAGAGCAAATAAAGCATCATTGCTGAAATCATACTGCTCTTCCAGGAGCGGAAGTACTTCTTTTAATACTTCCAGAGAATTTTCTTCGTTTGTTTTCATCTTCTTATGACAGTACATTGCTGTGTCATATTCCGGAAGTTCTTCAAAGAAATCAATCTGATCCTTGATATCCGGGAAAATCTCAATTCTTGTCTTTACTAATCCGGCAATCTTCTTCAGATCATAATCTTTTGTAATAACTTCCTGAATATACGGTTTTGCCATTTCAAAGAATTTGTCTTCGTCCATGGCTTTCAGATATTCTCCGTTCATCCATTTTAATTTCACAATATCAAATACAGCCGGAGACTTGCTCATATGACGGTAGTCAAATGCTTTCACAAGTTCTTCCAGTGAGAAAATCTCCCGATTATCAGATGGGCACCATCCAAGAAGTGCAACATAATTTACAACTGCTTCTTTCACAAATCCCTGATCGATCAGATCTTCATAAGAAGAATGTCCGCATCTCTTACTCAGTTTCTTATGTGTCTCGTCTGTGATCAGCGGACAGTGCACATAAGTCGGAATCTCCCATCCAAATGCTTCATAGATCTTGTTGTACTTCGGTGCAGAAGATAAATATTCATTTCCACGTACAACGTGTGTAATTCCCATCAGATGGTCATCAATAACATTCGCAAAATTGTAAGTCGGATATCCGTCAGATTTGATAAGGATCAGATCCTCCAGCTCATTATTCGGAACCGTAATATCTCCATAAATGTCATCTTTGAAAGTTGTTGTTCCTTCTGTCGGCATATTAAAACGGATAACGTAAGGCTTACCTGCATCCAGATTTGCCTGTACTTCTTCTTTGCTCAGTCCCAGACAGTGTTTATCATAGACAACAATCTCTGCACTTCCCTCTCCGTCTACTTTGCTTTTCAGTGATTCCAGACGTTCCTTATCGCAGAAACAATAATAAGCATCTCCCTGCTCAATCAGCTGTTTGGCATATTTCAGATACAGTCCGGATTTGTTTCTCTCGCTCTGTACATATGGTCCAACTCCACCATCTTTGTCCGGGCCTTCATCATGAACGAGTCCTGTCTCTTCCAGTGTATGGTAGATGATCTCCAGCGCTCCGTCAACGAAACGCTCCTGGTCTGTATCTTCAATACGGAGAATAAAATCTCCATCCTCATGTTTTGCAATCAGATACGCATACAATGCTGTTCTTAAATTTCCGACATGCATTCTCCCTGTCGGACTTGGGGCAAACCTTGTTCTTACTTTACTCATGATTCTTATCTCCTAACTATATATTAATTTAAAATATTTTTCTTTTTTCTGTGATATTTCAGCTGCTTCCAGTAGCCTTTCTGGAACACATCTCTCGGAATGGATAATACAATGGCAATTCCAAGGACTATTCCAAACGAAACCTTGACTGCTTCCAGGCCTTTTGATGCTGCCATTCCCAACTGATTCATAACCAGATAATAAGTTGTATAATAAATCCCGGCACCCGGCACCATCGGAATCACTCCGGATACAAGGAATATCGTGATTGGGCATTTCATCCGCACGGTCAGCATACGTGATAATAATACCACTACCAGTGTACCACAAAAAGAAGCAATTGCAGCCGAAAGTCCTGCATATTCTTCCAGTATCAAATACACACACCAGCCTGCTGCACCTGTAATTCCACATCCGATGTAAAAATGTCTCGGTACACTAAATAATACTGCAAACGCAACCGCTCCTGCAAATGCACAGACTCCATTGGCAATCAGTTCTACTATCATCCGACAATTCCTCCTAACGTGTGATAAATGCTAAGAGTCAGTCCGACGCCGATCGCAATATACACAAATACTAATAATGTATCAATCATTCTGACTGTTCCCGACAGAAAATCACTGTCTGCAATCTCGCGGATTGAATTGACAAATGCCATTCCCGGAACCAAAGGCATAAGCGCACCAATGATCATACCATTTAACTGCACCGGTGCAAGCCATGGCACCTCTCTCGCTGCAAGCGCCAGCCCGGTAATGATCACGCCACCTGCAATATTACTGATAATCTTAGACATATGATATCTTCTCGCCAGCAGTACCCAGCAATAGAGGATACAGCCAATAAAGAACGCAACAACGCTTTCTCTCGCCGTCGCTCCAAGAAGATATCCAAGACATCCACTTGCAAATCCGGCACCTATGATCTGTACACCCGGATGTATCGGCTCAATTTTGTCGATCTCTTTTAATCGTTTCTGCGCCTCTTCCAGTGACATCCTCCCGGCTGATATCGCTCTGGAAAGCGAATTTACTTCCGCAACAATCCCCAGATGTGTTCCCGATAAAGGTACATTCTTCACCTTTGTGTACACTTCCTCTTCTCCGCTCTTCGCCGTAACAAAGATGGCATGACTCAGAGTAAATATATCTACCTGATCAATATGAAAACGGTTGCATATCCGCGTCATCGTCTCTTCTACACGGAAGATCTCGCCACCATTCTTCAAAAGGATCCTTCCTGCTTCCAGTGCCACATCCACGACTTTTTTTATATCAATCTCTGCTTCCAGCCGCTTCTTAAAATATACCATATCTGTAAGCGGAATACCATCATCATAAACAGGTTCTTTGTATTTTTTCAGAAAATATCCTGCTAAAATATGAGAATTAGAAAATCCACATTTTTCAAAAAAGCCAAGCAGTTTTCTGCAATTTCCGATTCCCACATACAATTCGTCACACCGGTCACTGTAATGCTCACAAATATAATGAACCATATATTTACCGTAGCCACATCCACGCGCTTCTTCCATGGTTACAATGCTCAAAATCTCGCACTTCCGGTTTTTCCGGAATCTGACAGCACAGATCGTTTTGATCACTCCGTCTTCCTTTAACAGAAACAGATCCATTGTATCCAGTTTTTTTTCCAAAGCTTCTTCGTTCGGATCCGCAAACTGTAATAAATCAAGATATTGGATTTTGTTGTCTTTTACTTGTTGAATTCTCATGCGTAGCTCCTATGTACCTAATCCAACACATTATATCACCACATTTTCCAAATATCAACCTCGCGGTGTTGCAACAATTTCTCCAGTTGTTCTGTACAATACACCTTCTTCACTGTAATAATAAGGATTTCCGGACGCTGCTTCTATATAAAGAAGATTTGGAAGTCTGTCAAAAATTCCGTCTGCGATATAATGAATGTTCGCCGGAATATATACTTCCATGATCCGATCTTCCACTCCATCAAATGCACTTGCCGCAATCCCTGTGCATGAAGCAGATGTTGGAAGCACAAGAAATCCGTCTCTCAGCATCGTATCTGCATTGGTACATGCTGTTACGTAACCATTTGCATCACATACAAATCCATCAAATTCTTTCCAGCCGGCATACAAACGGATATTTTTCACATCTATTACTCCTGAAAATGGCTTTGTACATCCTACATCTTCATACCATCCGGTAAATACTTTTCCAGGTCTTGTCGGTACTTCAAAATCCTTTTCTGAAAATGTCTTTTCTGCAAAAGAATACTCACGAATTGCCGGAATACCACCGTTAGCATCAAGTGTCACACTCCATGGAACTTCCGTCTCCAGCTTTTTCTTTGTATCTTCTGCCACCGAAGAATCCGAAAGAGCCGTCTTCACAGATTCTTTGACAGTTGCCGCCTTTGTCTCATTTTCAGATTCGCTAACTGTTGCTGCATACGATCTCTTCACAGACTTTTTCATAGCAGGCTTTGAAACTCTGGTTGCTGATCTCGCAACTGATGATCTCGCAACTGGTGCTTTTGCAGCGGTCGATTTTGCAACTGATGCTTTTGTTTTAAGTGCTGATTTTACATCTGTCTTTCCAGACACTGTCATTCCCATAGCTGCTTTTCTATGTTCAGACATATCTTTAAAATTAACTTTCGCTCCTGCTGTTCCTGCAAATAGGTTCGCTCCTGCTGTTCCTGCAAATAGGTTCGCTCCTGCCGGTCCTGTATGTGTTTCTTCTATCACCGCCTGGTGCATGGCGGCCCCATCCGGCAATCCTTCTCCTTTTCCCTTCCAGGTTGTCACGCCCAGATATAAGAGTGCCAGACTTACCAGAACAAATATTCCGGTCACAGTATTTCTTGTTGTCATCTTACTGCGGAATGCACATATTCCTTCCACTTCCAATCCCTGATTTAATTTCTTTAATACGAGTTCCATAATGCCACCAGCCTTTCCGGTTCTTTCTCTTATAAGTTCATTATAAATTGACTCACAAATAAAAGAAAGTGGCGTCTTGACACATTGTCAAAACGCCACCCGGTCAGACTATGACTTTTTTATCATCAGACTAATTAATATATCCGGCTTTCTTTAATTCTTCTTCAGCTTTTGCAAGATTTGCATCCGATACACGGATGATCGGTCCGGTACATCCCATTCCGCTCTCTGCATAAATATTGAGTTTCCACAGGACTTTAACTGCATCCTCAAGATCCATAACTTCGATTCCTGCGATCTGGCTTGTAACGATCTCCTTCGGTGGCTCTTTTACATCTTCTTCAGCCGCTGCCGGTTTGTTCGCTGCCTTTCTTGCCTCAAGAATCGCTTTTAATCCAGCTTTGTTTGCTGCTGCAAACTCTGCTTTTGCGATTTCAAATACTTTGCTTCTTACAAGCTGTGCTGCATAGCGGATAGCTCCTGCGATAAGCGGTGCTCCACTTGCTCTTGATACGATCATGACTAACTGGTCATATCCTTCTCCGATTCCAGGTCCATATCCGTAACCTGTTGCCTCATAGCTTCCTCCCGTTGTGTATGAAGACAGCATCTTAATCAGGATATTTCCTGTAAGGGAATCTGTTACCATGATATCCGGAGTTCCCTGCAGTACGTCATTTCCTCTCATGACACATCCACCGTCTGCTCTTGCTGACTCTGCAAATGTAATGTCATATCCGTTTTCTTTTAATTCTTTTAATGCTTTTTCTGTCTGGCGTGCACCGTCTACATTCAGGATTCCAACTGTAGGATTTACTTTTCCACATGCTTTTGCTGCAATGATTCCGTAAATCGTATTCTTGATCATTCCTTCGATACGGTCTGCACTAGATGTTCCGGTTGTATTTGCCACGAACATTTCTTTTCCCTTGGATGGTGTGATCGCACGTCCGACTGTGGATACTCCGATCGGGAATGGGAAATGCATGGTAACTGCTCCGTCTACTTCCTTGTTTGCCAGCATTTCTTCCATCTTTTTGTGGCCTTCCTCATCATCTGCCACTTTGACGGTTGTAACGCCTTCTGCTTCCAGAGATCCAATGTAATAAACATCAATCCCTTCTTTTGCAGCCATGAGCGCTGCTTCCATCGCATTCTCTTCGCCATGCTCAGATCCCATTCCTGTAAGCGCGATCTTCGGTCTTTTACCAAAGCTTCCTGTTTCCAGTCCCTGCGCCATCTCAAGGAAGGTCTCTGCGATCATTTTTTCAATTTTATCTGCCATTATAATGTACCCCCTTATTCTGCCATCAGGGTCGCTGCAAAATCTTTCATTGCTTTTGCGATTAAGCCTTTTACTTCTTCCTCTGATACTCCGGATGCTGCTTCTTCTTCAGCTGCTGTATTTCCGTGAATTACGAAAGATACTCCATCGAATAAGTTTGTCATACGTCCAAGGAACAGACTTCCTTTTCCGATGATCATGGCATTTTTGATCTTTCCTTCTAAGATATCTTCACGTGCAAATCCTACAAATGGTACTCCTGACGGGATATGTCCCTGTGTCGGTGCCCATCCGGTCAGTCCGTGATCTTTTGTAAATGCTGCCAGCTCTTTTCTGTCAAGCTCGCCTCTCTTTACTGCCAGAGCAGCGATCATCTTATAGTTTGCAAGCGGTACATCTCCTGCTCCTGCCGGTTTTGTGATATCCGGGTTCTGCATCTCCGGTGAGAATTTATCGATATCTGTAATCTTCATTCCTGCTCTGTCAAGCGGATCAGCTACCAGGCTTCCGATTACGTTCTGCGGTGCAGATCCAGTTCCTACTGTGTGGCGTCCTAACATGTTCAGATCGATCTCCGGGTTTACTCCGTCGTTCTCTGCGATGATCACACAGAATCCGCCCAGGCAGTCCTCTAAGATCGGAAGTTCTTTTTTCACATGGTCTTTTCCGTTCATTCCTAATTTAGCTGTACATCCACCTGCTGTAACAGCTACGCATTTGTATGCTCCGGATTTAACGAGTGCTGCTGCTTCGATCAGTGCGTGTGTCGGTGCTGCACAGAATCCTCTTGCGTCAGATCCTGTAGCGTTAGACAGTCCGGCAATCTCAGCTGCTGCTTTAGCGAAGTTTCCTCCACCTCTCTGGTTCATATCTCCACATGCTTCCTCAGCACAATCGATAACATACTCTACGTCAGATTTTTCGATTCCTGCATTTTTAACTCCGTAAAGCAGTGCTAAAACACTAGATGCTTTACTCATTAAGTTTTCATGCATAACGTGAGAAGATAAGTTTACATCGATATCATGAGCTGGTTTTACACATCCAACTAATTTGTCTTCGAAGTAAAGAGGCTCTGCGTGATCGTCTTTAATCAGTGCTTCGATCTCATCGATCTCTACACCTTCATGTAACAGAGCTACAATATCTTCAGTGATAACCGGGTCAGCTGCAAATGCATCTTTGTGTGCTGCTACGAATGCTTTCTCCAGTCTTACTACTTCAAACATATCACAAGCCTGAACTAAAAGAAGGAACTCTTCTTCCGGCATGATCTCACCATATTTTCCATAACGCTCTGCGCCTTCCATCTTCTTGTCGAAGTATGGGAACTCAATCTCAGCTAACTGATCCGGATGAGCATTTCCGATGTATGTCTGGTTCGGCCAGTAAGCTACAACATCCTCATAAGAACGTAAGTGCTTCGGTACCTCTTTCAGATACTCTGATTCCGGGTTAACGATTCTTTCTGTTGTCTGAGTTGTTCCATTATATAAAACCATATCTGGAGTGTGTGCTAATACATAGCTTGCTCCCTTAATTACACTGTTCATTGGTTTTCCACCTTTCCTTTTACGTAAACTTTTACTTTGTCGTATACAATCAAGACAAAAAGAGGGCTCCCCTTATGCGGGGATCGCACCGGGTTCGCCCTCTAAACACAACATGATCTTTAACAAAAAATGATTAGTTTTCTGCTGCCTGCTCTCTGATAGCATTCATCTCATCTACGATGTCGTCTACGTCAAGAACCATTTCCATCATGCTTACCTGTTCATCATAAACTGCTTCGTCAAATTCCTTTTTGATCTCTGGCTCACATACGTGATAAGTCGTAAGTCCAAGCTGGACTCCTGTCAATGGACCTGCGAAAGTAGGATCGCCTAACATTACAGTCTCAGCTGCAAGACCTGCAGCTTCGCCTTCTGCTGCACCAAGAACTACTACTAAGTTCTCTGCACCATACTCCTCTGCGAACTCTTTTACTCTCTTCTGGTTTTCCAGATCCATTGCGCCTGCGCTTGTTCAGACGAAACATTCCGTTGATGAGAAAATTACTTCAGCACCAGCTGTTTTTACGCATTCTGCGATAGCCGGTCCCGGAATTCCATCACGGTCTCCGATAATTATTGCTTTTTTGCCTTCTAAAATAGCCATAATTACTCTTTCTCCTTTCTTGTATTGTATACTAACAACTTGATCAAATATCTATGATTATAGAAACAACATCCAGATTAGATGTATTTCTTAATCAACTCTTCGATAGACTCTGGTGTACAATCATCTTTTACCAGCTCTTCTACTTTCTCTCCGTCTTTGTAAATTGCCATAACCGGCAGACCTAAGATTTTCTGAGAGATTGCAAGACGACGTGCCTTTGTTGTATTCAGGCATGTGAATTTCATCTTGTCACCATATGTATCTGCATATTCATGTACTTTTGGCATCAGAGCCTGGCATGGAACACATCCATCACCGAAAAAGTCTACAAATACATATCCTTCTGCTTTTAATACTTCTTCTTCAAATGTTTTCTTATCTACTTCTAACATTGCTTATCTCTCCTTATTAAATACAAAATTTGACGAATTAAAAAGGTTTTAGAAATAATCTGACATACTTCTCTCAACCTGAACGGCTGCGATTGCTCCATCAGCTGCTGCAGTTACTACCTGCCTCAGGCTCTTCACACGAACATCACCTGCTGCATATACACCCGGGATGTTTGTATGCATGTCTGCATCTGTCTTGATGTATCCACGCTCATCCATGTCGATAATTCCTTCAAACGGTTTTGTATTCGGTACTGTTCCGATAAATCCGAACACACCAAACATTCCGTCTTCTTCATCTGCTTCCACTGTTGTAACTTCACCAGTTTTCACATTTTTCACTTTCATCCACTGGAGAATATCATCTCCACCGACTTCTTCTACAACTGTATCCCACATAAAGTGCAGTTTTGGGTTCTTGAAAGCCTTTTCCTGAATGGATTTTGCAGCACGAAGTTCGTCACGTCTGTGAATGATTGTAACTTTTCTTGCAAATTTTGTCAGATACATAGCTTCTTCTACTGCGGAGTCTCCTCCACCAACTACGTATACCTCGAAATCCTCAAAGAAGTTTGCATCGCATGTTGCACAGTAAGAAACACCTTTTCCTGTGAACTCTGCTTCCCCTTTGCATCCGATTGGTCTTGCATGAGCTCCTGTAGCGAGGATGACATGTCTTGCTTTGTATTCTGCTTTTGAGCTCTTTAACACTTTTACATCTCCCTCAAGAGATACTTCTGTAATTGTGTCAGATACACGCTCAGCTCCGAATTTAGCTGCCTGTTCTGTCATTCTTGCGATCAGGGACGGTCCGGACTCACCTTCTACGATCTGTCCCGGATAGTTCTCGATCTCATCTGTGATTGCAATCTGTCCTCCGTCCTGTCCTTTTTCAAGAATCAGTACAGAAAGACGACTTCTTCCTGCATACAGTCCTGCCGCTAATCCGGCAGGTCCTGCACCAAGAACGATAACATCATAAATCTTATCCATGTCTGTTACGTCTCCTTTTCATTAATAGTATTCTCATACTCTACTCGAAAATAGTCTGTCCGTCAACCTCTGTTGTAAGAGCTTTCAGAGCTTTCTCTACGATCTTACGACGAAGTTCTTTTTCCTCATCTTTATCCAGTGCCGGATTTCCAAGTGGATGAGGGATTGCGATAGCCGGAACGATTCTGTTAGCACCAACTGTCATGGAAATTGGTGTTACTGTACAGATATGTACTACCGGAATTCCTGCTCTCTCAATTTCTTTTACCATCGTTGCACCGCAACGTGTACAGGTACCTCAAGTAGATGTGAGGATTACTGCATCTACCCCATCAGCTACCAGTTTCTTAGAGAATTCATCAGCAAATGCTTTTGCAGATGCAACAGCAGTACCATTTCCTGTTGTAGTATAGAATAAGTGATGTAACTCACCGATAATTCCTTCTTTTTCCATATCACGAAGAACATCAACCGGAAGTACACGGTCAGCGTCTTCATTTGCGTATACTGGATCGTATCCACCATGAGCTGTCTCATATGTGTCTTCTGTCAGATCCGTAACACCTGTAATATCATACTCACCATAGTGGGAAGCACTTGAACTTTCGATGTGATCCGGATTTCCCTTCGGAACGATACCACCGGAAGTAACTAATGCGATCTTAGCATGTGCAAGGTCTTTTACAGCCGGATTCGGATCAACTCTGTCGAAGTCTGGCATTGGGAACTCTGTCTCGAAAGGTTTTCCAGCCAGTTTCTTAATGAGCATCTTAACAGCTCTCTGAGATCCTCTTTCTTTTTCAAAGAAGTTTACACGAATACCGTTCGGCATATATCCTTCTTCTGCAGAAGAACCGATTTTCTCACCTTTTCCAAGTTTAACAGCCAGAGGAGCCATCTTCTTAACAGCGTCTCTCATACCTGCTGCACTGTTCTTTGTAGAGACCATGTATACCTGGTTTTTAAACATATCAGCACCTGGGTTCTCTACATACATACCAGTCAGGGAAGGAATACCAAGTTCTTCCTGAACTGCTGCTGCGATAGTACCGCAGGCAACTCCGTAACGTCCAGCGTTGAAAGCCGGTCCTGCAATAAAGATGTCCGGAGCCTGTTCTTTAACCATCTCAAGAATCTCTGCTTTTGCTTTTTCAAGATTCTCGTTGAAATAAGAGTCACCACATACGATTGTTGCAATGATCTCTGCTTCATCTTTAAAATTCTGTGTTAATGCCATACCTGGTCCAACAACTTCGCCAACACGCAGTTCAACCGGGTAATCTGCTTTTTCTTCTCCACCAATCTGTGCAAAGAACTGATTGATGTAATGAACAACTTTTAATTTAGCCATTATTCTATATCCTCCATTCCTTATCTTGCACTCAGTTTATTGAAACCAGTTTCGTTTGTTGCGCCTGTCAGAACCTGAAGCTCAACTTCAAGAGATCCGTCCTCGCGCAGTGTCTCTTCACTTGCACCAGCAATCTTTGTTACATAGTCAAGAGTTCCAATTACTTTGTCAAGTTTCGGCAGGATAACTACCTGGTTTGCATTTCCGCCTGTTACTACTGCATCAGCAGCCTGATCAGCATCAGCAAGTGACTGAGATTTTCCATCACGTCCGGCATACTCGTCTGTGATGATTACAGTCTTAACGCCTTCTGCTTCAATCTTCTTACAATTCATGATAAGGTCTGTATCCGGGTTACCGAATCCTTCCTGAGATACAATAACTCCATCCAGGTCTAACATCTTGCAAAGTTTTGCTGTCCAGTCAGAAGAACGCTGTTTATCAGCAAGATATACGTTCTCGTTTGTGATAATCTGGCAAACAAAGTTTAATGTTTTTCCGTGCTGTTCAAATAAGTCATGTACAACCGGGTTGTTCAGATGAACATATGTAGGGTTCTTATCACATGCAGATACACAGTTACCGGAAACAATTGCTCCGTCCATGATCTCTGTAGGGCTTAAAATTGTAGGAACGATTTTCTTAGCATCTACACCATATACATATGTGTCATGAAGAAGTCCCTGGCTCTGAAGCATCTGTACATATGCAACTCTCGGCAGGTCCGGATATTTTTCCATTCCTTCTTTGATTGTGCATGTCTCGTAAACTTTTGTCTCATCCGGTGTCAGATCACGTGCTAACTCACCAATGTAAGTTGCAACTCTGAATCCAGCGAAACGAACTGCTTTTTCGTATTCATGCTGTTTGATATTGTCAATTGGCTCACATACCATAACCAGGTTTAATGTCTTGGAGAATGGTGTGTAATCTGCTCCAGGACCTGTCATATCAATGATACCTTCCTGGAATCCCACGATCTTACCAGCTGTAACAACAGCCATTCCTTTTAATGCGTAAGTCTTTCCTTCTCCAACTGTGTCTACTTTAGAGATAACTCCCGGGAAGATTCCTCCTCTTCCTTCAACTTTAACTCTAGGTTCGATAACATCTTTAACAGGTGTGATTCTTACAGACTCACCCGGTTTTGCAATGTCAAATGATACGCTCTTAATCTTTTCGTCCTCAAGAGCTACTGCCTTAACGGCTTCTTCGGATACATAAAGGATTCCGTCTTCAATCTTTGACTCAGATGCAAACTGAATATCCTTGATGTAAATGTGTCCCATTTCTAATCTCACTTTAAGTTCCCTCCTTAAAAAAATTATATTGTTTAAGCTGCAACGCTCGACAACCTCACTCAATGACTTACCAGGCATCTGCTGATGCCAGGCCGCTTTCCAGCAGAGTCCAGTCAATCAACTGAAAATCTTCCAGTACGCTTTCTCCATATCGTCCAGTCTTATCTTGGAATTTATGGCATGCATCGATTGCATTTTCTATAATCGTAAGCGACCTTCTGTCCACTTCCTCCTTTCCAGCTGAAATCAAAACCGATTTGTATGGTGTCTCATTTGGCTTCACGCTTCCGGATAACGGATGCGTCAGAAGTAAATGTCCGTCATGTATTCTGTCTCTGACTTCCCGGAGAAGTCCTTCATAAGTAGTTTCCAGATATATTACTTCGTGTGTCTTCTCAAGCTTATCGAAGACCAGTGGATTATTGGTCAAGACTATATATTTCCCCCTGTTCATCCTGAACCGTATCCTCCTTTCCGGCCTGTTGCCTCGGCAATCGATAAATACAATAAAAGTCATCGGTATTCCAAATAAAAAAGGACGTCCAGATATACAATTATATCTACGGCGTCCTTCCTGTCTTTTGCCCTGATAAATTGAAATCATCGATAAGCTTTATCACACAGCACAAGATTCAGAATGTGGTACATTTTCCAGTCCTTTTGCCTGAAAGTTTCACCTTTTTGCATACCCACCATGTATGTCCGGCTTGCCTCTTCGGCGGCTGATCCGTTCAACTCTCTCTTGGAAAACATCATCCCACGAATATTCTTTTCATAGAAAATCATTACACAATTTTCATAGACATTTTTTATATTATTTATTGCCTATGTCTATAATAACTTATTGTAACTTTTTTTGCAACCCATTATACTAATTAATATTATTTTGGTGAGTATGCACAATTTTCATTCCTAATTTTTGTTATATTTATTAGTTGATTTTATAATATTTATTAAAAGCGTCTATAAAAAACGACATTTATGATTGTCCTGCATTTCATCCACTTATAGATAATATCTATTTATTCTTTTTAAAGTTCTGATAGTAATCATCATGCAACTTCTTAATCGTACCGCTCAGAACAATCAGACCGATAAAGTTCGGAATTACCATCATGGAGTTGAAGCAGTCTGCCATATTCCATACGAGATCTACCTGTGCAAGTGATCCAAGCACTACGCACACAGCAACTAATACGGAATATACTTTTACAGCTTTTGGTCCAAACAGATACTTAATATTTGCCTGTCCAAAGAAATACCAGCCAATAATTGTTGAAAATGCGAAGAAGAACATACAAATCGCGATAAAGATATCTCCGCCTTTTCCATACAATGTAGAGAATGCATACTGGCTTAACTCTGCACCTGTCTTACCACTTGGAATAGACTTCGTTGTAATAATTACAAATGCTGTCAGGTTTAGTACGATAAACGTATCGATAAATACACCGATCATTGCAACAAATCCCTGCTCGACCGGATGATCTACTTTTGCAACTGCATGCGCATGTGGGGTAGAACCCATACCAGCCTCATTAGAGAACAATCCTCTTGCAACACCTTTTGTAAGCGCAAGTTTTAATGTCGCACCCACAGCACCACCGGATACTGCTGACGGATTAAATGCTCCAACGACAATTGCCTGGAATGCATATGGAATATTCTTATAATTATAAATAATAACAATCAGCGCACCAAGAATATAGAAAGCTGCCATGATCGGTACGATCGTCTCTGTTACTTTTGCGATACGCTGCATACCACCTACGAATACAAATAACGCGATCAGTGCAACTACAACACCAACTGCTGCCTGTGGCACACCAAATGCTGTATGGAAGGCTGCTGCGATGGAATTGGACTGTACTGCATTACCCATAAATCCAAGCGCCAGGATGATCAATACTGCAAAAATTCCGGCAAGTACTTTTCCAAACGTTCCTTTAAATGCTGCACGGATATAATATACAGGTCCTCCTGTGATCTCTCCGTCAGATCCTACCTGCTTATACTTCTGTGCAAGTACAGCCTCGCCAAAGATCGTTGCCATTCCCAGGAATGCTGCAATCCACATCCAAAAAATAGCTCCCGGTCCTCCGATTGCAAGAGCGGTCGCCGCTCCGGCGATATTACCGGTTCCTACCTGAGCTGCAATTGCTGTTGCCAGTGCCTGGAATGATGACATTCCATCTTTGTCAGCATTGCCTTTTTTACTGAACAGGCCGCCAAAAGTCCGGCGCATTCCTTCTCCAAATCCACGTACTTGAATAAAACCAAGCTTAAATGTGAACCAGATTCCACCTCCGAGAAGTGCGATGATCAACACATAATCAGACAGATAGTGCTGAATTGTCAGAACAAGATCGTTTAATGTTTTCATTGTTACATCCCCCTTTTCTTTGTATAGATTTTCCGTATATTTATACGAACTTATTCATTACACCTATCATAACACTTATCTATATACAGCGCAATATGTACAAAACCTTCTATATTTTCTTTGTGTATTTTATACATTGTGTGCAATCGCGCTTATTATTTTACATACAAAAAACGGCGTAAACTCGTTCGCTTACACCGTTTTTTTGTCAAGTTATTTTCATCATTAAAGATTTTTTCGTCACAATTACTATTGCACGTTTGTAACTTCTATCTATTCGTTTCATCTATAGATATTCTTTATATATTCCATATATTTTACACGTTAATTTCCGCTGTCATTCCAAGAATTTCTTTATTCTCTTCAAGCATTGGGCGTACAACATTGTTCAGATAATTGTCTACCTGAACCGGTGCGCGTCCAACATATTTGGACGGATCCATTGTCTTCTTCAGTTCATCAACACTCAGATTGAATGCCGGATCTGCTGCAATCAGTTCCAGAAGATTATTGTCCAGCCCTTTTTCTTTTACATTGCGTCCTGCTTCCATAGAAAGCTCACGGATTCTTTCATGTAACTCCTGACGGTCACCGCCTGCTTTTACAGCATCCATCATAATATTCTCTGTTGCCATAAATGGAAGCTCTGACATCAGACGTTTCTCGATTACTTTCGGATATACAACCAGTCCATCTACAACATTCAGGCAGAGATCCAGAATACCATCAATTGCAAGGAATCCTTCCGGCACACTCAGACGTTTATTTGCGGAATCATCCAGCGTTCTCTCAAACCACTGCGTTGCAGATGTGATTGCCGGATTCAGCGCATCTACTATCACATATCTGGATAAAGATGCAATTCTCTCGCTTCTCATCGGATTACGCTTGTAAGCCATTGCGGATGATCCGATCTGTGTCTTTTCAAATGGTTCTTCTACTTCTTTTAAGTGCTGAAGCAGACGGATGTCATTGCTGAATTTGTGTGCACTCGCAGCAATTCCTGCCAGTACATTAATTACTCTTGTATCTACTTTTCTGGAGTAAGTCTGTCCTGAAACCGGATAACATGCCTCAAATCCCATCTTCTGTGCGATCATTGGATCGATCTTATCAATCGTCTCCTGATCTCCATCAAACAGTTCCTGGAAACTTGCCTGTGTACCGGTAGTCCCCTTTGAGCCAAGCATCTTCAAGCTTCCTTTTACATACTCCAGATCTTCCAAGTCCATCATAAATTCCTGCATCCACAAAGTTGCACGTTTTCCAACCGTTGTCGGCTGCGCCGGCTGGAAATGTGTAAATGCAAGCGTCGGCATATTCTTATGCTCATCCGCAAATTTGGCAAGTTCTGCAATTACATTTACCAGTTTTTTCTTCACAATATCCAGTGCCTCGGACATCAGGATAATATCTGTATTATCTCCTACATAACAGGATGTTGCTCCAAGATGAATAATTCCTTTTGCCTTCGGACACTGTTTTCCATATGCATATACATGAGACATTACGTCATGACGCACTACCTTTTCACGTTCCTTTGCGACATCATAATTAATGTCTTCTGCATGCGCTTTTAATTCATCAATCTGTTCCTGGGTAATTGGAAGTCCCAGCTCTTTCTCTGTCTCTGCAAGTGCAATCCACAGTTTTCTCCATGTGCGGAACTTCTTGTCCGGCGAAAAAATATACTGCATCTCTTTGCTGGCATATCTTTCTGAAAGTGGGCTCTGATATCTGTCGTTTGTCATCGTTTTTTTCTCCTTATTCTGAATTATATTTAAATAATTTATATCTTCTACTCAAAGGCAAGGGATACATCTCTGCCCGGCACTTTCATCGGATAATTGCCTGTAAAACAGGCATCACAGTAACTTAAATCCCCAACCATATCTTTCAACTTCTCAACTTCCATATATCCAAGAGAATCGGCTCCGATCATCTCCCGGATCTGTTCTGTCGTATGCGAATGTGCAATGAGCTGATCATCTGACGGAACATCTGTACCGAAATAACATGGATGCAAAAACGGCGGCGAGCTGATTCTTACATGCACTTCTTTTGCCCCTGCTTTCTTCAACATCTTAATAATATTCGCACTTGTTGTTCCGCGAACAATCGAATCATCTACCATAACAATTCTCTTGCCTTTTACAACTTCTTCAATTACATTCAGCTTGATCTTTACACTACTCTCTCTCTGGCTCTGTTTCGGCTTAATAAATGTTCTTCCGACATAGCTGTTCTTATGAAATGCCATTCCATAAGGGATTCCTGACTGTTCAGAATAGCCTTTTGCAGCCACCAGACCGGAATCCGGCACACCAACAACCAGATCTGCCTCTACCGGATAGGACTCTGCCAGTGCCTTTCCGGCAAGGATACGTGCATGATAAACATTCACATTATCAATCGTACTGTCCATACGCGCGAAATAAATATATTCAAAAATACATCTTGCCTGCTTCTCAGGCGAAATTGCCATAGACTTATCAGAAGTAATACCATTCTTCGTAATTGTTATGATCTCTCCCGGCTCCACATCACGTACAAACTCTGCATCTACAGCAGCAATTGCACAACTCTCTGATGCAAGAAAATATGTATTGTCTCTCTTACCGATACACAGTGGTTTCAATCCAAATGGATCTCTCGCTCCAATCAGTTTACGCGGTGAACTCACGACCAGCGCATAGGCACCTTTGATCTTCTTCATCGCATTTTTTACTGCATCTTCTGCGCAGGAAACATTCAGTCTTTCACGCGCAATATGATAAGCGATCACTTCCGAATCAATCGTCGTCTGGAAAATAGCTCCGGTATACTCCAGTTCTCTTCTCAGCTCGATCGCATTCGTTAGATTACCGTTATGCGCAATTACCAGTGTACCTTTGACATATTTCAGTACAAGCGGCATTGCATTCTCTGCTCTCGTTCCTCCGGCTGTTGAATACCTGACATGTCCAACGCCCAGATTACCGTGCAGTGTCTGTAACGCTTCTTCATCAAACACTTCATTTACAAGTCCCAGTCCCTTTTTTGAATGCACTTTGCGTTCACCATATGTATCTGTCACAGCAATACCGCAACTTTCCTGTCCTCTGTGCTGTAACGCAAAAAGCCCATAATATACAGATGGGGCAACATCGCCTCCGTCCATATCATAGGCTCCAAACACTCCGCATTCCTCGCTCAAACCTGTTGTCATTTTTTCCAATTCACCCATGAATGCAAGACTCCTTATTCGTTTTCAATTTACTCCATTACTCGATTAGTATAATACAAGGTCTGCCGAAAATCAATACATTTAATTTTCGGCAAACTTTCCTAAGAACTCTTTCATACGCTCGTTGTCCGAACCAAATACTTCTTCCGGCGTTCCCTGGAGTGCAATCACACCGCCGTCCATAAATATGATATGGTTGGATACATTCTTTGCAAAATTCATCTCATGTGTAACAATCACCATCGTCATATGCTCTGCCGCAAGGTCTTTGATAACCTTCAATATCTCACCTGTCAGCTCTGGATCAAGTGCTGATGTAGGTTCATCAAAGAAGAGAATATCCGGTTTCATTGCAAGTGCTCTTGCGATAGATACACGCTGCTGCTGTCCTCCCGACAGCTGGAAAGGATATGCGTTTTCCTTATCAGCAAGTCCCATCTTTTTAAGAAGTTCCCGTGCCTCTTTGTATACTTCTTCTTTGTTTCTTTTCTGCACACGAAGTGGCGCATCCACAATATTTTTCAGAACTGAAAAATGAGGGAACAAATTAAAGTTCTGGAAAACAAGACCGAATGTACCATTATAATGGATCTCGCCGGAATCCGGTGTCTCCAGTCCCGTTGCACAACGCAGCAGTGTGGATTTTCCCGAACCGGACGGTCCAATAATACCAAACACTTCTCCTTCTTCTACTTTCATGGAAATGTCTTTTAGAACTTCCACTTCTCCGAAACTTTTTTTCATATGATTAATTTCCAATAAGCTCATGACATCTCCTCCTATCTATAATAATTCAGTTTCTTTTCCAGAAGCTCAAGCAAAAATGCCACAATCAGGTTAAATACATAATAGAAAATTCCCGCAAATACATATGGAAGCATCGTCGTCTGTGATGCAGCCAGTGCTTTAGAGATTGTAAACATCTCCATAATTCCGATTGTAAATGCAAGGGATGTGTCCTTCACAAGTGTAATCGTCTCATTCGTAATAGATGGAAGGATGATCTTGATTACCTGCGGAAGAATAATGCGCATAAATGTCTGTGCCTTGCTGTATCCTAATATCTGTGCAGCTTCATACTGTCCTTTCGGCATGGATTCAATGCCACCTCTGTAGATTTCGGCAAAATATGCCGCATAGTTTAACACAAATCCGATTGCTACTGCACTGTTCTTCCAGCTTGGACTGTTTGTGATGCCGAATATATAATATGGGCCGAAATAAATTACCATAAGCTGTAACATGAGCGGCGTTCCACGCATGATCGATATGTATGCCTTAAAAATAGTACGGATAACTACATTTTTTGCCATACGTCCAAACGAAACCAGAAGCCCAAGCGGTAATGAAAACAACAGTGTCACTGCAAAAAGCATTAATGTGACTACCATTCCTTCCCCCAGCTTCGATAACATAATTGATACTGTCATAGGAATGTCTCCTCTCCTAGAAAAATGGGCCGTCTGTAAAGACAGCCCCTTTTGATTATTTTATAATTATTTTAATTATTTACCAATGATCGTAATATCTTTCTTAAACCACTTTTGGGAAATCTTAGCCATCGTTCCGTCTTTTGCCATCTCTTCCAATGTGCTCTCTACCTGATCACGGACTGCTTTATTTCCTTTGGCAAATCCTACTCCGTATTCCTCTGCTGCAATCTCATAATCCAAGATTGTGAAATCAGCTTTTCTCTTCTCAATCTGGTAAGCAGCTACAACTGTATCCATAGCAACTGCATCTGCGGATCCGGATTCCAGATTCATAAGTCCTGTATTATAATCTGCTACAACTTCCAGATTGCCAAAAGTTGAAGACAGATCTGCCTTTTCTTTTAACGCAGCCTGTGCAGAAGAATCTGTCTGAACGTCTACGACTTTTCCTTCCAGATCTTTTTCGGATTTGATACCAGAATCTTTTCTGACTACAAATACCTGTTCATTGTTAAGATATGGTTTGGACCATGTATACTTATCTTCTCTTCCATCCATGGTAAATCCGTTCCAGATACAGTCAATTCCACCGGATTTTAATTCTGCATCTTTCGAATCCCATGCGATTGGTTTTGCGACATACTTCCATCCCTGTCTCTTGCACACTTCCTGTGCCAGTTCCAGATCGAATCCTGTATATTCGCCATCGTCACCAACAAATCCCATCGGTGGGAAATCCTGGTCAAATCCTACGGTAAATTTGTCACCGGACTTCTTCTCGGTATATTCTTTCTTACTATTTTTGTCAGAGCTATTATCCTTGCTTCCACAGCCTACGAACACTGTCATTGCAAGTAACGTCACTGCAAGCACCATTGCCAGTCTTTTTTTCATAACTTCATCCTCCTGTATTCATGGTATGTCTGCTTTGCACACTGCGTTGTTTTATCAATTCATCAATTGATTGCTTTACCACGCTAAATTGCTCTGTTATAGTATCATATTCTTTATTTCTTGTCAATCCCACGATATCGGCGTTTTCGGTATTCAATTTCTTTTCCTTCTTCTCCAATCTCAATATCGGCACGGATATCCGCTCTTTTTTCTTTTAATTCCGCATCAATACCAAGATATCTGGAATTGCCTGACAACATCTTTGTATACTCTTCCTCCGGAAGCGCATGATAGTTGCAGTAAAGATACGCTTTTAACACATCTTCGTTCTCCTGCAGTTTGTAAGATTCTTCATACGCCTGTGCCGCTTCCTCATACAAAAAAAGTCTGCCGTATGCACTTCCCAGACAACCATACACTTTTGCATAAAACGGCTTTCCTACCGAATCATCCCGCTTACCATCAATGATCGTCCGGTAAACAAGAATCGCATCTGCATATTCTCCGTTTTTCATCAGGCTGTCCGCTTTCAGCTTGAATCTCTCCACTTCTCTCTGGTCCTGCAGCTTTTCCAGAATACTCTGTATCTTTATAATCTCCGAAGATGCATACATTGTTGACTGCTGCAATATCTTAAGAATAAAATCTTCTTCCGTGCAATGGTTATCCAGCTCTTCCTGCAGCGCATCTGCAAGTTCATACATCTGCAGCTCCGTCCTGATCCACTCACACAGCTGTCTGTTGATCAGTGTATAGTCGATCAGATAGAGATTATTACAGATGAAATAACACAGCTCCTCTAATGTATAGATCCTGATATGGCCTCTGGCAATCACATATGGTTGTCTGGCATGTTTTTTATGACATAGAATTAAACTGCCCATTGATTCCTCCTAAATGTATAACCTTTTCCACCTGAAAATCCGAAGCTTCAAAAAATTCTCCAAAGCCGACATCCTTGAATGTCATCTTACAGGTTCTTTCATCCAGAAACATCACTTCGATCCGCAGGCGGAGCGAATAATCTCTCCGCTCTTTCAGACCATCCAGAGATACTTTTTCTACCTGGAGTTCATCTCCGGCAAGAGTCTCCA
This sequence comes from Dorea hominis, assembly GCF_014287705.1. Taxonomy (NCBI): domain Bacteria; kingdom Bacillati; phylum Bacillota; class Clostridia; order Lachnospirales; family Lachnospiraceae; genus Dorea; species Dorea hominis. Next base: position 13,506 of record NZ_JACOOY010000005.1, on the reverse strand, counting down.
CATGAATCTCAATATCAGATGTATCTTCCAGGATTACCTCCCATTGTCCATCTGCTTCATACCAGTGTGTTCCCCAAGCAACGACCGGATACCATCCTTCTTTGCCACCAATGCGCATACGCAGACTGATCTGTTCTGTCATGCGTGTGTCATCCAGATATACCGGTCCTTCATTATAATTGCGATATTTTCGCATGGAAGTGTAGCAGGCACCTTTACTGTACAGATTATCACCCACGAATGCACGTCTTCCATTGCAGAGCACTTTCAATGAATTCGGATACCATTTATTTTCAAATGCCGCCCCAGTCAGGTACACAGACGATACGACCTTTTTCTCAAACACATTCTGGATAAACAGACGAAAACTTTCATCCGCGCTCTTCGCTTTTTCCCTATTCAGCACAGGGTAAATCGCTTCCATCTCCTGGATCTGCGCACTTGCGACTTCATCTACCGTCACAAACATATCACGGTTCTGACCATTTGCCACATTCATCCTCCGGAGCATATACGCTCTGATCGTCTGTCCATCGCAGAAAAACATCGCTGATTCATACTGCCACAGCTCTTTTGGCTGATAAAACATATAGTGGCAGAATCCTTCTTTGTAATCCTGCACGTAAATATTCTCCTTGTCTACGCCAAGATGCCTGCCGATTCCTTTGAGCATCTTAGACATATCAATATTCGTATATGGCGTAGAAAATGTAATAAACCGGATATCTTCAAAATCCTCCAGTGTAAGTCCTACGAATTTTGCCAGAAGCCAGACTGCATCGTGGACTTTACTTCCAATCCGCACTTTCTTACGCTGCACTGCCTTGCCGAACAGATCTGACACCACGCAGGACGGATTCTTCTGTTCCAGCAGTTCTGCTTCCTTTCCATATACCCATTGTTCTTTTATATAACCTAATTTCAGAGGGATCAGCGACTGTCCCTGTGCACACTCAAACGTCTGCGGTTCATCGCTTTTCTCATCGTAATAACTGATCTGACAGGTATTTTCATTCAGATCATAGCCAATAATACTGCCTCTTCTCACGTTATTTCTTCCTCTCTGTTATTCATACATCCTAAAAAGACTGTCTGCCATCTTCTCTTCCTCTTCAAAATCCATGATCGCTTTTCTCTGGTTCGCAGGGGACATAGAAAGCATTGCATTCAGTTTTCCGTATTTGCCGGTCTTCACTGTATGCGCATTCGTCAGCACTTTCTTCTCCGTTGTTGTGATTTCATTTCCAATCGTATCCTGGAAATAATAATGCAGTTCTTCATCTTCATACAACACGAACTGTTTTACATAAATATTCTCATATGCCGGGAGCAGATTCTCTGTCTTATATCCAAGTGTCTCTTTCCCACCTTTGCGGATCTTGTAAAACAGCTTCACCTTATGTCCCGGCTCCGCACGGTATGCCAGCATAGTACGATCATACAACTGAAGCTCTGTCAGCCACTGCGCCCGGTACTTCATATAGAACGGAAAGATCAGCTGCTTTTCCGTCAGTCTCCGAAGTTCTCTGTGCAGAACTTCTTCCAGTTCATCCGGATATTTTCTGCCGGCATAGTACTTAAGTAGCGCAATCTTGCAGATATCCGGCAGCGTTTCCTTCTTCTCACACTCGTTAGCAATGATCTCAAAAACACTGGATTTCGTATCTCTGCCATTTATTACATACTCTCTTGACGCATACGTCAGGTATGCCTGTTTCAGCCGAAAATATACATTATCAGACAGATAATAATCTTCAAAAATAGCTTCCTCATCAAACATATCTTCTGAAAATAACATCTGCGTAATGATCCGTTCACTGATCTTGCCGGATGCAACCTGATATTCCCGCAGCACTTTCCAGAGCCGCTTCATATCTGCAGTTGCACCACAGTAATAATTTGCCAGATAAGTCAGCGTTGCTTTGTCATACTGATGTCTGCGGAACATCTCAAAACACAGATACGTCAGGAAATCATCTTCTTCGTAATTCTCTTCCCGGATTCTTCTGCTGCAAATGCAGAACACATCTTTATCTTCAAAATAGCTTAAGCCTTTAACATAAATATTTTCAAAAGTCGGAGTCTCTTTCTCCTCGCTGTCTTTCCATTTGCCGACAGATGCACCATATTTCTTGCAGATTTCCAGAAATCTCGGTTCATAGAACAGACGCTTTGTCTCATATGGAATAGAATCCGTATAATAACGTCCCTCTATCGACTCCCAGATGATCCTTGCTTCTTTGTCATACAGATAGACAATCACCGGCTCATCTTCGGTATATGGGACACGCTGTCTGATTTCTCCATTCTTCTCAATGACAAGCACACAGTTCATATGTGGCACTTTCGTTGAGATCGAATATGCGTAGCAGACATCGCGCATTGCTTCCATATGCTCGGAATCCATATCTTCAGTACAGAAATGCTTATATAAAATACGAAGATATTCTGTGATATGTCGCTTTCTGAGCTGATCCATCGCAAATGTCTTCATCTGCTCTTTGTATCCTTCATACAGTTCTTCACTGTCTGCTTCATAAGTCAGAAGATTAGCGTAAAGAAATGCAGCCTTCTCGTATCCGAGTGTATTTCCATGCATAAAATACAGGAAAACAGACTTCGGAAGCGGTCCGTTTACACTGGATGGATCCAAAGTATTCATATAATACTCATATAACTGGGCAATCTTAAGCTCGGAATCTACTGCTTCCTGATACCAGTGAAAATATTTTTTCTGATTCTTATTTCCCTTGATCAGAAGAATACAGATCGTATTGAGTATCATCGGATCTTTATAAACCTTATAAATCCGCTCTAAAATGCGGAATAACAAATCACTGTAGGACTTATGCTGACTTGCAAAATTCGCCACATATAATGCCAGTTCCTTCGTCATCAGCCGATATTTGGTTGCAAAATTCAACACCTGTAATTCAAATTTGCCAAGCTTTTTCAGAAGTGTCGGCTTCGCCTGATAGCACAAATAAGCTTCCAGATAGAACATAACACCATGTGTTTCAAACTCAAACTGCTGTTCCAGCACTTCCAATCTCTTGTATGGATTCTTGTATCTTCCGTCTATCTGTAAAATCATATAGAGAAGCAGCCAGGAATCCTGATGGCGCATATAGGTCTTGCCAATCTCATCCAGTACACGCTCCATATGGCTGTCATTCTCACGAATCAGCGCCGTCAGGAACAGGTAATAACAGTTTGTGATCGGATCCTTTCCGATTGCGAAACGGTTATAGTTATAATTCTCCAAAATCCATTTTGCTTCTTCAAACTTCTTACCAATAATATAAACATGTGCCTGCAGAAGCTGGTAAATCTCACTCATCGGCTTAATTCTGCGGATAGCGGCAACATTTTCAATCGCATTCTCCACCCATGTATCCAGCTCGATACGTCCTGCCATATAACCGATATATTCTTTTAAAGACTGCGCATATAACAGTTCCGGTACATAATGTTCCTCATCATATTCCTGATTCTGTAATACTTCAATCTCGTAGGACAATGCCTCATACGGAGTAATGAACCGGATCGTTCCATAGTTTCTTCCGCCATGCAAATATTCCGGACGTACCAGATATTCCATCTCATAACTGTTTCCGACAAAATCTTCTGTTGTCAGATCCGGCTTGGTAACACGTAAAAACGCTCCTTCTGTCTCAATATGGATCGGCATGAAGCCCCATGTGTTCTTTACGATCGTAATCGTTCCTTTATTCGGTTCTTTGATATCTTCAAAGAGCATTCCTTCTCCCTGCAGCGTCAGGAAAATACATTCTTTCTGCTTAATACCGACAAGGAACTCTTCCATTGCCTGTTCGCCGAGCGACCATTTTCGCATATTATCATAGAGATAAAACGTCCGCTCATTCTCATATTTGACAATCTCGTAAAATTCTCTGGAGCGGAACAGTCTTCCTGCTTCCGAGAAATCCTTGATCGCAAGCTTCCTGAAATCATCTGTACTCTGTACTTTACCATAAGTTGTCATAACATATGGCTTTTCGATGATCGCTGTAAAAGCAAGCTCATATTCACCTCCGGAACATACGACCGTGATCTTACCGCGTTCTACATGTCCCGGTTTTAATCCCTTTCCATCATAAGTAAATTCAATTCTGGATGTGACTCCGTCAAATCCCTGATCTTTAAAATGGATACGAAAAGAAGACGGATATAATATTCCCCGTATCTTTCTGTCATTATTACTTTTTATTAAGAAACTCCCTCTATATACTTCTCCCTCGCCGATAATCATGACCAGATTCGTCTCTTCGAACACAACTTCCGGCTGTTCTACGCTGAAGTCTCCTTTAGAAAATCTTTGTATCTTATTTTTCAAGACTTACACCTGCATCTTTCGTTGCTTTTTGTAAAAAACATACTATAATGAATTATAGCATTGTTTGTTTGGTAATTGCAATGCTGTAAGAATAAAATCTAAGGATAACCCCGGAAAGGAACATAGATATGGATAAAAAACCTGAATTTCACGGAAGCGATCTGGAGCAGATCGAAGCCTATTATCATATTCCGAAAGAAGAAATCGTCTCTTTCGGTGCAAATGTAAACCCGCTTGGATTGTCCGAGCAGTTAAAGAAAGATCTGGCTTCGCATCTGGATGTGATCACACGTTACCCGGACCGTGATTATAGATCTCTGAAAAAAGCAATCAGCAAATACACCGGTGTATCTGCCGATCATATTGTTATAGGAAACGGATCGACAGAGCTGATCTCGCTTCTTATTTCCACACGCACCCCGAAAAGGGCACTGGTACTTGGACCTACTTATTCTGAATATGCCAGAGAATTATCTTTAAATGGTGGTTCCATGGATTTTTATAATCTAAAAAAGGAACAGGATTTCCAATTAGATATCGATGACTTTATAACGACGTTAAAAACAGACTATCAGCTTGCGATCATCTGCAATCCGAATAACCCGACTTCTTCTGCGCTCACAACAAGTGAGATGGAACGTATCCTCGCAGCTTGCCGGGAATACGGAATCTTTGTTATGATCGATGAAACTTATGTAGAATTTGCACCGGATATTGAAGCAGTCAGCGCAGTCAGTCTTATTCCAAAATACGATAATTTCATGATCATCCGCGGCGTCTCCAAATTCTATGCCGCCCCGGGGCTTCGTTTCGGATATGGTATGACAAGCAATGAGGCTTTCTTAAAAGATCTGCTTCTCTACCAGAATCCATGGAGTCTGAACAGCATTGCCGCATATGCCGGTGAGCGCATGTTTTCCGATACTGATTATTATAAGAAAACCCGCGAACTGATCTGTTCCGAACGCACATACATGTTTGATGAACTCAAGAATAATCTGAACTTCAAACCATACAAAGCCTATGCGAACTTTATTCTTGTTGAGATTTTAAAAGAAGGAGTTACTTCCTTTGATGTATTTGAAAAAGCAATCAAAAACCGGCTCATGATCCGGGATTGCTCCTCTTTTGAATCATTAGCCGGTGAATTTTTCCGTTTCTGTATCATGAATCCTGCCGATAACCGACGTCTTCTTGATGTATTAAATCAGATTTAAGTACTTTTCTTTCATTTTCCGGTTAAGCATTATACAACTTCATTTAAGTATATTTTAGAAAGAGGAATGATTTTTTTCATTTCCTCTTTCATTCTTTCGGTCATATGGACTCCGTCCTCTTCACAAAGTTCTTCCACTGTCTTTGCACCAAATACAAAGCTTGTAAGTGCCGCAATCGGGATCTCCCCTTCGGAATTTTCCAGTTTGCCATCCATCAGCATTGCCCCGGAAATCTCTGTTCCGGTGAGCACCAGTGTGCGGTTATTCTCTTCAATAGCAGAATCGGTTACTGTAAAACATACGCATAACAGTTCCTGCAATCTGAGCGACATCAACATCCGGCGTACATCAACAATCCTTGTCATAATCTTCGGGGTCTCATCTTCATCCTCATCCGGGAACCAGATCCTGCAATCCTCAATCCCCGTTTCATTCTGAAACAGCATCAGTTTTCCACCGTCACTGTCACATTCCCGCATTAACCTTAGGTAGTATGCGCCGTCACGTTTCACATATACATCTTTATCTGCCGCAAGCTTTTCATTTGCCCACTCGGCAAGTGTATCGCAATCTTCTTCCTTAAGCGGGCGAATACAAATGCCTGCCGCTTCTTTCTTCGCCGCATCTGCTAAATTATATACTCTGCGTTCCTGTTCATAAACCGTCCGGAAATCATGTGGTGTATAGATTGCTTCTGCTGCCGGCATCAGGAATGTAAAATTCTCTCCTGATACATACATATCCTGAAGTGCCCGCCTTAACAGCGCCGCCATAAACCCACGTCCGCGATACTCCTTTCTTGTCGCTACTGCAACGATGTAATGCGCCTGTTTTTCCACACCATTTACCATTAATGTATATGGATTCAGGTGCAGCATTGCGCAGATCTCACCATCTTCTTCCACTACATATATATCATTATCTCTCGTTTTTTCCGAAAAATAATAATCCACAAATCCTTTGCTGTCCTCCGTAAATACTTTCTCATACAATGGACGCACTTTGTTATGCTCTTCCTGACTTAACTTACGAATCTCCATTCTTCTTCCAGTCCTTTATATTTCATATAATGATATAGTAATTTCCCAACTCAACTATAATACCTGCATCTTGTCCTGCCCGCCTTTACTTTCCCACATTCGGGCAGCCACCACATCCTGCGCAGCCGCCGGTCTGCGGACCGACCTGGTAACTGTAATTGGCAATCGTATCCAGTGATGCGATAGCCTGTGAGGAGATTCCTTCACCTGTTCCGGTAAATCCAAGCCCTTCTTCTGTAGTTGCTTTAATATTTACCTGATCTACATCAATGTGAAGTGCTTCTGCCACATTTTTACGCATCTGCTCAATATGAGATGCCATCTTCGGTCTCTGCGCAATAATGGTTGCATCAATGTTACCGATGACATATAATTTCTCGTCGATCAGCTTTCCAACATGTTTCAGAAGTTCAATACTGGACGCTCCTTTATATGCCGGATCTGTATCCGGGAAATGTTTTCCGATATCACCAAGAGCTGCCGCTCCCAGAAGTGCATCCATAATCGCATGCAGCAGCACATCCGCATCCGAATGTCCCAGAAGCCCCTTCTCATAAGGGATCTCTACTCCTCCAAGAATCAGTTTGCGGTTCTCTGTCAGTTTATGAACATCATATCCCATTCCAACTCTCATACTGTTATTTCCTTTCCCAGAATATATTTCTTATTCTGTAACATTATTGTGATCTGTATTCTCTTCCTGTTTTTTGGCTTCACTGTGATCTGCTCCCACCGGTTCATCACTCTTCTGTGTATCTGTATTGCCTAACAGCTTATCCCGGTTCAGTTTACCGTCTTCATCCACATCGCTCTCTAATAATTCCTCGCAGTCCAGCTCTTCTCCGTCATTTTCCACATACTCATGCTTCACTGCCATCACGACTGCCTTCGCACACCATACGATTCCAAGTACAGCAAATGCCACACCCAGCACCAGATAAAGCGTTGCATTCTCCGGCCTGTTTGTCATCGTCTTCTTTATCAGATCAATTCCCAGATATCCAAGATATCCCCCTACAATAATTCGAAAAAATACGCGACCTTTTGTCATTTCATGTCCTCCTGCCTGTGTTTTATTAATGTCTGCCGATTTTATAACTTCTATAAAACTTCTTATAATTCGCACAAATCGGCTGTTTTTCGCACATCTGAGCATATTATATCACATACTTACAATTTTTTGCAAAAAAAGTGTTGACATTTCCTCACTTTTGATTGTATAATAACGAAGTCGGTTTGAGAGAGCCGGGTAAATATGGGATCATAGCTCAGCTGGGAGAGCATCTGCCTTACAAGCAGAGGGTCATAGGTTCGAGCCCTATTGGTCCCATACTTATAAAAATATTTCTTTATGGCGGGATAGCTCAGTTGGCTAGAGCACACGGTTCATACCCGTGGTGTCGCTGGTTCAAATCCAGTTCCCGCTACTTTAAAAAGACTTGTTCTTGCAAGTCTTTTTACATCCGTAATATTAACAGTACTTACGGGCAATATTTTCATGGCGGGATAGCTCAGTTGGCTAGAGCACACGGTTCATACCCGTGGTGTCGCTGGTTCAAATCCAGTTCCCGCTACTTTAAAAAGACTTGCAATTGCAAGTCTTTTTTCAATTCATATCCGGAATATATTCCATTTATTTGTGTTTTTATTCTAGTTTATTTTACTAAAATATTTCAAAATTACCTACACATATCAAAATATCTACGCAAAACAAACTTCTAAGTTCTACCCTGCCCCCGAACTTCTGTATTCAATTGTCTCTTCTTCTCAAAAAATGAATTTCTCGCCCGAACACGGGCATTTTTGACTGTATAGTAATCCTTTCTTTACAGCTTTTTGTAACTTTCTTTTCAGCTCATTTTTTCACAGCTCTTCACTGCCTTCTTTACAGCTCGTTTTTACACACCATAATATAAAAATTGTTTTTCATCCGGTTTGAACTTATACTTGTCAGTCATCTCTTTCTTATCTCCCATTTTCATCTTACAGGTGTGTTGTACAATCCATTTCCCGTGTTCCTGCACATAATTAATATCCCACTTCGCAACTGTAGATGTTCCATCCGGAAAATGATAATATTCCATTACTGCATTCATATCCGGAACATTGCCCACTTCATCTTTTAACGACATCTGCAACTTCAAAAAATATTTATCAATATCCGGTTCCCATTTTATCCTGACTTGGTTTTTATCTGAAACCACCGTTACTTTCTGCTGCTTTCCTTCTTTATACACTTTCACTTTTAAATTATCATACGATGAAATCTTTTTTCCGTTTACACGTATCGTCACCTGACAGTTCATCTAATCCGGTGCTCCCGCGAAGAAAATCATACTCCCAAACACCAGCAGGATTGCCACAACGCTCCAGACTTTTCTTCTGCACATATCATCCACTCCCCTTGTAAATTTATTTCTCCAGTTCCATAATATCCATTATCCGCATATTCTCCCCGCTTTCATCATCCACGTACACAACATACAGCTTGTCTCCATATGTCTGGAAATCATAACGGATAATCTCGTCACCTTTACCGGTCTTGTAACCCTTTATCTTCTTCGTCCAGAGCGGCGTATCCTGACCGGTTTTGTAATAGCTCACCTTTCCATCCTTGAATGTTGCATAAGCATCTGCTGACATGAAAACAGCCTGCTCTTTTTCAAGCTCATACTTCGCTGTAATCTTCTGCTTCTCCATATCATAGTAAATCAGTTCACCACCACTGTATCTTGCCGCTTCATAACCTGCTCCTGTGTAATGTTCCATGCCACCCAAACGGTAATCTTCCAGTTGAAGCATAAGCATATTTCCGGATACTTTCATATCTACCGGTTTGTATTTTTCGGACTGATACAACTCTTCATTTTTTCCGTCGGCATTTGTTTTATAAATACGGAAATCCTTTGATTCATTACGAAAATCCCATGCATACAAGGTATCTTTATAGGATGCCAGTAATTTTCCATCTTGTAAATCCGTATCCAGTTGATGTACTCGTTCTCCTGTTTTCTTATTTACCATAACCGTAGCCAAAAAATCTCCCGCAGACGTATCCTTAAGCAGTAACCGATAACCTACTTCTCCGTCTTTTGTCTTTTCCCGCTTACAGCTGCCTGCATGATAAAGCTCCATATCCGGTGTCGTAATCTTTGTATGTTCTATCCAGTGCTTATCCCAATCTATAAATGCGCCTTTGCCTGTCTGTATTTTTAGTTCACCTAAATCCACCGTTTTTCGGACATTCTCTGCATCCACTACATATAACATCTTCTGATATGAATCATCTTCCCCTGTACTGCAAATAATATAAATATATTTTTTACCGAGAAATGCCTTTTCAATCCTTCCATCCGCATCCATTTTCCGCTCAGCAACCAGCTTGCCATCCGCATCATACTGGCGCAGCGCATCCCAAGAATTCACATAAATATATTTGCCATTTGTATAAGTTCCTGCATCTTCCAGCGCCGACTGAAGTTTTCCACTTTTCGGATCTACAGTTCTTAATTTCTTATCCGAATAATCATAATAATATGTCTTATCACCCAGCATTGCCAACATTCTCGCATCACCGGTTCTCGCATTATGAAGAACCCTGCTGACATTATAATTTCCTTTTGCTTTCTCCAAATAATAACTGATCGGATTTGTCCGCATCCAGAACAGGTAATAACCAGCCAGATAAATAATCACCAACAGACAGACCAACACGATCCATAAACTCTTTCTCTTCTTTTTCATAACCGTTCTCCTTTGTGTTCACAAAAAACACTCCTACTTCAAAAAATCAACATCCGAAAAAAACTGATTTTCCTTCGCAATGTCATATGCCGTGTTGCCATCACCGTCCTTCTTGTTCACATCCGCTCCGTGCTTCACCAGATACTTTGCAATATCTTCGCTTGTGCACTCTGCCGCCGCATGCAGAACGGTATGTTTTACTGCTGATTCGTCCTCATCACCTGCAGACTCGGCATCATCATCCAGCGAAATCTCCTGATTCACATCTACGCCGATTTTTATCATAATCCCACATATGCAGTAACAAACAATAGCTCTCTTTTGTGACATATAATTTCAAAGTTTTAGAAACAGCAGGAAAATTCTGTTTCACGTATTCAGAAATAGTCCTGCTGTCTCATTTGCATTATACTAATACACTAAAACACGTCCAGGCCCAGTTTCACTTTAAGTGTTGTAAACCATCCATATGCATTCCACTTATCATATTTGATAGTAGCTTTTGATTCTATTAACTGATTTGATTTATTGGTCCATTTGATGATAATAGGTATTTCCGTTTTTTCTTCCGCACCGCTTTCCGCTTCTATAAAATCATATACTTTTTCCCCTTTTAATATATTTTTTTCTGCTGGCGTTTCTAAATCATCAGCTATATACATTTTTGTAGTTGCTTTATCAAATGAACCATATTCTTTTGTTAAAACTGTAATCTCTTTTGGCATATGATTTTCTTTTGGAATTATGTAGCCTCGCACAAATCCTAATGAATCTGGAATTAAATATATTTTCCACGCTTTATCATCACTCACTGATTCTGCATAATCATTTTTCATAACCGCAGAATTTAAATAAATAGGAAAAATATTAAAAAATATAATTAAAATCAAATAGAATATAAATATTATTCCAACTATTATACATATCCATTTCTTTTTTACTTTCATTACTTCATTCAACCTCCTTTGTGTTCACCCCAAACACCCTACTTCAAAAAATCAACATCTGAAAAAAACTGATTTTTCTTCGCAATGTCATATGCCGTATTCCCATCACCGTCCTTCTTGTTCACATCCGCTCCGTGCTTCACCAGATACTTTGCAATATCTTCGCTTGTGCACTCTGCCGCCGCATGCAGAACGGTATGTTTTACTGCTGATTCGTCCTCATCACCTGCAGACTCGGCATCACCAACCGGCGAAATCTCCTGATTCACATCCACGCCGCTTTTTATCAGCTTCTTCACCATATTGTAATCGCCAAGATTCACCGCACATTCCAGTGCTTTCGCAGCCGATTCGTCACTTGCGTCCAGTGTTTCCACCATAAATTTTCTTGCTAAATCTCTATCGACACTTTCATAGATTCCTTCATAAATATCGTCAAGCTTCTTAGAATCCGGATCTTTCTTATAAATCTCATATGCGAGTTCCGTGTTAAAATAAGCCAAATCCTCCCAACCGGAAAATGCTTTCTCCCCATCTTCCTTATAATGGACATCATAGGAAATCTTCTTATCCAGCAACGCCTGTAATGTCTGCGGATTGCAGACGCCGTATCCAAGCGAACATTCCGAATCTTTTGGTTTGTATCCTTCTGCAAGAAGCATTTTCACAGATTTCTGATTGCCCCACTTACACACCTGCACCCAGGAATCATTCTCTTCGGTCGCTTCTTTGCTTACCTGCCATGTAACCCCCATCTCTTTCAGCGCCTGCACAGCCGGTTTATTCGCATGGATCAACGCCATAGTAAATGGTGTACACTCGCCATCTCCCTTCTTTCACGCCCTGTAAATTCGATGTCTCGATCGATTCCCGCAATTTCCACTCCGGACTTTTCATCGAAGTCCGCATACAGCCGGTCAGCAATAACGCCGGAACCATTACTGCTACTATTCCTTTTCTTCTCTTTTGCATATCTTTCCCCACTTTGCATAAAATTGTCTTATATATATAATAACGTTTGTTGCTCTTGTTTTGTTACAGAAAAGCTTAAAAAATCCGAAAGAATTTCTTAATTTGGGTTGGAACAGAGGAATTCTTAGATATATATCCTCTTACATTTATAGTAATAAACAAAATATCTTTTTTATCACATAATATTTAACCTTTTAGAAACAGCAGGAAAATTCTGTTTCATCCCTCCAGAAATTACCCTGCTGTTTCACTTTAACTATCGTACAATTCTGTAAATCAAATATCTATAGCATCTAATAGCTTCATATCTCCATTTTGCTGCCGCACGAACACAAAGACAACATTTCCACAGGTCTGTACCGTATATTCTTCATTCCGCTTATATCCGTTCACTTTACTTTCCCTGATGCATTTATCATCTTTAACCTGATACCGTTTTACAGTTCCTTTGCAAAATGTCGAATAATAGTTATCTGATACTGCAAGCACCTGCTCTTTGTCTTTGATTACTTTATGTGAAATCTTTCCCGTTGATAAATCAATCCAGGCAAATCCACTGCCTTCAAATTCTGCTAAAGAACCTGATCGATTCACGCCCCGCCCATCATCTCCATAAGATATAAATCTCACAAGGGCAGTATTTTTCTTTACATCTACAGACACGATGCTGTACTTGTCCGTGATACTATTTGCATAATCTTTCCATTTGTTTTCTCCGGATATTTTCAGCAAGTCATCACGTACATATAAATCTTTACCATCATAACTAACTACCATATTCTCTGTGAATACAAGCCGTTTTTCATGTTTGTCTACAAATGCAACTTCAGCGATTTTGCCAGTTATTTTCAACGCTTTCTCTTTGTCCATCCATTGCACTTTGCTGTCTGACCGATTAATAAGAAGCCATAAATCCGGTAATTCCACTGCCCGATATTCTTCTAACCTCTTATTTCCATCTGCCGAATAGTCTGTTGTCTGATCTAAAACTTCCGAAGACATTTCACCCGGTCTTGTAACATCGTCCAGATCAAAGCTATACACATACCGTATCCCTTTTAAATCTTTCACATAACAATACAGATTCTTCTGTCCTGTATAAAGCCATATTTCCGATATTCCCTGACTGATTTTCCTTTTCTGAATTAGTTTCCCTTCTTTTTCATATTGCAGCACTCCGTCGGCTACTGCACAATATATATATTTATCAGACAACAGACTATTCGGCA
>NZ_JACOOY010000004.1:0-245937 GCF_014287705.1 Dorea hominis | reverse complement strand
TCATAAATTTACAACAAAATTAACAAAAAAGACAAAAAATAACATGCCGAAAGATAAAAATTGACTTGACATACAACGCGATAGGTAGTAGTATTGAGTACATAGAAAGCGTATTGCATAAATAAATTGATATAAAGGTGGACAGAATTATGAAAAATGTATAATCCAAAACATATACAATCATAAACGGTCACAAACAAACACAAAAGTAACATCAAAACAACATGCAAGAGCGAAATATTTAAGGGAGGGAATGGAAAGTGGAGAACATCAAAATGCGTGTCAGTGGAATTAACAAGTCGTTTCCGGGTGTTAAAGCTCTGGACAATGTTAATTTCGCCGTTAGAAAAGGAACGGTTCACGCTCTTTGTGGAGAGAACGGTGCCGGTAAGTCAACATTGATGAAAATCATTAACGGAATTTACAAAGCAGATTCCGGACAGATCTTTCTTGATGAGAAACCGGTAACAATTAAAGATCCGATTCAGGCGAGAGATTATGGTATCGCAATGATCGCACAGGAACTGAACTATGTACCGGAAATGTCAATCGAAGAGAACTTGTTCTTAGGACGCCTTCCGGTGACTAAATTTGGCAATGTTGATTGGAAGAGAGTTCGTAGAGAGACGATTGAATTTCTGAGACAGGAGAATCTTCCATATAAACCGGATCAGAAATTAAAAACATTAACAGTATCTGACATTCAGATGCTTGAGATCATCAAAGCAATTTCCAACAACGCTCAGATCGTAATCATGGATGAGCCTACATCAGCAATCACAAACCGTGAGGTTGAGGTGTTGTTCGGCAAGATCGCAGAGCTGAAAAAGAAAGGCGTAAGTATTATTTACATTTCTCATAAGATGGAAGAAGTATTCCGTATTGCGGATGACATCACAGTTCTTCGAGACGGTAAGACAGTTGAAACACATCCGGCATCAGAGATCGATCTTGACAAAGTCATTGCACTGATGGTTGGACGTAAGATGGACAATGTTTATCCGAAAGAAGAAGTTGAAATTGGTGAGCCGATCCTTGAAATAGAAGGACTTGGAAGCAAAGGTGTATTTAAAGATATTAACTTTAAAGCTAACAAAGGTGAGATCGTAGGATTTGCCGGACTGATGGGTGCAGGACGTACCGAAACAATGAGAGCAATCTTCGGACTGGATCCTTATGATGAAGGAAAGATCAAAGTTCACGGCAAAGAAGTTACTATTAAGAAGGTAAGCGACAGTATCGCACAGAAAGTCGTAATGCTTTCCGAAGACAGAAGACGTTATGGTATCATCCCGATCCGAAGCGTTATGGAAAATGCAAGCATTTCCAGTCTGGACAAGATTATCTATGGCGGAAGATGGCATCCGAAGGTAGAAAAAGAACTGGTAAGCAAATATTTTGAAAAGATGCATGTTAAAACACCATCTCTTGAAACTGCAATTCAGGGACTGAGTGGTGGTAACCAGCAGAAAGTACTTCTGGCTAAATGGATGTTAAGAGATCCGGATGTATTGATTCTGGATGAGCCTACCAGAGGTATCGACGTCGGAGCTAAATTCGAGATCTACAGACTGATGACAGACCTGGTTAAAGAAGGAAAGACAGTTATTATGGTTTCCTCTGAACTGCCGGAGCTGATCGGAATGTGCGACAGAATTTACATAATGAACAAAGGTAGAATCACTGGTTGTCTGAGCAAGGATGAGTTCTCACAAGAGACAATCATGAGATATGCAATGTAATTAGCGGAGGGATTGAGAAAATGAAAAATTCAAAAGCGAGAGATTTTATACACAAGTTTTCGATCTATATCATCCTGGTGGCAATGTTCATCATCTGTGCGATCGTAAATGACAACTTTTTATCTGCACGTAACTTAATCAACGTTGCCCGCCAGCTTTCAGTTGGAACAATCCTGGCATACGGTGAAATGTTACTGGTAATCGCAGGACTGATCGACTTGTCTGTTGGTTCTGTACTGGCACTCGCTGGTGTGCTTTCAATCGCAGCATACCAGTCAACCGGATCACTGTTAGTTGGTTTCCTTGTAGCAATCGCAGTTGGTGTTGCATGTAACTTCATCAACGCAATCCTGGTTACACACTTTGATGTACCGGCATTCATTGCTACACTGGCTATGCAGATGTCAGCCAGAGGTGCGGCACTTCGTTTCACAAACGGACAGAACTTACTTCAGTTAAAAGATTACACAGTATTTGGACAGGGTAACTTAGGACCGATTCCGATGCCTGTAGTATTCATGATCATTATTACAATTATTACATGGTATATTATGACACATACAAGATTCGGTCGTTCTCTTTACGCTATCGGTGGTAATGAAGGAGCAGCAATCGCATCTGGTATCAATGTTAAGAGGAACAAATACATCATCTACATCATCAATGGTATCTTTGCAGGTATCGCAGGTGTGCTCTTTATGTCTCGTGTAAATGCAGGTCTTCCGAACGGAGCTGTAGGATATGAGATGGAAGGTTTGACAGCTACTATCGTCGGTGGTACTAGTTTCTCAGGTGGTGTTGGTACAACAATGGGAACTCTTGCCGGTGGATTTATCATCGGTTTCCTGAACAACATCATGAACCTGATGGGTGTAGACTCTTATGTACAGCAGATCGTTAAAGGTATCATCATCGCACTCGCCGTAGTTGCAGATATCAGATCTAAGAATAAGAAGACACAGAAAGTTATCCTTGCAGCAGATGACAATGATGACAAGAAAGAAAAAGCAGCAGCCAAATAATGAATGCACAAGTTGCAGAACTTTTACAATATAAACCAAATAAGGAGGATTTCAATCTATGAAAAAGAAAGTAATCAGCGCTATCCTTTGCGCAGCAATGGTATCTACAATGGCAGTAGGATGCAGCTCATCCGACAGCAAAAAAGACTCTAAGAGTGACAAAAAAGACGGCTACAAAGTAGCTTATATCGCAAGAGCTCAGGAAGACTCTTTCGCAGCTTGGTTAGCTGACGAGATGAGAGCAGCATTCAAGAAAACAGGGGACATGTCATTAGAGGTATTCGATGGAGAAGCTAACGACGAGAAAGAGAACTCTATCATTGAGAACTGTATCGCAAACGGATATGACGGAATTATTGTTCAGGCTAACAACGGAGAAGCTCAGCTCCCATACATTCAGCAGATCGTAGAAGCTGACATCCCATGTATCACAACAAACCCACGTGTTGAGTGTGAAGGAACAGGATCTGTAGATGCTGATCCATACGAGCAGGCAAAAGTAAACTGTGAACTGGCTCTTAAGAAGATCCCGAAAAACGCTAAAGTTGTAGTTCTTCAGGGACCTGCAGGAAACTTCCACAGCACAAAGAGAAGAGAAGCATGGAAGAAAGAATTCTTCGACAAGAGATCTGATGTTAAGATCTTAGCAGAAGATATCGCTAACTGGAACAAAGACGAAGCTATGCAGCTCATGGAAGACTGGGTACAGGCTTATGGAAAGATTGACGCTGTTATCTCTATGAACGACAACATGGCAGCTGGAGCAATCGAAGCAGTTAAAGATAACGCTAAATACAAAAACATGCAGGCATATGGTGTAGACGGAACTGCAGAGGCTTGCTTACTTATCAAAGAAGGTAAGATGACATCTACAGGACTTCAGTCAGCTATCGACCTTGCTAAGATGAATACAGAAGCTATGCATGATGTATTAACAGGTAAGAAGAAAGTTACTGACATCAACGACAACGTTCCTGCACCACTTATCACATCTGACAATGTTGACGAATACATCCAGATGTACAAAGACAACGGACAGATTAAAGAATAATTTGAACGTATGAAAAATTAATCACAGAATTAGATTAATGACTTAATCAATGTCAGTGAGAAAAAGTATATTGTAAGAGTAGACATAACTGGCAGGTCAAATATCGGCTTGCCAGTTATTATTTTCAAAAAATAGTTCGAGAAAATTTTAACAGATTGAAAGGAGATACGTGAAATGAAAAACAGAGGAGCATTTATGACAGACCTTGATAAAATGGAAATCCGTGATATTCCAATGCCGGAACCGAAAGAGAAAGAGGTTCTGGTTGAACTGGAATATGTAGGAATCTGTGGTTCT
The DNA here is from genome assembly GCF_014287705.1 of Dorea hominis. Taxonomy (NCBI): domain Bacteria; kingdom Bacillati; phylum Bacillota; class Clostridia; order Lachnospirales; family Lachnospiraceae; genus Dorea; species Dorea hominis. The sequence continues at coordinate 241,825 of NZ_JACOOY010000004.1, read as the reverse complement.
GATGTACATTATTTCCACGATGGAAGATGCGGAAGCTATGTAGTAGATGGAGACTTCATGCTTGGACATGAGTGTGCCGGAACAGTTGTAGAACTTGGAGAAGGTGTAGAGAACCTGAAAGTCGGAGACAGAGTAGCTCTGGAGCCGGGAATCACATGCGGACAGTGTGAATTCTGTAAATCAGGACGTTACAACCTTTGCCCGGATGTACAGTTCCTTGCAACACCACCGGTACAGGGATGCTATGAGAACTACATCGCATTCCCGGAGAACATGTGCTTCAAACTTCCGGACAACATCAGCACAAAAGAAGGTGCACTTGTTGAGCCATTATCAGTAGGTATGCACGCAGCTAACCAGGGAAATGTACAGCTTGGAGACTCTGTAGTAATTCTTGGAGCAGGTTGTATCGGACTTGTAACATTACTTGCTTGTAAAGCACACGGTGCTACAGATATCACAGTTGTTGACGTAATTCCAAAACGTCTGGACTATGCTATGAAATTAGGAGCTACACGTGTGATCAACGGAAAAGAAGTAGATGCTATCGAAGAAGTTAAGAAGATCACAAACGGAGCCGGTGTTGACAAAGTTATGGAAACAGCAGGATCTCCATTTACAATCAAAGAGACTCCATTCATGGTTAAGAGAGGCGGAACAATCGTATTAGTTGGTATTTCTGCTCAGGAAACGGTTGAATTTAACTTTGCTCAGATCATGGACAAAGAGCCGGAAATCAAATCTGTATTCCGTTACAGAAACATCTATCCACAGGCAATCGCAGCTATCTCTGATGGCCTGATCGATGTATCCGGAATCGTTACACATGAATTTGATTTCGATAACATTCAGGAAGCATTTGACTGTGCAATCAATAACAAAGACGATGTAGTAAAAGCTGTAATTAAGATCAAATAATATAATACCAAGGTAAAAAGGTCGGTCGCCACGTGAGCTAGATCATATGTGGCGGACAGACCTTGGGACCTGTCCCAATATGAGCATAAAAGTGGGATATTAATCCCACGATATGCGAATAGTGGGTAGGATTGCGGGAGTGCAACGCACGTAGCAATCCGTGGGTATTATAAAAAACAGATGAATACAGCAAAATGGAGGTTTATGATGGTAGACTATAGAAATTTTAATGAAGATTTCAGTCTGGAAGGCAAGACAGCAATTGTAACTGGTGCAGCTAGTGGTATCGGATATGAGATTGCAAAAATGTATGCAAGAAAAGGCGCTAACGTAGTAAGCTTTGACATGAACAAGGCAGATGACCTTGACGATTACATGAAGGAGCAGGGCGTAGGCTATCTCGCATATGTTGGAAACATTACAAAAACTGCAGATATTGATGACTGCGTGGCAAAGACAGTTGAGACATTCGGAAGACTGGATATTCTTGTAAACTGCGCAGGAATCGGTGTTGTACAGAGCGTTCTGGATCATGAGGAAGATCTCTGGGATAAGACACTTAGCATCAACCTGACAGGAACAGTAAGATTTGGACGTGCTGCTGCAAAAGTTATGAAAGAACAGGGCGGCGGAAAGATCATCAACATGGGTTCCCAGGCAGGAGTTGTTGCACTTGACGGACATCTGACCTACGGATGTTGTAAAGCTGCTGTAATCTATGCTACAAAACAGTTCGCTATGGAACTGGCACAGTACAACATTAATGTAAATGCAATCTCTCCAACAATTATCCTGACTCCGATGGGAGAAGAAAACTGGAATAATGAACGTGGAGTAGAATTTAAAAAGAAAATTCCGGCACATAGATTTGGTTATCCGGAAGAAGTGGCAGCATGCGCAGTATTCCTTGCAAGTGACGCATCCAGCCTCGTAAACGGAGCAAATCTTGTGATCGATGGTGGATTTACCATCTGCTAAACAAGAGTAATTACTCAAATATTTTATTTCAATGATGCTTTCGCCGTGCAGTCGTTAGCCCCGCTGCATGGCGATATAGCTAAAAAAGCTAAGAAAACAATGACGGAGGTCTAAAACAATGGAAGAAAAAAGAGTGCAGGAGCTGGCTGCGAAGGCAGTAAAAGTCCGCAGAACAGCATTAGAAGCAATCGAAGCCGCTCATTCAGGACACGTAGGTGGATCCTTTTCAGTGGCAGATATTTTGACAGTTTTATATTGGGAAAAAATGAACATCAACCCGGAGCAGCCTAAAGATCCCGACAGAGACAGATTTGTACTGTCAAAAGGTCATTGTACACCGACTATGTACGCGACATTGGCACTTCGTGGATTCTTCCCGGTAGAAGATCTGAAAACATTCAGAAATGTAGACAGTTATCTCTCCGGACACGTAGAGATGACAAAGGTACCTGGTGTAGATATGTCAGCAGGTTCCCTTGGACAGGGCTTATCCGCAGCAATCGGAATGGCTCTGTGCGGAAAAGTGGATAAGAAAGATTATCGTGTATATGCAGCATTAGGAGATGGCGAGATTCAGGAAGGACAGATCTGGGAGGCAGCTATGGCAGCCGGAAATTACGGACTGGACAACCTGACCGTATTCGTAGATAACAACAATCTGCAGATTGACGGAACCATTGAAGAAGTAATGTCACCATATCCGATTGAAGATAAATTCAAAGCCTTCAAGTGGAATGTACTTACAATCGACGGACACGATTATGCACAGATTGCAGATGCAATTGACAAAGCAAAAGAGACAAAAGGTGCTCCGACGGTTATCGTAGCAAAGACTGTAAAAGGAAAAGGTGTTTCCTTCATGGAAAACAATGTAAAATTCCATGGAAGCACACCGACACCGGAACAGTTTGAACAGGCATTCAAAGAATTAGATGCACAGGCTGCATCATTGGAGGTGTAATTATGGGAGAAGTAATAGCAACAAGAGAAGCCTATGGAAGAGCTCTGTGTGAATTCGGAGCAGATGAGAACATCATGGTATTTGATGCGGATCTTACAATTTGTACAATGTCCTGCTATTTTGCACAGAAGTATCCGGAGAGATTCTTCAACGCAGGTATCGCAGAGTGTAACATGGCAGGTATGGCAGCAGGAGCAGCATCCTGCGGAAAGACAGCATTTATCCATACATTTGCAATGTTTGCAGCAGGAAGAATTTACGATCAGGTAAGAAACTCCATTGCATATCCGGGACTTAATGTAAAAGTTGTCGGAACACATGCAGGACTTTCTGTAGGAGAAGATGGAGCAACTCATCAGTGTATCGAAGACTTAAGTCTGATGCGCACCATCCCGGGAATGACAGTTATCTGCCCATGTGATGCAAATGAGACAAGAGAAGTTGTAAAAGCAATGATCGATTATGACGGACCGTGCTACCTGCGACTGGGACGTTCCGGAGTTGAAAATATAACTGACTCCATCCCGGGATATAAATTTGAACTTGGCAAGGGTGCACAGTTAAAGGATGGAGATGATGTAACAATCATCGCAACAGGACTGATGGTTCAGGAAGCATTAAAAGCAGCAGATCTTCTCGCAGCAGAAGGAATCAAAGCCCGTGTGATCGACCTGCATACGATCAAACCGATTGACAAAGACATTATCATCAAAGCAGCCAAAGAGACGGGTGCAATTGTAACAACAGAAGAGCACAATGTTATCGGCGGACTTGGCGCAGCAGTAGCAGAAGTCGTTACAGAAAGCTGCCCGGTACCGGTTGTGAAACATGGTGTAGAAGATGTATTCGGACATTCCGGAACAGCAGAAGCACTGATGGTAAAATATGGTTTAACACCGGAGAAGATTGTAGAAAAAGCAAAACAGGCAATCGCCTTAAAAAAATAAACTACAAACAATAATTCAATCGACAAAGGCGACAGCAAAGGAGAAATTACTATGGACATGATGAAAGCAAACGTATATGACAAACCAGGTCATTGCGAAGTAAAACAGGTTCCGGTACCGGAGATCGGACCACATCAGGTACTGATCAAAGTTATGTCTTGCGGTATTTGTAAAGGCGCAGACGTAGCACTTGCAGCAGGTGGATTCCTTGCAGAGTTCCCACTGTTAAACGGACATGAATTTGCCGGATATGTATACAAAGTCGGTGAGCATGTAGACACATTTAAAGTTGGAGACAGAGTAACAGCAGATAACACAGTACTGTGTGGAGACTGCTACTACTGCAGAAAAGACGAGCCATTATACTGCAAAAATTTCTACTCACTGGGATGCAACGGCCCTGGAGGATTCGCTGAGTATGTAGCAGTGAATGCAGATAAAGTATTCCCGATCAGCGATAACTTGTCTTTCAACGAGGCAATTTTCGCAGAACCGACTGCATGTGCGGTACATTCCATGGACCGTATCCAGGTGAAATTCGGTGATGACGTTCTTGTATATGGATGCGGACCGACAGGAATCATCATGACACAGCTGCTGATGCACTCTAACGCAAATCGTGTTGTAGTATGCGGACCAAGCCAGGACAAACTGGATATCCTGAAGAAATACGGATGTAAAGAGACAATTCTTATGGATCGTAACGATCCAAGCAAACACGAAGCTAAATTAAGAGAAATCGCTCCGGAAGGATTTGATATCCTTGTTGATACAACTGCAAATGTAGATGTAATGGAAAGCATGATCAAATTCGGAAAAATGGGTGCAAAATTCATGATGTTTGCAATGCCGCACGCAGGTGCAAAATGGGCAATTGATCCAGAGTACTGGTATCTCCACGAGATCCAGCTGATCCCGACATGGGCACAGACACACTGCTTCGGACGTGCACTGGAATATCTTGAGGCTGGAAAAGTACAGGTAAAAGAACTTGTTACACATGAAATGCCACTGGATGATTACGATAAAGGAATTGCGCTGGCTGCCAAGGGAGGTCCGGGCACACTGAAAGTCATCCTTCATCCAAACTACGAAGAATAATAACGGAAAATAAACAGTTAGTGTAGAATTTACAGATTGAATATAAGATTTTCATATGCGCTCCGACAGGTTACTATCGGGGCGCATGCTATATAAAAAATTCAGAAGATAATCGTCAGATCGGTTTGGGAAAAGGGAAGGCAGGAAGATGAAAGCAATAGGATTAGATATCGGAACAACAACCGTATGTGGAGTGCTTGTAGACGCGAAGACAGGAGAACTTTTGGATGCGAAGACGCTTACCAATGACTCTGTGATAGAGAGTGTACATACATACGAACGCACACAGGATGCAGATAAAATTCTTGTGAAATGCAAAAATATATTAGAAGAGTATCTTTCCGAACAGGAAGATATTGTGAGCATTGGCGTAACCGGACAGATGCACGGAATTGTCTATGTAGATGAAAATGGCGTGGCAGTCAGTCCGCTGTATACATGGCAGGATGGCAGAGGAGATTTAGTATGTGCTGATATCCAGAAGAAACAACCAGTAGTGGATTCTGAGGGCATGGGAAATACAGATACTGAAAGCAAAGTGGCAGACAATTCAGAGATGGGTGATTCTGGAAATATAGATAGCGGAAACAAAGTGGCAGACAACGCAGAGACTGGCGAATCAGGAAATGTTTGTATGACATATGCCGCTGAGTTATCTAAAATAACCGGCTATCACATGGCATCCGGATTCGGACTGACAACCAATTATTACAATACAAAACATGGACTTGTCCCGGAAGAAGCAAAGTCATTTTGCACGATCCCGGATTATGTTGCAATGTCTCTGGCAGGTGAGAAGAGACCGAAGATGCATCAGACAATGGCGGCAAGTCTCGGACTTTACAATATGAAAGCCGGAGATTTTGACCGTACGGCAGCAGAAAAAGCCGGTATGAACCCGGAATTACTGCCGGAAGTAGCAACAATAAGCACGACATGCGGAAATTATACGGCAGATGTGGAGAAATATCCGGCATATGCGGGGAAAACAATCCCGGTCGCAGTTGCATTTGGAGATAACCAGGCAAGTTTCTTAGGTTCTGTCAATCAGGAATGCAAAGTATTGTTAAATGTAGGAACCGGCGGACAGGTATCTGTTTACAGCGAAGAGCTGATAAAAGCAGATGGAATCGAGTGCCGCCCATATTTGAAAGGTTCCTATCTGATGGCAGGCTCTTCTTTGTGTGGTGGATATTCCTACAATCTTGTGAAACGATTTTTTGAGGAAATCTATGCACTGGCAGGCGTAGGCTGCCCGAAAGATATTTACAGTATCATGAACCGGATCGCAGGAGAAGCTGCAGAAAAAGAGAAAACATTGGCGGTCGACACAAGATTCAATGGAAGTCGTGAGAATCCGGCGCTGACAGGAAGTATTACCGGGCTGACAGTAGATACCTTCCATCCGGGAGATCTGGCGTACGGTGTACTTCGAGGACTGTGCGAAGAGCTGTATCAGTTTTATAATGTGTTGCCGGAGAAGCTGAAAGATGGCAGTCACTTTGTTGGAAGCGGAAATGGAATTCGCAAAAACCCACTGTTGCAGAAGATTGCAAGCGATCGTTTCCGGATGAAACTTCGTATCCCGAAATACGCAGAAGAAGCGGCATATGGAGCAGTGTTATTTTCCCTGCTTGCAAGCGGCGAGCGTGAAACTCTGGAAGATGTGCAGAGGCTGGTACGGTATGAAGCGTAGAAAGCTGCAGAAGATTGTATTTGATGAGTGGATATATAAAAGACTCTTAGCAATACGTAGGAGGAAATGATGTTAAGAGGGCTCTTTTTAATAGATTTGTAAAAATATTTGGTAAAGATTGCTGAAAATGGAAAGAATTTCGAAACGAAAGTAAACGAAAGTAGACAAAAACAATCGATAATGCTAGAATAATTTTATAAGAAATTTACGTATTATATAGGAGGAATGAACCATGAAAATTGCAATCGGATGCGATCCAAACGCACAGGCAGCAAAAGAGGAAGTTATCAAGTATATCGAATCTAAAGGATACGGAGAAGTTACAGACTTCGGAAGCGAAGACCCGATTTACGCACATACAGCAGTCAAAGTTGCAGAAGCAGTTGCAGCAAAAGAATATGATCGTGGTATTCTGATCTGCGGAACAGGTATTGGAGTATCTATCGCAGCAAATAAAGTTAAAGGTGCATATGCAGCACTGATCTCTGATGTATATTCAGCACAGAGAGCAAGACTGAGCAACGATGCTAATATCGCTTGTATGGGAGCTTTTACAACAGGAAATAAAGTAAGAGAACTTCTTGTAGATGCATTCCTTGGCAACGAATTCGTACCGGGATGCTCATCACAGCCGAAGGTAGACGCATTCGTTAAATACGATAACGAGAGATAATAAAAAATAGGACAGACACCGCTTATGGAAAACCATAGGCGGTTTTTTTACAGCTTCTTTTATATATGAGAAGCCAAAACTATATAATTTTTGGATATTCCGTCCCTCTCATTCGTATATAAAGTGAAAACAAAAAGGAGGTGGAAAGATATTGGAATGGACGAAAGACAAATTCTATCGTATGTATGAAGAATATAATGGCATGGTATATCGGTTGTGTATGTTGTACCTGAAAAATGAGAGTGATGCAGGGGATGCGGTTCAGGATATATTTTTGAAAATGTGGGAGAAGGAGCCGGTATTTGCAAATGAAGTACACATTCGTGCGTGGCTTCTTCGTACAACAAAACATACATGCCTGGATATATTAAAGAGTGGTTGGTTTAAAAGAAGAGCAGATCGCGAGCCGGATTTGCAACAAATTCCACAGGAACAAAAAGAAGAATATTGCTTGTTGGAAAAGGTTCAAAAGCTTCCGGAAAAGTATAGGGAAGTATTGTATTTTTATTACTATGAAGAATATTCAGTAAAGGAAATCAGTGCTATGACCGGAATAAAAGAAAGCACGATACAATCCAGATTATCAGCAGCAAGAAAACAGTTAAAAATGATGTTAGAAACGAGAAAGGAGGAAGAAATATGAAGCATGGGCAGGTGAATAAGAATCAGATAAAAAAAGCATTTTTGCTGTTAGAGCCTTCAGCGCAGGTGCAGGAAGATATATGGAATAAAATAGAAAAACAGATAGATGAACCAATAGTGGGACGGATGATAAAATCGGAAAATAGGAAAAGAACAAAGAAAAAAGGATATTACAGGAAGTTTTTTCTAAAAGCGGCAGCATTTTTGGTGCTTGCAGTCGGAATTTTAGGAGCCATTGACAGGATGAATGGTGGAAAAATGATGGAGGTTCTTGCAAATTTCTGGAAAGTGGATAAAGACAGTCAGCATGTAGTGCAGAAGATGACGGACTATCATGTGAAAGTAGATACTGCTTACGCACCGGAACTTCTGGAAGATACGGAAGAAAGAATTATTTTTGCAGGGACATTTGGCGTCGTTATTTATGATCAGGAGAGAGGACAGGTAGAAGGGACGATAGATCTTGATAAAATTCAAAGTAATTTCTTCGGTACAGAGACATTAAAGACAAGATTTATTGTTGATGGAGATAATTTGTATATTTACAATTGCCAAGAAGGGAAACCATATGGAAAATATTATCGCTATGATCTTGGTATGTGTAAGAGAAATTTAAAGAAGAAGGAAATTTCTTCGCTGTCGCCGGTCGAGACAAAAAAAGTCACAAAAAATCTGGAAAAACAAAGAAAGAAATCACAAAGATATAAAACAACCTGGGAGCAATTTTCAAATGCAGAAAAAATATTTGAAGGAAAGATTTACAGTGAAAAATGTTTGAGAACGAAAGTAAAAAATGGGGGAATACAGAACTCTTGCCTGGTATTGAAAAAGAATGCCGGTACATCAAAGTATCAGATGTATATATATCGACAAAACCAGAACACAAAAAAGATAACAAAAGATAAACTTTCTGTTTTTGCTACGGAACCGGATGCAGAAGAGAAAAACTATCCAAAATATTATGCAGCGGATAAAAATTCAGTGAAACAGGCATTAATTAATTGCTTTTATGAAAATCCAAAAGTATATGCAGGAAGTGTATATCATGGAAAGAATATAGAGTCTACATTGCCTGAAAAGCAATATGAATTGGTGCTTCCGATTATTCAAATTACAGGTATAAAGAAGCAGGGTGATACGGTTAAAATAATTGGTACATTTTACTGGTATGGCTTTGTGACTTCAGGTAAGACATTATACGAGTCAGATGCGGATGGAAACAGAGCGGTTGCATATCTAAAAGAAACAAAAGATGGCTATAAAGTGGAGAAAATTATCTGTCCAAGAGGTGGAGGCTATTACCGGAAAGACTTGGAACAAATATATGGAAAAGATGATGTGGCAGTTCAAAAGACATTGGACATGGATGTCGAGAGCGGTGTAGTTGAAACGTTAAAAGAATATGTGAAACAAAATCAGCAGAAATTTGTATATTATAAAGCGTTTGGACGAGATCCGCAAAATCTGAAATAAGACGGATGGGGTTGTCGCACAAAAAGTGTGATGCCCATTCTTAATAAGGTGATTTATATTCAAATTATCTATAATACTTATATTAATTTCGAATTTGTTTTCCAACCACACCTTCTGTAGAATGGAGCTAAGAACTATTGGCGCAAAATAACATTATAACCAGAAGGAAAGGAAGGAAAAAGTATTGAAAAATCAAGCAAAACGAGTGCTGATGTTTGGACTGATGATAGCAGTAGCATTGTCTATGTTATTGCCAAATGTCAGTGAGGCAGCAGCGAAGAAACCGGCAGCAGTAAAGGCTAAGACAGTGAAAGTCTACAAGAGCACCAGCAACACGAAGACAGCAACCGTGAAAGTAAAATGGAAGAAAGCAAAAAATGCGAAGAAATACCGCGTTGCTTACAAAGCAAAGAGCAAAAAGAGCTGGAAGAAAGTGACAACCAAAAAGACAGCGGTCACATTAAAGAATCTGAAAGGAAATACAAAGTATTCTGTAAAAGTACGCAGTCTGAATGGCAAGAAGTACAGCAAATATAGTAAGGCAAAGACATTTAAGACAAAGAAACTGGTGAAGAAGCCATCAAAACCGGATGAGCCGAAACCGCCGATTGACGAGAAACCGGAATTAAAAATTGATAAATCTGAAGTGACATTGTATGTAAAAGATGGCTATACAGCGACAGTAACAGCAAGTGGAATCGATACAGACAAGCTGACATGGGAGTCTTCCGATGAAGCAGTTGCAACTGTAGAAAATGGTGTGATCACACCGGTAGGAGAAGGAAAAGCAGTGATCAGTGTATCTGGAGAAGACCAGAAAAAAGAGTGTCAGGTTACTGTAAAATCCAGCGCATATCAGTATGTTACAGCGAAAGATGTACTTACGTCACTGGCATCCGGTAACAGCGAATACGAATTGATCGACGTGCGCCAGAACATAGATAAGAGCGGACTGGACATGGGTTCTTATACAAAAGCACATGTGATCAGCGCACTTGGTGCCCCGATGATGTCTGATGAATACGATTACCTTGCAGCTGATCAATGTGTAGAGAATCTGAAGAAAGTGGGCTTGTCCAATGAAAACGGTAAAAAACATGTATTTATCTGCTATTATGGTGGCGAAATTGCACAAATTGGAGTAAAAGTCGCAAGAAGTCTGATGGGAATCAACAATGATGACATCTATATCTTGGAAAGCGGACAGTGGTCTATGGATCCGGAATGGTCATCCATGGCAAAGAATCCATATGAAGCGCCACAGTATCTTATCGGAATGGGAACATTGAAAACAGGAGAAGCAGTGCAGACTATGACAAAGAGTCAACTTACAACAGCAATGACAGGAGAGATCAAGATCTGTAACGTACTGGATGTTCGTGTAAAAGCAGATTACGATGCAGGTCATATCGACGGAGCTGTGTCAGCATCTGTAAAAGAAAATGACGGAAGTGCATTGAAAGAAGAAGTGCAGAAAGCCGGAAAGACCTCTGTATTCGTACTTGTCGGAGATGGACAAGGCGAAGACGTAGCAGAAGCATATCAGAAAATGCTTGGTTACGGAGTAGCAACTAATCAGATCGTAGTACTTGACGGCGGTATGAGTAAATAAAATGAATAAGCAATTTTAAACAGCTCCCCGGTACAGTAGTGTATCGGGGAGCTGTCTTTGAAAATAGGATGAATTGAAGTTACTAAGCCTTAACCCACTTGCCAATCCATTTATGAGTCGTTTTATTGTATTTCCGCTTGTACAGAACACCATTTACTGTTTTATATCTCCACTCGATAACATCACCACGTCTTGGAGAGATAGAGATTTTCTGAGGCGTTGCCGTATAAGTGGAATGAGTAATATTTGTGGAAGCCTGCGTAGTACATGGTGCAAATAAGCTAAATACTAATAGATAAACTGGAATTAATTTGACTCTTTTTTTCATATATTTATTGCTCCTTTATCTGAAAATCGGTCATTTCCTCAGGGATATGATCTAAAGTTGTTAAATATTTTCCATCTACATATAAATCATAATTTGAAGAATGTTTGGGATGGATGAAGTAAGCATTTTCTGAAGTGATAGCCATAACGCCTTCGGGATCTGGGAAAACTAACTCTGTCACGAATACAAAAGAAAATATCAACAATATAGTGATAAATGCTGACTGAAAAATTCGGGATATATTTTTTCGTTTTTCATCAGTAAAATCTGTTGTGATAAATTTGATTCGTGTTCGCAAATTAGATGGACTCTTTCCAACAAAGTTCATGGATAATGCATGGTGTGCACATTGCCTGTAATGTACAGTCTTTGCAGTGGACACAATTAAATTGGCATATTGGATATGTTCTTTTCGGCTGCTGTTCTGCAGGATTGCCTGATCGTTGGAAACTTCCATAAAGAGTGTATACTCTTTTTTTAGAAGATAGATCAATGGATTCCACCAGTGAATACAGCAGACGACATCTACCAGTAACGTGATCCATAGATCATGTTTTTTATAATGCATGAGTTCGTGTTTGAAAACATATTCCAGTTCTGTGTCGGTAAAAGAAATATCCGGTAATAGTAATGTTGGTGTGCAAAGTCCGGTAATAGCCGGAGAAATAGTATCCGGCAGCACGGCAATGCGGATATTGTCAGTTGTATAGTGCGATGCCAGTTCATATAAGTGATGATACTCGGCAGTGTCTTTTACTTCAAATCCCTTTATATAGTTATTCAATCTTATCTTGCTGATCAATAGCCGGATTAATTGAATAACAGCACCAATAAAAACAATGCGATATAGGATATCTAAAATACTCCATCCATGAAATGGTGTGGTATCATATAGAAATCCGATTAACGTTGGCAAAATATGTTCTGATCGAAGTGTGTAAGTAAAAGGAAAATTCAAGGGAACTGCCATGCGCAGAAGAATCAATATGATTCCAATAAATACAAAGCGTTTTCCCTGTGCAAAAAATGTCTTTTTCCTATATAAAACATAATAAAAATACACGGTTAAAATCATACTTGTCGTCAGACAAGTAAGAAATGGTCCGAGAGAAAGTTCCATAAATTGCTTATTGCTCCTTTTTCAGTTCTTCTTTTTTCTTAGCAATTAACTGTTCTAATTGCTCTAATTCTTCGGCGTCCGTCTCCGCGTCTATCAATGAAGCGAAGAGAGCGAAGGGGGAAGATCCAACAATGTCTCTGAATGATTCATTGAAATATTCTTCTTTTGAAACACATGGTGTATAGCTTCGTGTCAATACGGTTCCGCTATATACAATATCTGCGACTTTGATATATTCTGCTTTCATCAGTGCCCGCAGACAAGCCTGTATGGTATTGATGTTCAAAGAAGGATTACTCTTTTCAATATCAGAGGCAATCATAGGGGTTGGACTGTTCCATAAGATCTTCATGATTTCCAGTTGCTTTTTAGTAAGCTTTTGCTTTTTAAATTTTTTCATCATGTCGTCCTCCTAAGTTGTTGCCTGTTCATACTATAACGCAAAAGAGAAATTAAGTCTATAGGTAAAAAGTAATAAAAATATAAAATAATAATTTATTGACAAATTAAAAAAAATAATGATACTGTAAACAAAACAAAAACGAATCCGAAAAATAAAGACAAAAGGAGAAAATGTTATGAAGAAAAGAATTGTATCGTTAGCATTAATTGGCGTATTGACAGGGGCATTAGTGTTTGGAGCATCTGTAAATTCCACAACGGTATATGCACAGGAATCAGATAATCAAGAAGTGCTTGAAAACGATAACGAAATATGTGACAATGAATCTGATGAAGATATTGTATTTAGCGCGGCTAAAGCTGCTGCAAATACATATACAAGAGAAGTATCAGAATACGATATGCTTAAAGCGGCTCAAAAAGCATCAAATGTTGAATTGAAAAATAATGGGTTTACAGAAGCGGATATTATAGCACTGAAAAAACCATTGAAAGGAAAAGAACACTATGGAAAAGTGACGTATACGATAAGCTGTTTAAAATTTACACCTAAAAAAGATCAAACGGATTTAAAAACAAAAATGACATGGTCATGGAGCAAGGAACCAGCGGCATTAGTAACAGATATTGCGGCTACGACAACCAGTGAAAATTTTACAAAGGATTCTTCAAGTGCTACGGTTAAATATTATAAATACGGACATAAAGACCAGGGGGTAACTTCTCAGAATGCAATTGTAAAAACTAAAGATGCTGGAAGAGGTGTATTTACACGAATTACAATGGGAAAAAACTGGGATACAGATAAAAAAAGATATAAAAATGTAGCTATGGCTGGCAGCATTACAACATCATGGAGTATTGGAAAAAAGGTAACACAGGTAGGTATTGCGTCAAATTATGGTCATATAGTTGTATCAGCTGCGCCAACTCCGTCAGTATCGTTCGGAGGAGGTGCGTCAATTAGTTTTGCTCCGAAATTGGTATGCAGAAGTGGAGATGAAGCATATAAAAAGGTAGTTCAAAAATAAAGAGGTGAAGAAAATGAAAGGATGGTTATTGCTAGTGGTATCGATTTTTACTGCTGGTATTGGAATGCTTGTAGTAGGACTCCCGGGTGGAGAATTAACAGATGCAGCATTGATGGGAGGCGCAATTATTGGTTTCTTGGCACCGTCAATTGTGTATTTGGGAAATCATCTGAAATAAAAATGTGCTATATTTATAATTTAATTGGTTATCACGTTAGCAGTGCTTTTGATCCTTGCTGGGATTAACCTGGCAAGAAACAGCACATTTCCATAATTATATAAAATGCACAAAAATCACAAAACTTCCCATTTTATGTCACAAAATGGGAAGTTTTGTGGTTACTATATATGTAGAGGTTATAAGCGGAGTATGCGCTGGGGAAACTAAGGTATGAAGAAGAATCGGAGGTACGTGTATATGTTAAAACCGGGATTAATACTTTTTTGTATAGCACTTATAACAGGAGGAATCGGATTCTTCATAGGAGGGGGAGCTTTCATGCTTCTTGGATATTTAACGCCGTTTTTGCTGTATATAGTTAATCATATAAAATAGTTGCAGTTGTGAGCTTTGGCATCACCTGCTTTTGTGCTGGATACACATTCGGCAAGGATAATCATAAACCACAAAAATAACCGCCCCAGTCTGACAAACTAAGCGGTTACTTTTGTAATCATAAGTATGCGGACTAACCGTCTATCGGGAGTCCACTTAAATATCCTGCCTCAAATGAGCGACAAACTGCTCGGTGAAACTCTGAATATATGGAACAGCAGCGCCGATTGCGACGGCGTCTTTTTTGCATTTGCCGGAGAGAATGTAAGTAACATTGCTGTCAAATGTGGAGCGTGCGGCTACCTTTTTGCGGATCAGGTCAAGGTCTTCATCGGTGAAATAAGATGCAATGTGTCCGCCCAGAATCACCGGCGTTTCCAGTACCATATGCAGGTTGTTGATCAGCACGGCAACGTCGGAGAGATAATGATCCAGACGAGTCAGGCAGTCGGTATCCCCGGCTGCTTTTTTCTCAAAAAAGTTATCCAGTTCCTGGTGAATGTCGTCGGCATCGGAGCCTAACAGAGCATGTCCGGAACAGTAACATTCGGCGCAGCCTTTCTTGCCACAGTAACAGGTAAGTCCATCCGGAACGAGTGTCATATGCTCGAAAGTACCACTTTTTCCTGTGGCGCCAACCTGCAGTTTTCCGTCAATCAGCACGGCGCCGCCCAGATGCTGCCCAAGAGAAATGTAGATGGCATCGCTCAGGTCGCGCTGCTCCCACAGCTCGCTGTAGCAGGCACATTCCGCATCATGGATCAGCTTACATGGGAAACGGAATGCATTTGCAAAAGTATCCAGACGTAACCCGGTACTGTTCAAAATTTCGCCGTAAGTAAAGCTTTTCCCGTCCGGGGAAATCAGTCCCTGTACACCAAGCCCAATGCCAAGCACCGTGTCTTCTTTGTAGTGATTGGTATTCATAAAGTTCCGCACGGTATCCTTCAGAGAAATGAAATAATCATCTGTCGGTGCAAAATCCAGAGAAATCTTCTCGCGTGCAATCACCTTTCCATATAAATTAAGTGCAACAATCGTCGCCCGGTGCGGCAGCAGTTCGATCCCGATCGCAATACGCGCAAGCGCTTCTACCTGATAGGCAACCGCACGGCGTCCGACCGTGGAATCCAGCCTTCCGCATGTCTTAATAAGAGAAGCATCCAGAAGTGTATTCAGATGCTGTGATACCGTTGGCAGGCTGATGCCAAGCTCATTTGCGATCATCTGCTTCGGGCAGGACGGATGCTGGTAAATAAATGAGTACACGTCCGACAAATTCTTTAATTTTATATCTGTAAGTGTGAAAAAATCCATAATCTAGTCCCCTATTCATCTGCAACTGTTTAAAACCTTTTACCCCAGCAATTCGCAAAATACACATAAATGTGTTCTTTCGCAGCTACGCAGCTATTTTACAAAATCAATTAATAAAAAGATATAAGATAAGTATACATAATAAAAGTACAATCGTCCAGAGACAGATTGAGATTGTAAGTGTTTCACAAATTCGAGGGTAAAAGATTGTGAAGTTTACAGTATTGTATATTTTCTTTAAATAGGCTATTCTATAAATACATTATATAAAATGATTTTATAAAATAAAATTATAAAATGATTCAAAACGTAAAAACACACTATAAATTAGGAGGAATCATCATGGGAATTATTGAGAAAATGAGACTGGATGGAAAGAAAGGTTTTGTAACAGGAGCAGCAAGAGGAATTGGTAAATGTACCGCAACTGCATTTGCAGAGGCAGGAGCTGATGTGGCAATCGTTGACCTTGATATCGAGGAAGCAAAGAAGACAGCGGCAGAACTGGCTGAGAAGACAGGTAGAAAAGTCATTGCGATCCAGACAGACTGCACGAACAAAGAGCAGGTTGACGAGATGGTAGAGACAGTTGTAAAGGAACTTGGCGGACTGGATTTCTGTCATAACAACGCAGGTATTTGCATCAACGCTCCGGCAGAAGAGATGACTTATGAGCAGTGGTCAAAGGTTATTAACATCAACCTGAACGGTATTTTCTTAACAGATATCGCAGCAGGAAAATATATGCTGGCTCACGGCGGCGGATCTATCATCAATACTGCATCCATGTCTGCACATATTGTTAATGTCCCACAGCCACAGTGTGCATACAATGCATCTAAAGCAGGTGTGATCCAGTTAACAAAATCTCTCGCGATCGAGTGGGCTAAACGTGGTGTGCGTGTGAACTGTATCAGCCCTGGATATATCGGCACAGAACTGACACTGAACTCTCCGACACTGATTCCGCTGATCGAGAAATGGAACGAGATGGCACCGCTTGGAAGAATGGGAAAACCGGAAGAATTAGAATCCATCTGTGTATATCTGGCAGGCGATACAAGCACATTTACAACCGGATCTGATTTCGTGATCGACGGAGCATTTACATGTTTCTAAACATAGAATATAGGAGAATACAGATATGAGTGGCACAAATAGCAGAGAAATTGACTTGTTTTTATAAGTCAGTTTCTCTGCCTATTTGCTCGTTTCAGATGATTTCGGCAGGGAGAAGATAAATTCTGTTCCGACACCTTCTGTGCTGATAACGTTGATATTTTCTCCATGAGCCTGTATGGCTTCTTTGACGATGGCAAGACCGAGTCCGGTTCCTTTCTTATCTTTGCCACGGGAAAGATCCGTTTTGTAAAAACGTTCCCAGATCTTATTCAGTGCATTTCGCGGAATACCGATACCGTAATCCTTGACAGACGTGTAAACTTTATCGCCACGCTCGGTTGTCTCGATCGTAATGGAAGAATCCTGATCACTGAATTTGATCGCATTATCGATCAGATTATAAAGAACCTGTTGGATCTTCCTCTTGTCGGCAAAGATATAGAGATGTTTGGTTGCAAAAAGAAGTTCAATCGAAATCTTTTTCTGGGTGCAGCGCCCTTCAAAGGATGCGGCTACGTTTTTGATTATCTCATGAATATCGAATGACACTTTATCTAACAGAAGATGTTCCGTATCAAATTCATTCAATGTCAGAAGATCGTGTGTCAAATCCGTCAGACGCTCTGTCTCAAATAAAATGATTTTCAGATATTTTCCCTGTAATTCCGGCGGGATCGTACCATCTGCCATCGCTTCCACATAGCCTTTGATGGAGGTCAGCGGAGAACGGAAATCATGGGAGACATTTGCAACAAATTTCTTCTGGTAGTCTTCCATATCACGGAGTTGGGAAGACATATAGTTGAGGGATGCGGAAAGGTATCCCATCTCGTCTTCGGTGTTGACAGGTATCTCGTAATCCAGATTGCCGGAAGCATACTGCTTGGCGGCTTCCGTGATCTTGCTGAGCGGCCGGTAAACGAAAAACTGGAACGCCAGCAGAATCATAAAGGACAGAATGTAGATGACGAGAAAGCACGTATAAGCTGCATTCAGAAGATAATGCTGTGTCTCGGAAACACTGCTCAAGTCTTTGTGGATGATCAAATATCCCTGAGAAGTATAGTTACTGTTCACCGGTGCAATGACCGTGAGTACATCTTCATTAAAGTAACCGTGGTAATCACTGACCTCATATTGGTTATTGCCAATTTCTGCCGGATCAAAGTTCGCAATTCTGGTCGGAGCGGAAGGAAAATCACCGGAGGATGCCGAGGTCAGCACTTTGCCGTTGCGGTCAACAAACCAGCATGCAGCATTCAGATGCGATTCGATACCGGACAGTTGCAGATGAACATCGTTGAGCGTAATATTTCCATAAAAATATTGCGGCAGGTAATTCGTTGCAATGATATTCGCTTCCTGATGAACGGAAGAACCGGTGCTGGCTGTCAGCGGATCACTGACTAAGCCAGAGCCGAGCGTTGCGATCGTAAAAAGGCTCAGGAAACCGAAAATGATATATACAATAACAAATTTCAAATATAATGTACTTTTCATGTAGTGCCTCTGTGGTTTATTTCTTATTTTACTTCAAATTTGTAACCAATACCCCAGACGGTAGCAAGTCCCCATGTAGCATGATCTTTGATCTTCTCGCGGAGACGTTTGATATGTACGTCTACTGTACGGGTATCGCCAATGTATTCATATCCCCAGATCTGATCCAGAAGCTGCTCTCTTGTGAACACCTGATTCGGAGAAGCAGCAAGGAAATAGAGAAGTTCCAGTTCCTTTGGCGGCATATCGACAGTCTGACCATCCACAATAACCGAATAGTTGGTAAGGTTAATGGAAATGCCCGGATATTCGACACGCTTACTTTTGTCTTCCACCGGAGATTCCATCTTCTGCCCCGGTTGGTAGCGACGGAGAACAGCTTTTACACGGGCAACCATTTCTTTGGAATCAAATGGTTTCATAATATAATCATCAGCGCCCATTTCCAGCCCAAGTACTTTGTCAAAAACCTCACCTTTGGCAGACAGCATAATGATCGGTGTGTTCGATCTTGCGCGGATCTCACGGCAGACCTGATAGCCGTCAATGCCCGGAAGCATGAGATCCAGAAGCATCAGATTCGGCTGGTAAGTGTCAAATGCGACAAGTGCTTCTTCACCGTCATGGACCATCATCGTGTCAAAACATTCTTTTGTTAAATATAAGGAAATCAGTTCGGCGATATTTTCATCATCGTCTACGATTAAAATTTTCTGTTTATTTACCATATAAAATAGTCTCCCTTCGTTCGCAGTGTTCTATCTGAGTTCTGCGATTGTAACTCCGGCGTCACCTTCTCCGAAAGCACCGAGCCGGAAGGATTTTACATGTTTTTGGCGCTTCAGGTATTTGTGGATGCCCTGACGCAGTGCACCGGTTCCTTTTCCGTGGACAATGCGGACAGAGCTTAAATGTGCAAGGCTCGCGTCATCCAGATATTTGTCCAGTTCAGCGACCGCTTCATCGACTGTCTTACCGAGTAAATTGATCTCAGTAGCAACGGTAAGTGATTTGTTCATCTTGATCTTGCCTTTGCCGGTACGCTTCGCTGTCTTTTGAAGATAGTTCGGCTTCTCATCGATGATCTCCAAATCGGAAATGTTTACTTTGGAGCGTAAAATTCCCATCTGTACATCCAGATTGCCCTTTGCATCCGGAAGAGATACAACCGAACCGGTAAGATTCATGCTCAGAACCTTAACCGATTCGCCAAGTTTGAAATCTGACGGTTTGTATTGTTTCTTCGGTTTCGCTGGTTCTGGTGTCATGCCGGAACGGGTTTTCGCCATCTTCTTGCGGAGACGTTCACGTTCTTTCTCCATCTCGGCGGCAGAAATATTCGCCTTGCCGAATTTGTGGAAATTTCGCATTGTCTCATCGGCAGTCTCTTTGGCATCTTCCAGAATAGCATGTGCTTTTTCATTTGCCTCACGTAAAATACGGTCTCGCTGGGCTTCTAACTTCTCCTGCTTCTGGGAGGTTTCCATTTTCAGACGTTCGATCTCACGCTTGTAAGCAGCGATCGTCTCACGCTCTTTGTCCAATGTCTTACGGCTCGTCTCCAGATTTGTCAGAATGTCCTCGAAAGATTCATCCTGTTCGGTCAGATGTGTCTTCGCATCTTCGATGATGTAATCCGGAATCCCCAGTCTGGAAGCGATAGCAAAAGCGTTACTCTTTCCAGGAATGCCGATCAGAAGCCTGTAGGTCGGGCGGAGCGTCTCAACGTCGAACTCACAGGACGCATTTTCCACGCCCGGCGTAGACAGTGCATAGACTTTCAGTTCGCTGTAATGCGTTGTTGCCATCGTGCGGATGCCGCGGCTGTGAAGATGATTCAAAATAGAAGTCGCAAGTGCTGCACCTTCGGTCGGATCGGTTCCGGCACCCAGCTCATCAAAAAGAACGAGAGAGTGTTCGTCTACCTGTTTTAAAAAGGAAACGATATTCGTCATATGAGAAGAGAATGTACTGAGGCTTTGCTCAATGCTCTGCTCGTCTCCGATATCGGCATATACATCATGAAATACAGCAAGCTCGGAACGGTCCAGTGCCGGAATGTGAAGCCCCGCCTGCCCCATCAGAGTAAAAAGTCCAACGGTCTTAAGCGAAACCGTCTTACCACCGGTATTCGGTCCGGTGACAATGAGGAGATCAAATGTATCCCCCAATGTAAGCGTGATCGGAACGACATTTTTCTTATCTAAAAGGGGATGTCTTCCTTCCCGGATGTGGATTCTTCCTTCCGTGTTAAAAATCGGCTGGCTCGCATTCATATCAAGTGCAAGTGCACCCTTTGCGAAAATAAAATCAAGCTGACGCAGGATTGTATAACAGGTGTGGATTTCCGTTGTATATTCGGCAGCGTCGGCACTCAGACGTGCCAGAACCTTCTGAATTTCTTCCTGCTCCTGCCCATATAATTCTTTTAAATCGTTATTCAGTTTTACGACAGCCATCGGTTCAATGAAAAGTGTAGAACCGGTTGCAGACTGATCGTGGATCATACCGGAAACCTGGCTGCGGTACTCGGCTTTGACCGGGATGCAATAGCGGTCGCCACGCATCGTAATGATCGGATCCTGTAAATAAGTGCGGAGAGATCCATTTACCATATTGGAAAGAGTGGCGTGTACTTTGTCATTGATTTGGTTCATTGCCCGGCGGACATGTTTTAATCCCGGACTGGCATCGTCACTGATTTCATCCTCGTCGATAACGCAGCGGCGGATCTCATTTACCAGAATGGTTACCGGATTGAGCTGTTCAAAATAGCCGTCCAGACAATCTTCCATCTCATCGGCATTGTCATGTCTGCCATAAGCTCTTGCACGACCGGCGGTCTCTAATAATTTGCAGATGCGGAGAAGTTCCCCGCTTCCGAGCACGCCGCCGATCTCTAGTCGGCGGATGGAATCGTTGACCGGATTGCAACCGCTAAAAGACGGGCGTCCCTTCTTCACGATCCTTGTAAAAGCGGCCGCAGTCTCATCCTGCGCGCTCCTGATGGCAGAAATGTCTGTCATCGGTTTCAGTCTTCTGCACAGTTCTTTTCCACTGAAAGAAGAGGCATGTTCTATTAATTGTTCGATAATTTTGTTATATTCCAGTTTTGCTAATGTTTTCTTATTCATAATTCTCACCTGGA
Organism: Dorea hominis; assembly: GCF_014287705.1. NCBI lineage: Bacteria > Bacillati > Bacillota > Clostridia > Lachnospirales > Lachnospiraceae > Dorea > Dorea hominis. The sequence goes on along the minus strand of NZ_JACOOY010000004.1, from coordinate 220,300 downwards.
TATATTCTACCTTATTTGCAGGATAAAGAAAAGGATAAATATTGAACATTTGCAGGTGATACGCTATACTAGAAAAAGGATTGCGAAGGAGACGCGAGGACCTATGGATGAGCAAAAAAGACAGCAAGAAGAATCAGAAATGAACGAGACTCCGGAGTATTCTTTTTTACAGGAAGTCATCAAAGATGAAGTGGGTGGCACAGGAAAGCGGAAGAAGAGAATCCTGCGTAAGATAGGCGTGGGAATTTTTATCGGACTGGTTGCCTGCTTTACTTTTAGTGTGTTCAAACCATGGGTAGAGAGCAGAATATCTGGCAATCCGGATGAAGTGACGATTCCAAGAGACACGAAGCAGACTGCAGAAAATGAAGCAGACAGATCCGGGAAAGATGGAAACGGACAGAAGAAAGATAATTACAGCAAGTCTGTGAAGTCATTAAGTGATGTTGCGAAGAAAGGAAAGAGAAGTGTAGTATCGCTTCTTGTACTGACGGGTGCAACGATTGGCAATAAAGAGTTTGTCAGTGAGAGTCAGTCGGTATCCGGTGTCCTGATCGCAGACAACGGGCAGGAACTTCTGATTCTGGGACCGACGATGGAAGTGGGAGAAACACAGCAGATCCAGGCAACATTCTGTGATGGAAAAAAATATCAGGTTACAGAGAAGAAGAGCGATGCGAACCTAGAACTGACGATTTACGCAGTGAAGGAATCACAGCTGGAAGAAAAGACGGCAAAGAGCATCCGGCTTGCAGCGCTTGGCAGTTCCTATGAGGTGAAGAAGGGTGATACCACCGTATTGCTTGGTATGCTTTTCGGGCAGGGAGATGCAGTGGGATATGGTGTGCTGAGATCCAGTACCGAGAAAGCAGAGCGGGCTGATGGCACATATCATATTCTGGGAGCAGAGCTTGCCGGATTTACGGGAGGCAGTGGTATTATGTTTAACCGGCAGGAAGAAGTGATTGGAATTATCTGTGATGCGGCAGGCGAAGATGCGAAAGAAGAACTGATGCATGCATATGCGATTTCAGACATCAAAGATGTTATGCAGTTTCTGGCGAACGGAGAGAGCGTTCCGTACATCGGAATCCATGCAACGGATGTGTCCGAGAATATAGCGGAAGATCGCAGGATTCCAAGAGGAATCTATGTAGATAAAGTAGAAGCAGATTCTCCGGCGATGCGTGCCGGTATCCAGAGCGGGGATGTGCTGACTGCGATAGGAGGAACAGATATAGAGAATTTTGAACAGTATCATGAACTTTTGATGGAAGAAAAAGAAGGCACACATTTGTTGATCAAAGGTTACAGACGCGGTGCGAAAGATCAGTATGTTGCTGTGCATTTTAATGCTACAGTGGGAAATAAATAATAGAAAGAGGCTATAAAATATGAGATATATCAACACATTAGTAGAAGGCGAAACCATCCGAAATATTTATCTGTGCAAAGGAAAAAGAAGCGCAGAGACAAGAAACGGGAAGCCATATGACAATCTGATCCTGCAGGATAAGACAGGAACACTGGACGGAAAGGTCTGGGATCCGAATTCTAATGGAATCGCAGACTATGATGAGATGGATTTTATCGAAGTATTTGGCGATGTGATCAGTTATAATAACAATCTGCAGCTCAATATCCGTCAGATCCGTAAGGCGTATGAAGATGAGTATGTGGCAGCAGACTACATGCCGACAACCGAGAAAAGCACAGACAGTATGTTTGAAGAACTGATCGGATATGTGAAGAAGATCGATAATGACTATCTGCGTCAGGCGGTAGAGTATTATTTTGTAAATGATGAAGCATTTATCAAGACATTTGTCGGACATTCTGCAGCAAAGACCGTTCATCATGGATTTGCCGGAGGACTTCTGGAACATACATTAAGCGTCGTGAAAATGTGCGAATACATGGTGAGTGCATATCCGATTCTCAACAAAGATCTGCTATATGCTGCAGCCATTTGTCACGATATCGGAAAGACAAAAGAATTGTCACCGTTCCCGACAAATGATTATACAGACGATGGACAGCTGCTTGGACATATCGTGATCGGTGTGGAGATGATCTCTGATGCAGTCAGAAGTATTCCGGGATTTCCGGAGCAGCTGGCAAGTGAATTAAAGCACTGTATCGTTGCGCATCATGGAGAATTAGAGTATGGTTCACCGAAGAAACCTGCGCTGGCAGAGGCACTGGCACTGAATTTCGCAGATGCAACCGATGCGAAGATGCAGACACTGACGGAACTTTTCAAAGACAAGAAGAACAATGACTGGCTTGGATACAACCGGTTATTTGAATCCAATCTGAGAAAGACGATTGTGTAGGAAAATAAAATTACAAAGATGCAGCGATAAGATTCAATTTAAGTGGAGAAAGATATGCAAAAAAACAATGTTGTAACAGTTACAATTGAAGATATCGGCGTAAATGGAGAGGGCATAGGCAAAGTTGATGGCTATACCCTCTTTATTAAAGATGCCATGATCGGAGATGTGATCGAAGCGAAAGTCATGAAAGCGAAGAAGCACTATGGCTATGCGAGATTACAGAAGATCCTGACGTCGTCCGAGGCGAGAGTGAAGACACCGGCATGTCCGATGGCGAGAAAATGTGGTGGCTGTCAGATTCAGGAAATGAAATATTCGGCGCAGCTTGCATTTAAAGAGGGAAAAGTGTGCGGCAATCTGGAACGGATCGGTGGTGTGCCAACGGAGCTTTTAGATGAGATCATGGAGCCGGTTGTTGGGATGGAACGCGGCGAAACCGCAGAAGTTGCGGCTGCTGCGGATACTGAAAAGGCAGGTGCAGCGGACTATCAGCCGTTCTGTTACAGGAATAAGGCACAGTTCCCAATCGGCACAGATAAAGAAGGACATGTGATTGCCGGATTTTATGCCGGAAGAACGCACAATATTATTTCAAATACAGACTGCATTCTTGGTGTTCCGGTAAATAAAGAGATTCTGGAGTGTATTCTTGCGTTTATGGAAGAATACAAGATTCTATCTTATAATGAAGAAAAGCATACCGGTCTTGTGCGCCATGTGCTGATTCGTTACGGCTTCACAACCGATGAGATCATGGTCTGTCTGATCTTAAATGGAGAAGAACTGCCGTACGCAGAAGTTCTTGTGGAGCGTCTGCGAAAAATTCCGGGAATGACAAGTATTACTGTTAATGTGAATCGCGCAAAGACGAATGTTATTATGGGAGATAAGATTAAACTTCTGTGGGGACAGACATTTATCACAGACTATATCGGAAATGTAAAGTATCAGATTTCACCACTGTCATTTTATCAGGTGAATCCGGTGCAGACAAAGAAATTATATGAGCTGGCGTTGGATTATGCAGACCTGACCGGTGAGGAAACGGTGTGGGATCTGTACTGCGGAATCGGAACAATTTCCCTGTTCCTTGCTCAGAAGGCAAAGCAGGTGTACGGTGTGGAGATCGTGCCGCAGGCGATTGATGATGCGAAAAATAATGCTAAGATTAACGGAATTAAAAATGCAGAATTTTATGTCGGAAAAGCCGAGGAAGTTCTGCCGGATTATTATAAAGAATATGCGAAGACGCACAATGGTGAGAAAGCGCACGCAGATGTGATTGTTGTCGATCCGCCGCGCAAAGGCTGCGAGGAATCGCTACTTCAGACGATTGTTGACATGCAGCCGGAGCGTGTTGTGTATGTCAGCTGCGACAGCGCAACACTCGCAAGGGATGTGAAGTTCCTGCGCGAGAAAGGCTACGAGCTTGCGAAGGTGCGCGCGGTGGATCAGTTTCCTCATACGGTGCATGTGGAGACTGCGGTGTTGCTACAAAGGAAAAATATGTAGAAATCCTTGAATTTACGCACTTTGTGGAGTTTTTCAGTTTCAGAAAAATAGGTGAAAATCACAAAGAAAAGAGCCTTGTGAAGAAAGTAACCGTTGTTGTTGCGTTAGACCTCGGGACGGGGAACACAAAGAATCTTGAATATGAAAATGAATAGAGAGCTATCAGATTATTGATAGATTATAGGGATACTTGTCAAAAGCGGGTGTCCCTATTTTTTATAGGGCATTCCAGAAATGGAGTGTCTTTTTTATACCAAAATATTAAAAATTCAGGAGGAAAACGAAAATGACAAACACAGCGTTAAGAGCAGAGAATAGCAATTCTCGCACAATTACTTTCAAGAGTAGGGAACACGAAAAATTTTATGAGGAATATCTGAAAAAATGCAGATATCAGGATGTCTACCATCGGGCTTTGATTTATTGCCTGGGTATCGACAGAGACACAAGAGATAATGTGAATAAAATCTATAATTTTAAAACTGGATGTGTAAAAACGGAATGCCTGCAGGAAGGGTGGCAGACCAGTGGAAGTTTACGAATTGTCCGTATGGCATTTAACCTGTATTGTAATGGAACACCAAGCGTCGGAGATTACGAAGCAGAAGAAGATCAGTTGAAAGAATGTCAGTGTTATACCGTAGAGGATCTGTTTTGCTGTGGATATGCCCGGTATTTCTGGGAAGCTATTAAAATCCGTTATCCAGAGTATTGCTTTTACAAAGACTGGGAGGATATATATGCTGAAAATTAGATTACAGGGTACTTTGAGGGACATTCAATGGTTTCGACGTATTTTGGAAAATCATAAGGAATTGGATGTCCTGGAAGTATCTGATGCTTATGCAAATAAAGGAACAAGTAAATATTTTCGTGTTTATGTAGAAGTAGAAGAAAAACAGTAAATCGGAGGAAGGTATATGTGTAAAGTAATTGCTGTTGCAAATCAGAAGGGCGGAGTAGCCAAAACAACGACAACCATCAATCTGGGAGCCGGACTGACAAAGAATGGGAAAAAAGTAGTGCTGGTAGATGCAGATCCGCAGGGACATCTGACAATGGGAATGGGATTTCCCAAAAATCTCAAAGTGACTTTAAAGAGTATGATGGAAAATATCATCATGGGACTGGAGTTTGATCCAAAGGAAGCAATCTTGCACCATGAAGAAGGGATGGATCTGATTCCGTCCAATAAATTGCTTGCCGGAATGGATATGTCCTTATTTACTGTTGAGGATAGGGAAAAAGTACTGAAAGAGTATCTGGAACTATTGAAAGATGAATATGATTATATTCTGATTGACTGTATGCCATCATTGGGAATGCTGACAATCAATGCGTTGAGTGCAGCGGACAGCGTTCTGATTCCGGTACAGCCACAATATTATGCGGCGGATGGACTTATGGAATTACTGAAAGTGGTAAAAGGAATCCATCAGAGGTTTAATCCGGAATTGCAGATAGAAGGTATTTTGTTCACAATGGATAATTGCCGTTACAATAATGCAAAGAGAAACAAACAGGCAATTAAAACTACATATGGAAATGACATTAAGATTTTTGAGCAGACGATTCCGAGAACGGAAAGTCTTGCAGAAACAGCATCTGAAGGTGTAAGTATATTTGCTTATGATGGAAAAAGCAAAGGGGCAGACAGTTACAGAGAACTGGTTCAGGAGGTGTTGAAACATGCGTAGACCGAAAAAAGAGATTCAGCTTACCTCTTATGATGAGTTACTGGGATTAGAAGAATCACCGGAAAAGAGTATGAACCAGGTTGTGGAAATAGAACTGGAAAAGCTCTATCCTTTCAAAAATCATCCATTTCATGTAAGCGATGATGAAAAAATGGCTGAGACAGTAGAGAGTATTAAAAACTACGGTGTTTTAAATCCTGCTCTGGTAAGACCCCGATCAGAAGGTGGATATGAACTGATTTCAGGTCACAGGAGAAAAAGAGGCTGTGAACTGTGTGGCAAAACAACTATGCCGGTCCTTGTCCGAAACTATACAGATGATGAAGCTGTCATAATTATGGTCGATTCCAACATTCAGCGTGAAAATATTCTGCCAAGTGAAAAGGCCCATGCCTATAAGATGAAATATGATGCTATGAAACACCAGGGAAGTAAAGGCGAAAAATATACGGCAGATATGGTTGGTGAAACAGCCGGGGACAGTGGAAGAACTGTGCAGAGATATATCCGTCTGGCTTCATTATCAGATGGACTGTTGGAGTATGTGGATGAGAATAAAATCCCTATGATAGTGGGAGAAAAATTGTCTTATCTGAAACCACAGGAACAGGAATGGCTTTTGGAAGGAATTGTCAACAGTAATATCTTTCCGACAAAACAACAGGCAGAACAATTAAAGGAATGCAGTGCAAATGGAAAATTAACTCAGGGTTATATCTATGCCGTTTTATTGAAAAAAGAAAACAGTAAAATCAATGTAACAATTCCGGCAAAAAAAATCGGCAATTATTTTCCAGAGACATATTCTAAAGAACAGATAGAAGAAGTCATTTTTATGCTTTTGGATAAGTGGAAAGAAAACAGAGAAGGAGTAGCAGATGCAGAAGATACAGTTTGATTATTTTACGGGAATGGAAGCGGAACAATACAGCTTTTATCGTGTCCCGAAAGTGCTGTTTACAGAACCATGCTTTAAAGCTCTTTCTTGTGAAGCAAAGGTATTATACGGTCTGATGCTGGACCGTATGAGCCTGAGCATTAAGAACCGATGGCTGGATTCAGAGGACAGAGTATATATTATTTTCACTGTGGAAGAAATTGCAGAGCTGATGAACTGTGGAACCCAAAAGGCAGTGAAACTGGTAAAAGAGCTGGACAGTAATAATGGGATAGGACTGATTGAAAAGAAACGTCTGGGACTGGGAAAGCCTAATGTCATTTATGTGAAAAATTTTATGATCAGAGAAGTGCCAGACCAAAAGCCAACGGATAGCTGTGCAGATTTGCAATCAGAGCAGAAAAATCATGGAAAATGTGCAGATCTGCAATCTGAGCAGGGAAACCATGAAGAATGTGCAAATCTGCAATCAGAAGCTGAGAACAGGGAAAAAACAGGCACTTTTCTGAATTGTGAAAATCATCATTCAGGAGTAGTGAAATCCACAATTCAGGATTGTGTGGAATCACAATTACAGAATGGTGAAAATCACAATTCAGGAATGATGAAAACCACAAATCAAGAATTTCCAGAATCACAATTCCAAAATGGTGAAAATCATCATTCAAGAATAGTGGAAATCACAAAACCAGAATATCCGAAATCACAATCTAATAATACTGATATTAACAAGACTGATATTAGTGAAACTGAGATAAATCAATCCTATCCAATCATATCAGGCAATCTGAAAAAGAAAAGGGATGTGATGGAGGAGATGCGGGCATATCGTGAAGTGATTCATGAAAACATAGATTATCAATATCATGCAAAAGAAGATGTGGATGAACTGGTAGAACTGATGATTGAAGTTATGATGATGCCGGAGGACAGTATGATTCGAATCGCAGGGACAGAAAAGCCAGTTGCTTTGGTGAAAAGCAGGTTTATGAAGCTGAATTATTCACATATCGAATATGTGCTGTTTTGTCTGAATCGAAATACGACCAAGGTTGGAAACATTAAAGCATATCTTTTGACTGCCCTGTATAATGCCCCGACAACGATAAACAGCTATTATCAGGCAGAGGTTAATCACGATATGTATGGAGGATAAAGGAACATGAGAAATATGATAAAAAAAGTTATTGTGCCAGCATTGGTGATTATTGTCTTGTTTGCAGTACTGAGACCGCTTTGTATCCAGGATGGGAAGTGCAATTATTTATTGCTGTTGCTTCTGATGGGGATACCATTCGGAATTGGAAAAATGTGTGTCTGGATGGTTCCAAGAGGTTTTGATCTTGGAGGAACACTGGCAGTATGGACAATGAATTTTCTGATCGGAGGATTGATAGGAAGTGTCGTTCTTCTGGCAATGATTGGACAGGCAATCATTTATCTTAGTGTTTTCCTGCTTACAGTTATTACAGGAATACATAAAATACCGAGAATAAAATGAAATAGATCTTTCGAAAAGCAGCTAAGACAAAATTAGCTGCTTTTTTTCTGGAAACTTTGCGACAAAATGTCGTAAAGCCGGGATAAATTGCAGGAAAGGAGACACCGTATTGAGCAATCGTGCAATTTCCACAGAACTTATTGAATTGGGAGAACGGATCAGAAAACGCAGGCAGGAAATGAAGTTGTCACAGGAATCTTTTGCGGAAAAAGCAGGTATCAGTGTCAATACGGTCAGCAGGATAGAAGGAGGGCAAACGGCAATGTCTGTTGAGATTTTCAGGAAGATGATTGAGATCCTGGAAACAGATGCCAATATCCTGATGGGAAAAGAGGGGGACGATGCAGAAAAAAGAAAGCAGTTTGAGGAAGTATTTTATCGTATTCAGAAGATGGAATGGAAAGAGCAGAAAATTATTATGCAGACAATAGATTCGCTGATAGACAGTTTTAATGAGTACAGGTGAAATTTCACCATATATGGGGTGTAAAACAAAAAAACTCCCCATATATGCTAAGGATAATAGTTTTTTGTGCTGTTAAAATAGCAAACAGAGAGAAAGAGACAGAAACAAGGAAGGGAGACAGGATTGATGACCAGACAAGAAAATTTAATCTATCGGAAGCAGTGTCCCTATGATGCAATGGGAGACTATTCTGTTTTGATGGAAAATGAAAAGAACATAAAAACGGAAAGAAATGCAAAGAAGTCTGACCGGGACATCAGACGGAAAATAAAATAGAGGATGCTGTAAATTAGCAGAAAGGGCAGTAAGGAAGTTTCAGGCTCTCGTTAAAAAAAACGGGTGTGCCGGAAGCTGTTTTTTACTGCCCTTTTGCCAGTAAATCAGTAATAATCCTATCCTTTCTGCTGATGGGCTCCTGTTGCCAGTAGGCAGAAAGGTGGTAATTATGCTGACATTGCAGGAATTGAAACAGGTTGTAGGTAACAGGAAAGAAAAAAGAAAGGTTCCGTCCGCCAGGTATTTGAGAGAAAACGATGTGGCAGTTGTAAAGCATAGACTGATAGATGGTGCGGAAATTATTGCGTATCAGACAGGATATGTTTTCTATTGTGCAGGTGATTATGGAACGGTTTTTCCTTTATTTACCTGTCGAGATTATGTATATGAAGCAGGAAGAAAAATAACAGTTGTTAAGGAAGATTTTTTTGATAATCAGCCCTGGTATGTGCGGTTGATATTAGAAGGTGAAGATCGGCTGTGCAGGAACAGGGAGGTACGAGAACATAATAATTGCATTTCATACAGCCATATTTCAGAAGGCTGGTGCGAATTGGTGGATAAAAGGCAGAATGTACTTGAAAAACTGATCATAGAAGAAGCTATTGGAGAATTTATGAATCTGCTGACTGATCGGCAGAGACAGGTGATCCATCAAATTTATTTTCAGCAGCGTACACAAAGAGAAGTGTCACGGGTGTTTGGAATTACAGAACCGGCAGTATCAAAATGTATTTCACAGGCAAAGCAGAAAATGAGAAGAAATGCAGGCAGACTGATCGGAGTGCTTCAGAAGGGAGAATAAAAGATGCGTGGTAAAAAACCAAAGGAAAGACAACGGTATGTGCTGCGTGTAAATGAAACTCTCGTAGAAGTTACCAGAGACGTATATCTGGCATGGTACCAGTCAAGAAGAAAAGAAAGATACCAGCTTGAAAAAATGCAGAAAAATGGTGTATGCGGAATAGAAAAAGTAGGAGAAACGAGTTACAACAGTTATTTGCATATATTATCACCAGAAGAAATAGTCATCAGGGTGTCAGAAATACAAGAGCTGCAGGAAGCACTGAAATATTTGTCTGAAGAAGAAATGGAATTGATAAGACTATTATTTTTTGAAGAGTACACAGTTAAAAAAACAGCACAGTATTTCGGGTGTTGTACAAAGACAATCAGAAACAGGAAAAACAAAGTATTGCAGAAACTAAAAGATAGGCTGGAAACTTTGTAAGTTTTTGCTGTTTCAAAAAATTTTCTAAAAAAATTTCAAACAGGTTAATTTTTGCCCTTTCACACATGCGGTTAGTGGAGGGGCAAATGTCTATTTTAATTCAAAACAATAAATTCCCCCCTAAAAGTGAACCTTGACAATTTCATATCAGCAGCAAGAGGATACCTGAATTTCCCAGCTACGCATTTGGCGGCGGGTATTCGGTGACAACGTGAAGGGCAATGGATGAGAGGCACCCTTGGCAGGAATGATTACGAATTACCTCTTGCGGCTTAAATAGCTCAATCCTGTTTTTATTTAAAAGTCAATCCAAGACACAAGGGAGGTGGTTCCTATGATTGATTCATGCAGGTGTAAGCCTGAACGAAAGTGGAGTAAATTATCGAAGAAAGAGAGGACTCAGTCAAAATGAAAATGCGATTTAAAAGATTCTTGTCGGGATTTATGGCAGTTGCAACTTTGGCGTCTGTTATCGTTCAACCAGTCACGGTTTCTGCTTCTGAATTAGAACCAGAGCCAACTTCATTTGAACAGCAATATCCGGAACTGCAGGATGTGCAGGATACTCTTGATGAAGATGAAATTGTGAAAGCAAAGGATATTGAGATTCCCTATGGAGAAGAATTTGAAGTGGAAGTCGATCTGTCCGGTATAGAGGGCGTGAATGAAAAAAAGGTGAAAGTTTTATTCCATGAAGCAAAGAGTGAAGCCGGTACAGATTTTGACGCACATACACCGGATACCTACAAAGCTGTCTATGCAGTAGAGCCAGTCAGCGGTCACCCAGCTTACAGAGTAAGCAGAAACATTACGGTAAAAGAGCCGGAAACAGAAGCACAGACAAAGAGTTCTTCTGAAAATACAGCTGGTGAAGGAAATGCCGGTGAAACAGAAGATTCCGGTAATGCGGATGAAGATGCTGATTCGGACGGGTCAAAAGAAATTGTAACTGATCTTACAGATGAGCAGGAAGTGACGACAGATGAAGAATCCGGTCTGGCTGTTTCAGAAGTAATGGATCAGGCAGCGGAGAACGGTATCGACCTTTATTCTATGGAAGAAGGAGAAGTGGTTACTTTCATGGCAACAGACATTGCAACACAGAGTACCAAGAAAGTTACAGTAACAAGAGGAACCTGTTATCAGTATTCGGATTACGGGTATGGAAGTTATCTGACTTACAAATATACGGTTCAGTTTGGTAATGTTTCTGCAACAGCATATTGCGTGGAGCCTTCTAAATCCAGTCCGGGAAGTGGTACTTATGATATTACAAAGCTCAGTGATGGTAAGAAGCTGGCAAAGGTTTGTTACTATGGCACAAAGGCTTCCGGTGATGAAGGATTTTTCACAGAGGAAAATGGATATGGAAACCTAAGTGCAGGTGCCAGATTTATTCTGGTACATCTGGCAGCATCTTATGCTAATGGTGGAGATTCTGCCTTTTCCGGTGCAAGCGGTACAGCAAAGACACTTGCAATGAAACTGTATAATTACTGTATTTCACAGCCGGAGATTCCAGATGTAGATATGAGTTTTTCTGATGCAGATGTGACAGCCTATGTAGATGGCAATAGCCAGAGAACAAAGGAGATCACCTTTAAAGCGGATGAACTTCAGAGTATCACAATGAAACTCCCAAGTGGTGTGAAACTCCATAACGTGACAACCGGAAAGACAAGCAAAGCTGGTGAAGCAGTAGAAATCAGTGGTGGAACTAAGTTTTACTTATCTGCACCTCTTACACAGGTACAGGATGTCGCAGGAAGCTGGTCTGCAACGATGAAGGGCAGTGTAACAAAAGATTATTCTGCGTATAAGATCAGTACCGGCTCTGGTTCACAGGACCTGGCACTGGTATTTGGTGAAGGTGTTGATGATGAAAAATATGTGGACTTCAAAGTAACATGGGTACAGTACGCAAGTGTTAAGGTGATTAAAAAAGATGCAAAAGCAGACGCAAAGCTGGCGGGTGCTGTGTTTGGTTTATACAGTGATACAAACTGTACAAAGCTGATCACAAAGTTACCGGCAACCGATGCGAATGGGGAAGCGTCCGTACAGATCATTAAGACACAGGATACCGTATATCTGAAAGAGATTACAGCTCCGACAGGATACCGTATCAATGCAACTGCCTACAACGTAAAACTGGAAGTCAGCAAAACAACAACTGTGACTGTTCCGGATGAAGAACAGATGGGACAGCTGACTGTTTATAAAGAAGGTCAGGTTCTGACAGGTGCAGATGTTACCGAGAATGGAACAACATTTAAGTATGAGAAACGCAGACAGAAAGGTGCGATTTATGATGTGTATGCCGGGGGAGATATTAAAACTGCTTATGGTGCCAAGGTTTACAGCAAGGGTGATCTGGTCAAAGAGAATCTGACAACAGACTCGAATGGGGCAGTCATTCTGAAAAATCTGCATCTTGGTACATATATCGTCAAAGAAAAACAGGCTCCGACCGGATTTTATAATGCCGGGGAAGAAAAGTCTGTCACTCTTTCTTATGCAGGACAGAATGTAGATGTTGTTTTTTCTGAGACAACCTTTACGAATGACAGACAGAAAGCAGAAGTGATTGTGACAAAGCAGGATAAGGATACAGAAAATCCTCTGGATGGAGGAATTTTTGGACTTTATGCAGCCAGTGACATTAAAAATGCAGATGAAACGGTTGTCGTAAAGAAAGGCACTCTGATTGAGAAAGTGACAACTGGCAATGATGGAACAGCGAAGTTTACCGCAGACCTGCCGCTGGGATTTTCTTATGATGTAAAAGAAGTACAGGCTCCGGAAGGTTATCTGAGAAATGCGGATGATGTTTATACGTTTGCTTTTTCTTATACAAACGATAAGGAAGCAAAACTGACATTTAAGCATACCTTCAAAAACGAGCGTGTGACAGCAAAGATTTCTTTACAGAAGCAGGACAAAGAAACAAAGAAGGCAGTTCCACAGGGAGACGCTACTTTAGAAAAGGCGGTCTATGGACTGTATGCCCGTGAAGATATTGTCCATCCGGATGGAGCAACTGGCGTGATCTACAAAGCAGGCGAGCAGGTTGCCACTCTTACAACGGATAAGAATGGACAGGCTTCCGTAGATGGATTATACCTTGGTAATTATTATGTAAAAGAGATTACTCCGCCAACGGGTTACCTGGCAGATGAAGAAGAACATGAGCTGGTCTGCAACTACGAGGGTGATCTTGTAGCGGAAGTGAAGCGTGACTGTCTGTCTCTGGAACAGGTGATGAAGCAGCCATTTGAAATCATCAAGGCAGCGAACAACGGAAAGACAGATGCCGATTTACTGAAAGGTGCAGGATTTACCGCTTATCTGGTATCATCCCTGACAGTAAAAAAAGATGGCAGCTATGACTTTGATTCTGCCAAGCCGGTAGTGATCGGAGAAAATGGTGCAACAGAGATCTTTACAGATGAGAAAGGGTATGCCCGCAGTATTGCGATTCCTTATGGAACATACATTGTCCGTGAAACAACCACACCACATAATTATACTCCGGTCAATGATTTCATCGTACAGATTACAGAGAATCATCCGACTACACCGCAGGTATGGAGATTGCTGCTTGACAAAGAGTTTGAAGCAAAGCTGAAGATCATCAAACAGGACGATGAGACAAAGAAAGCAGTCCTTCAGAAAAATACGGAGTTTAAGATTTTTAACCTGGATACAGAAAAGTATGTGGAGCAGGTAACAACGTATCCGACGACAGTAAAACATAAATCTTATTTTACAGATGAGCAGGGATACTTAATCCTTCCACAGAATCTGAAGATTGGACATTACCGCATTGAGGAAGTGAACGCACCTTATGGATATACGCTCAATGAGAATTACTATGAGGTGGATGTAGATTCCAATACAGCATATCAGATGGACGGAACTTCTGGCGATGTGATCATTGAGATCGCATACGAGAATCATCCGGTTAAGGGAGAACTGAACATCGTCAAACAGGGTGAGGTCTTAAATAGTTACAAAGATGACTTTACTTATCAGAAGGAAACTTTGGAGGGAGCAGTTTTTGAGGTATATGCTGCCGAAGATATTTATACAGCAGACTTCCAGAAAGATGATAACGGAAACCGTATCCTGGAGTATGCTTCCGGGGAACTGGTAGGAACTGTTACCACGGATAAGGATGGAAAGGCACAGATCACCGACCTTCCACTTGGAACCTATAAGATTGTTGAAAAGACAGCACCAGAGGGCTTTGTGTTAAACGAAGAAGCACAGACAGTAACATTTGAATACAAAGACCAGAAAACACCAGTCATCGAGCAGACAGCAACTTTTGAGAATGACCGTCAGAAAGTGGAAGTGTCCGTAGTAAAACAGGATGCAGAGACAGAAACGGTTGTGGCAGGTGCAGAGTTTGGCATCTATGCAAAAGAAGATATTCTGGCACATGAAGAAGTAATTGTGAAGGCAGATACCTTACTTGGAAAAGCAGTCAGTGGGGAAGATGGAAGGGCAGTATTTGACGTTGACCTTCCATTTGGTACTTACTATATCAAAGAACTTGCAGCTCCGGCAGGGTATGTCTCTTCTTTTGAGACTTTGGAAGTGACTGCCAAATATCAGGGACAGGATGTGAAAGTGGTAGAGCTGGAATCTGTATTTAAGAACCAGCCGACAAAAGTAACCTTTACGAAGTCCGATATTACGACAGGCGTGGAACTTTCCGGGGCAACGCTTACGGTGCTTGATAAGGATGGAAATGTGGTAGATACATGGAAGTCTGTAAAGGGTGAGGAACATCTGATTGAAAGACTCACAGCCGGGGAGACGTATACCCTTCGTGAAGAAATGGCTCCTTATGGCTATCTGATGGCGGAAGAAGTTTCTTTTACTGTGGACGATACTGCCGAGATCCAGAAGGTAGAGATGAAAGATGCAGTGCCAACCGGAACACTTATCATCAATAAAAAAGGTGAGTTCCTGGAGAAAGTATCTGCACTGGATTCCATTGGCGGATGGATGAAGCATCTGTTTGAATATCTTTCCGGTTCCCTGAAAGAGGTTACTTTTGAGGTTTATGCCTTAGAAGATATAAAAGCAGCGGATGGCGAGAGTGAAGATTACTACAAGAAAGATGCACTGGTAGCAACGATCACGACGGATGAAACAGGCGTGGCAAAACTGACAGACCTTCCTCTTGGCAAATACTATGTCAAAGAGAAAGAGACAGCAAGTGGATATGTCTTGGATGGAGAAACTCGTGAAGTAGATTTGACTTACCGTGACCAGAATACCGCAGTTGTTACTTATTCCGCTGACTGGCAGAACAAACGTCAGAAGGCAGAAGTGAACGTGCTAAAGAAAGAAAAAGATTCCGACCGTGTACTGGAAGGGGCTGTATTTGCCCTGTGCAATAAAGAAGATATTGTCAATGCAAAAGGCGATGTGATCCTGAAAGCAAATACGGTTATTGAGGAGCAGGCTACGGATAAGGAAGGAAAACTGACCTTTACGGCAGATCTGCCACTTGGCTATACCTACTATGTGAAAGAAACTTCCCCGGCACCGGGATTTGCGACAACAGACCAGGTACAGGAATTTACTTTTGAATATGGTGGGGCAGATAAGGAAACACTGTCTTATGCGTTCACTTTTGAAGATGAGCCGACAACCGTAGAGTTTACCAAAACATCCCTGACAGACGGAAAGGAGATTGAGGGAGCAAAACTAAAAGTCACAGATGAGAGTGGAAACACTGTGGATGAATGGACTTCCGGTAAAGAAGCACATATCATCAAAGAACTGACCGCTGGCAAGAAGTACACCATGACAGAAACACTTCCTGCGGACGGTTATGTGACAGCAGAGAGCATCACTTTTACGGTGGAAGATACCAGTGAAGTACAGAAAGTGGAAATGAAGGATGATGTGACAAAAGTGCAGATTTCCAAGACCGATATTTCTGGTAAGGAGCTGCCAGGAGCGAAACTGACAATCCTTGACAAAGATGGAAAGACCGTAGAAAGCTGGACATCTGAAGAAAAACCACACTATATTGAGATGCTTCCAATCGGGGAATATACCCTTCGTGAAGAAACTGCACCGGACGGTTATCTGGTTGCAGAGGATGTAAAGTTTACGGTCAAAGATACTGGAGAAATCCAGAAGGTTGTGATGAAGGATGAGGCGAAACCGGAGGAAACTCCAACAGAGACACCGACGGAAACACCAGAAACCACACCAACGCCGGAGACGAAAACCACAGAAGAAACAAAGAAATCGACTTCACCAAAGACAGGAGATAATACTCCGATTCTGTTCTGGATTCTGCTTGCAGGGGCTGGAATGGCTGGTCTTGGTGGCACAGTGATTCTTCGCAAAAAGAAAAAATAAGAGATCATAGGATTTTTCAGTAATGGATGAGGGCATTTATGGACACAGGATTCATAGATGCCCTTTTGAAAAATTTCAAGAGATGTGAAGGGAGAAAAGAAGATGACAAAAACAGTATTGATCGTTGCTGCGGCTGCAGTATTTCTGGTATATGGATTTGTCCTTTGGTGCTGTATCAAAGTGGGGGCGGAATCAGAAAAAGAATATATGAAACTGGCAGAAAAGAGAGGAAAGGAGCAGCAATGTGATAAATGAGGATAAGACAGCAGTGAGAGAAGAAAGGGCGTGGTGTGATTGCAGGATGAAGTGAATGAGAAAACAGTCTCACTTTGTATCCGCTGTGGCAAGGTCACTGCCAACTTGCTGAAAGCTGCCATGGTAAAGGCTCTTGCAAAGATGGAGCAGGAGAAAAAACAGCAGGGACAGAAAACAAACCAGAAGCAGCCCCAGAAGGAAAAGGAGGATAAGACCTACAAGGGAAAACAGAGCCTTGATAAGCTGATGAAGCAGAATGTACAGCTGTCCAACATTGAGATCACAGATGGAAACATCAAGTCTTTTGAACGGGTAGCAAAGAAGTACAGCATTGATTTCAGCCTGAAAAAAGATGTGACTGCGGACCCGCCAAGATACTATGTGTTCTTTAAGGCAAGGGATGCTGATGTGATGACTGCCGCTTTTAAGGAATACACGGGCAAGTCTCTGAATAAGGACAAAAAACCATCTGTGAGGAAGAAGTTACAGCAGGCAATCACCAAATCGCTTGCAAAGCACAGGGAACTGGAGAAAACAAAAGGAAAGGAGAAGGAGCCGTCATTATGAGCAGATTACAGAAATTGCTTGGTGTAGGAAAAGGATACCTGGAGAGGTTACCGCCGGTGGATGTACATAAGCTGCTTCGGATTGTTCTGATGAATCTTCCGTATATCGTGATCTTTTATGTGGGAAATAAGCTGGCATGGTTATATCAATACTGTGTGGGTGATTCCATGATAGAAAGACTGATGGTACTGGTCTTAAATTTCCAGATGGCATTCAGCAGGATTCTTCCAAGTATGCATAAAAATGAATTGCTGGTTGGGATTACAGGAGCCGTGGCGGTGAAGCTCTTGGTCTATATGAAAGGGAAAAATGCCAAAAAGTTCCGGCAGGGAGTGGAGTATGGTTCGGCAAGATGGGGGACGGCAAAAGACATTGCACCCTTTATCGACCCGGTATTTGAGAACAATATCCTGCTGACCATGACGGAACGGCTGACCATGAATGGCAGACCAAAGAATCCGAAATTTGCGAGGAACAAGAACGTGATCGTGATTGGCGGATCTGGCTCAGGAAAGACACGTTTTTATGTAAAACCCAACTTGATGCAGATGGGAAAATACATCAGTTATGTGGTCACGGACCCGAAAGGGACGATCATCATTGAGTGCGGAAAGATGCTGGTACGGCATGGATATAAAGTGAAAGTATTGAATACGATCAATTTTTCCAAGAGTATGCACTATAACCCCTTCCACTATATCCATTCAGAAAAGGATATTTTGAAACTGGTAAATACGATTATGGTGAACACGAAAGGGGAAGGCGAGAAGTCCAGTGAGGATTTCTGGACGAAAGCAGAGAGGCTTTTGTACTGTGCCCTGATCGGCTATATCTGGTATGAAGCACCGGAAGAAGAACAGAACTTTGCGACCCTGCTTGAGTTTATCAACGCTTCGGAAACAAGGGAAGATGATGAGACATTTAAAAATGCAGTAGATATGCTGTTTGAGGAACTGGAAAAGGAAGAACCGGAGCATTTTGCAGTGCGTCAGTATAAGAAATATAAACTGGCGGCAGGAAAAACAGCAAAGAGTATTTTGATTTCCTGTGGTGCAAGGCTTGCACCGTTTGACATTGCAGAGCTTCGTGAGATCATGAGCTATGATGAGATGGAACTGGATATGGTAGGTGACCAGAGGACAGCACTGTTTATTATCATTTCTGATACGGATGATACCTTTAACTTTGTTGTGGCGATGATGTACAGCCAGTTATTCAACCTGTTATGTGACAGAGCGGACGATGTACATCATGGAAGATTGCCATATCATGTCAGAATCCTCTGTGACGAGTTCGCAAATATCGGTCAGATTCCAAAGTTTGACAAGCTGATTGCCACCATTCGTAGCAGGGAAATCTCTGCATCCATTATCCTCCAGTCGCAGTCCCAGTTAAAGACAATCTACAAAGATGCAGCTGAAACAATCTTAGGCAACTGTGACACGATGTTATTCCTTGGCGGTAAGGAAAGTTCGACCTTAAAGGAGATTTCCGAGACGCTGGGAAAAGAAACGATTGATTTATATAACACTTCGGACACCCGTGGACAGAGCCGTTCTTACGGGATGAACTATCAAAAAACAGGAAAGGAATTGATGAGCCGGGACGAACTTGCGGTCATGGATGGCAGCAAATGTATCTTGCAGCTTCGAGGTGTAAGACCATTTTTCAGTGACAAGTTCGATATTACCAAACACAAACGGTATAAGGAGCTGTCAGACTACGATAAGAAAAATGAGTTTGATGTGGAAGCGTATATGCGGCATCGGATGGAAGTGAAACTGACGAGGACACAGGAATTTGACCTGTATGAGTTTTCGGAAGAGAGTCTGGCAGGAGAATTAAATACAGAAAACAAGGAAGCAGAGCATGTGAAAGATTCGGACACATAGCTCTTTTTTCTTTGCCCTTTTGGGAGGTGATGGATTTGAGAGATCATGAAAGGCCACCCGTAAGGGCAGAGCCGGAAAAGACTTCTTAAAGATAGAAAACAGAGAAATACAGAGATTTGAAAGGAGACAACGAATATGGCGTTTTTTAATCAGGCAATCAATATTTTGCAGACACTTGTGGTGGCGATTGGAGCCGGACTTGCAGTATGGGGTGTTATTAACCTGTTAGAAGGATATGGAAACGACAACCCAGGTGCAAAGTCCCAGGGAATCAAGCAGCTGATGGCAGGAGGCGGTGTCGTTCTGATCGGCACCCAGCTGGTACCGTTACTGTCCGGATTGTTCAGCTGAGAGAAGCAGGAGGGAGATGACTCATGGATCGGATATTTGAAGCGATTGAAGAATGGATGAGGAATCTTCTGACAGGCATGGTAAGTTCCAACCTGACAACAATGTATACCGATGTCAATGAAAAGACCGGTCAGATTGCTGCTCAGGTTGGGCAGACACCGCAGGGCTGGAATGGCAGCATTTACAGCATGATACAGAATCTTTCCGAGTCGGTCATTGTACCGATTGCCGGTATGATTATCACATTTGTACTTTGTTATGAGCTGATCTCCATGTTGACGGAAAAGAACAACATGCACGACATCGACACCTGGATGTTCTTTAAATACTTTTTCAAGATGTGGGTGGCAGTCTGGATTGTCAGCCATACCTTTACGATCACGATGGCGGTATTTGATGTCGGGCAGTCCGTAGTCAGCCGGGCAGCTGGGGTTATCAGTTCTGATACAGCGATCAATATAGATACGATGATCTCCACGATGGAGACGGCGATGGAATCTATGGAGATCGGTGAACTTGTCATACTGGCACTGGAAACGATGCTTGTAAGCCTGTGTATGAAGATTATCTCAGTCTTTATTACAGTGATTTTGTATGGACGTATGATTGAGATTTATCTCTATTCGTCCGTTGGAGCGATCCCGTTCGCAACCATGTCCAACCGGGAATGGGGGCAGATCGGGAACAACTATCTTCGTGGATTGTTTGCACTGGCATTCCAGGGATTTTTTATGATGGTCTGCGTGGGAATCTATGCGGTCCTGGTCGCAAACATCCAGATGTCAGATAACATACATTCTGCATTGTTCGGCGTGATGGCATACACGGTGATCCTGTGTTTCAGTCTGATGAAAACAGGAAACTTCGCCCGCAGTATCTTTAACGCCCATTAAGAAAGGAGGAACTGGCAATGGCATTTGTATCTGTGCCTAAAGACTTAACCAAGGTCAAGAATAAGATCATTTTCAATCTGACGAAACGGCAGCTGATCTGCTTTGGGATTGCGGCGGCGGTAGGGCTTCCGTTTTATTTCTTAAGCAGGGGAATTATTGGTTCCAGTAACGCAGCGACCGGGATGTGCCTTCTGATGCTTCCGGCATTTTTGTTTGCCATGTATGAGAAGGATGGACTCCCGTTAGAAAAGGTCTTAAAAAATATGATCACCGTAAAATTTATCCGTCCTCCGGTACGCAAGTACCAGATGGAAAATATGTACGAGAAAAAGGTATACCGTGGTCAAAAAGAAGAAAGGGGAACGAAGGGTGTTAAAAAGAAAAAACGATAGACAGCCGCCACAGAGCTTAGACGAATTATATCCGGATGATTACTGGCTGGATGAGGAGGATGGAGAAGAAGAACTTCCAGACCCCGCAATGAAAAGAAAACCAGTAAGCGGCAGACTGCATGATGAGCCTATGGTGACAGGGTATGAAGCACTGGAACGGCAAAGAGGTGTCCGCAGACCGAACCGGAAACTGACACGCAGGGAAAAGAAAGCCCTCAAAAGGGCACAGAAATATGAAGAAAAACTGCATAAGGAACATGAAAAAGCGGATAAGAAAAATGCAAAAAGGGAAGCAAAGCTGGCAGCCAGAGCAGAAAAGCAGGCAGTGCGTGACGCAAAGAAAAACGCAAAAAAGAAAAAGAGCAGATCTGTCGCAGCACCGTCGGGGCAGCGTCCGGCAGGAAAAGTGGTTTCCGGAACGAAAGGCAGTGGGACAGGAAAGAAAACACCGGATAGTGCCAGAGATAAGAGGATCACTGCACAGCAGTCGATTCCATACCATGAGATGGGAAGGGACGGTATCTGCCGGGTGCAGGACAAGTTTTATTCCAAGACGATCCGTTTTTATGACATCAACTATCAGTTGGCACAGAATGAAGATAAGAACGCCATCTTTGAAAACTGGTGTGATTTCCTGAATTACTTTGACAGCACAATTCATTTTCAGCTGTCTTTTATCAACCAGCACAGCAACATGGCAGAGTATGAGAAGGTCATCCATATCAATCCGCAGGAGGATGAATTTGATGACCTACGTATGGAGTTTGCCCAGATGCTCAATAACCAGCTGGCAAAAGGAAATAACGGGCTGATGCGTACCAAATATATCACATTTGGGATTGAAGCGGAGAATATCCGGGAAGCACGGCCAAAACTGGAACGTATCGAGTCGGATATTCTGAATAACTTTAAGATCCTTGGGGTATCTGCCTATCCGCTGAACGGAGAGGAACGGTTACAGATCATGTATGAAACCTTTAACCAGGACAGCAAAGTTCCGTTCCATTTCTCTTATGACGATGTACTTCGGACAGGGCTTAGTACCAAGGATTATGTCGCACCGACCAGTTTTGTATTTAAGAATGGAAAAGATTTTGAGATGGGCGGCACGATGGGAGCTGTTTCCTATTTACAGATCCTTGCACCGGAACTTACCGACAAGATGCTGGCAGAGTTTTTGGAGATGGACAGCAACCTGATGGTGAATTTCCATATCCAGTCCATCGACCAGATGAAGGCAATCAAGCTGGTAAAAAGCAAGGTGACGGATATTAACCGTATGAAGATCGAGGAACAGAAAAAAGCAGTCCGGGCAGGCTATGACATGGACATTATCCCTTCGGACTTAAATACATACGGTGGGGAAGCAAAAAGGCTTCTGGAAGATCTACAGTCCAGAAATGAGCGAATGTTCCTTGTAACAGCATTGTTCTTAAATACTGCACCGACCAAACAGGAACTGGAAAATGTGGTGTTCCAGACTGCCGGTATCGCACAGAAATATAACTGTGCATTGAAACGGCTGGATTACCAGCAGGAGCCGGGACTGATGAGCTGCCTGCCGCTTGCGGTGAATTTTGTACCGATCAAACGGGCACTGACAACGACATCCACGGCAATTTTTGTCCCGTTTACCACACAGGAATTATTTATGGCTGGGGAATCTATTTATTATGGATTAAATGCCCTGTCCAATAACCTTATCATGGCAGACAGGAAGAAACTGAAGAACCCGAACGGACTGATTCTTGGTACACCGGGTTCCGGTAAGTCGTTTGCGGCAAAACGAGAGATTGCAAATGCATTTATCGTGACGAAAGATGACATTATCGTCTGTGACCCGGAGGGGGAGTATTATCCGTTAGTCCGGGCATTTCATGGACAGGTGATCCGTATTTCCCCGACCAGCCACGATTATATCAATCCGATGGATATTAACCTGGATTACGCTGACGATGATGACCCGCTTTCCTTAAAATCGGACTTCATCCTGTCTCTTTGTGAGCTGGTAGTAGGCGGAAAGAACGGACTGGAGCCGGTTGAAAAGACCGTCATTGACCGATGCGTAAGGCTGGTCTATCAGGATTTCCTTTCTGACCCGGTACCGGAAAAAATGCCGATTTTAGAGGATTTATATAATCTTCTCCGTAATCAGAAAGAGCAGGAAGCACAGCGTCTGGCAACGGCACTGGAGATTTACGTCAATGGTTCCTTAAAAGTGTTTAACCATAGAACCAACGTGGAACTGAGTAACCGTATCGTATGTTTTGACATTAAGGATCTGGGAAAACAGCTGAAAAAACTGGGTATGCTGATCGTGCAGGACCAGGTGTGGAACAGGGTAACGGTCAACCGTTCTGCGAATAAGAGTACCAGATATTACATTGATGAGTTCCATCTGCTCTTAAAAGAGGAGCAGACGGCAGCATACAGTGTGGAGATCTGGAAGCGTTTCCGTAAATGGGGTGGTATCCCTACGGGTATCACACAGAACGTAAAAGACCTGTTAGCCAGCCGGGAGATTGAGAACATCTTTGAAAACTCGGACTTTATCCTGATGCTCAACCAGGCATCTGGTGACAGACAGATCCTTGCAAAACAGCTCAACATTTCCCCTCACCAGCTTTCTTATGTAACGAACAGCGGGGAAGGTGAGGGACTGGTCTTTTATGGCAGCACCATTATCCCGTTCAAGGATAAGTTTGATAATTCCCTGATGCTGTATGCCCTGATGACTTCTAAGCCGGATGAGGTGGAAAAGCGTAAGAAACTTGGTATCGGAGAACGGGACGATTAAAGAAATAAACGAAACAAAATAAAACAGAGTAGAGGATGAGCCGGAGGAATACTTCCGGCAATTTTTCTGCCCGGAAATCATGGAGGATTACAAGATGGAAGATTACAGAAACATGGAGAGATGCAGCGGCGAACCTTGCTGCATATTTGCAGAAAGAATCTGTGCAGACAATGAAAAGGAGATTTTGAAAATGGAAAAGGACACAAAGGAAAAAGTGACGGCTGATGAAATGATGGATGACCTTATCTATCTGGCGGAACTGATTGATTTCATGGGAATTACATCTTGTCTGGCTGTAAGGGGAACTTTAAGTGAGCGAATGACAGACAAGCTGACGGATTCCATTGCAGGGATGGCAGATGAAGTGTTGGAGAAATGGGAGGACTATCAGGATAAGACAGAATAACCGGGACAAAGCAGTAAAGGGGATGGTCAAAGTTGCAGGAGCATGAGTATAAGGCGAGAGATAAAACCGTCCAGAAGATGAGCCGGGATGGACTGCGGGAAGAAAACCTCCGGAACAAGGAAGAAAAAAGGATCACCGGGCGGGATATGGATACCGAGATTTCCCGCAGTGAGAAGAAAGAGGAACTGGATTTTAGTAAACGCAGACATGAACGGCTGAAAGAAGAACGGGAGATGGAACAGCCGGAGCAGAGTTCCAGAAAACCCAGATATAGTAGGGAACATGCAGATATATTGGATGATGAACAAGATATAGCAACTGATGCGGATGTAGAAGAGGGGCTTACAGACGATAGCAGCGAGAACCCCAAATCTGCCTTTCGCACAGAGAGTATCCGTGGACAGCCAAGAGGGGAACGGGCATATCTGGAGACAGTTGCAGACAGCCGGGATCTTCGGAAGAAAAAGATGGTCAGGGATTATGCTGCAAAGGAAAGAAGGAAGGAAAAGGAGACTTCCAGAGAAGAAAAAGCAGCCAAAAGAGAATCTGCCCGTTACCGGGAAACTTCCGAAGTGATGGAAGATTCCCTGGATAAGTTCCACGAGGAGATCAAAGGCAAGTCCAAAAGGGAACGGGTGCTGAAGGAACAGCGGAAAAAAGTTTCCCGTCTGTCTTTTGGTGATGAGGGTGACGGCATGGTACATGGTGCCGGGATCGGTATCCGGAATCCGGCATCGGCAGTCAAAGATGCGGCAGTCACAGCAGCACACTGGAAAACGCACGAAGAAGAGGATGAAAATGCGGCAGTGGAAGGGGCACACCGGGCAGAGCTTGTCGGGGAAAGCCTTGCAAGGAAATCCATCTACATGCGGGAACGGCTGAAAGGGCGGAGGGAAGAATCCCGGAGATTAAAAGAAAGCGTCCTGGATGAAGCAGAAAGGAGCAGGCTGATATTTGAGACTGCCTATGGAAATGAAGCGAAGGACGCAGTGAAAAGAGAAGCAGAGAAGAAAAAGAAATCTGCCCTGCAGAAACTCTTTCAGAAGAAGCGTTACCAGAAGCAGTATCAGGCAGCCAGACAGAGTAAAAAAGTAAAGGATGCAGCGATCACTTCCGCACAGAAGTTTACGGAAAAAGTGAAAGATGCCGTCAAGATGGTGGCGGCACAGAACCGGGGGATTTTTGCCACGGTAGCTGTCTTTGCTCTGATCTTTGTGCTGATCGCAGCCAGTTTTACCAGCTGTACGGCATCTTTGCAGGGAGCTTCTTCAGCAATCATCTCTACCAGCTATTCCAGTACGGATGAAGATATTTATGCCGCTGAAAATGCGTACCGTGCCTTGGAAGAAGCACTGAATACACAGATTAATCAGATGGAATCCACCCATCCGGATTATGACGAATACCGGTACCAGATTGATGAGATCGGTCATAACCCATATCAGTTGATCTCTTATCTTACGGTAAAATACGGCGGCTTCACTTACGATGAAGTGGCAGATGAGATTAAGGAGATCTTCCGACAGCAGTATGGAATCACCACAGACTCTACCAGAGAAACAGTTACAGAAACCAAGACTGTCCGGGTAGGGGAGTCCTTGGGACTGGTTGTGACAAGTGGGTACTGTAACTGCCCGATCTGCTGTGGCCAGTGGAGTGGCGGACCGACAGCCAGTGGGGCAATGCCGACAGCAAACCATACGATTGCCGTGGATGCGGCGAATCCATTTGTGCCGATCGGGACCCATGTCGTCATGAACGGTGTGGAATATGTAGTAGAAGATACCGGAGCGTTCGCAAGATATGGGGTACAGTTCGATGTTTACTATGACAATCATGCGGCGGCATCCGCACATGGACACCAGACATGGGAAGCCTACATAGCAGACAGCAATGGAAACCAGGAAGTGCAGGTCACGACTACAAAAGAGGTGAACCGTCTGGATGTGACGATGACAAACCACAGCCTGGATGCCGTGTTAAGGAGCCGTATGACAGAGGAAGAACAGGAACGCTACGATGCGTATAACAAATATTACGGCAACCGTGATTATCTGTTTGATCTAAACAGCATACCCACCGGAAGCAGTGGATTTGGTTATGACATACCGGCAGATGCTTTATCTGATCCACAGTTTGCAAAAATGATACAGGAAGCAGAAAAATATCTGGGTGTTCCATATGTATGGGGCGGTTATTCCCCAAGTGGTTTTGACTGTTCCGGTTTTGTGAGCTGGGTTATCAATAACTGTGGAAATGGATGGAATGTCGGAAGATGTACTGCAGATGAGCTGCGGTCACACTGTTCGCAGGTATCTCCATCGGAGGCAAAACCGGGAGATCTGATCTTCTTCCAGGGAACCTATGACACACCGGGAGCAAGCCATGTGGGAATCTATGTCGGCAATAACATGATGATCCACTGTGGCAAGCCTGTCCAGTATACCAGCATTGCAAGTGCTTACTGGCAGGAACATTTTATGGCGTTTGGTCGTCTGCATTAAAGGAGGTGACAGGGCAGATGAACATGAAATTAAAAAAACTTCTGAATGATATTCAGAAAACGGAGGATAAGATTGCTGAATTACAGGAACACCTGAAGCGGCAGAATACATTGAGACAGCAGATGGAAGATATAGAGATCGTTAAGTCGTTCCGTTCCATGAAGCTGGACAGCCGCAGCCTGCTTGTCCTGCTTGACGGGATTCAGAAAGGAACCGTTACGATCCAGATGGATGAGGACGGTGGTATCACGGTGGAGGATGCAAAAGCTCCGCAGAAAAAGGAAAACAACACAGAAGTTCACAGACCACCTGTTGGTCAGATGACAGAAAGAGAGGTTTTAGACGATGAGGAATAAAGTGGTAAAGAAACTGCTTATGATTGCCATGGCAGTCACCATGATCTCCGGGACATCCATTGCTACGGTTTATGCAAATGCAAACCCACCGGCAGAGGAGACAACGACACAGGTAGTAGAAGAAACGGCAACAGAATCAACAGAAGATACGGAGAAGAAAGAGGATACCGGAAGGGTCACCGGGGAAGGGGATAATTCTGCTTTTTCTACTCCGGGAAATGCCCAGCTGGTGGATGATAAGGAAAATGATGATACGAAACAGTTCCTTACCATCCAGACCAAGAAGGGAAATACATTTTACATGGTCATTGACCGTTCCAGCAATACAGAAAATGTATATATGATGTCCCTGGTCGATGAGAATGACCTGGCAGAATTTCTGGATGAGACAGAAAAGAGCAAAGAAACCGAAGAATCAACCGTAGTGATCCAGGAAACCACACCGGAAACTACCCCGGTAGCAGAGGAGGAAACCGAAGTGAAGAAAGAAGAAAAGACAGAAGAAAAGACAGGAATGAATGTAAAAGGACTTGGAGCAATCGTACTTGCAGCGATTCTTGGAGTGGCAGGTATCGCCGTTTATAAAAAGCATGGACGTGGCAAAGAGGAGGACTATGTAAGCGAACAGCTGGAGTTCTCTGACGGACCGTATGTAAATGAAGAAGAGGATGAGGAAGAAGAATAAACTTCCATCTCCAAAGAAGCAACCAAAATAAGGACAGGGGCAGCCAGAGCAGTTTGGCTGCCCTTTTTTCAGAAAGGACAAAAAAAGCGTATGTCAAAATTTTTAGTGATCGCAGAGAAACCAAGTGTGGCACAGAGTTATGCCAAAAATCTGTCAGCTTATAAAAAAGAGGACGGATATTTAGAAGGGGAGAGCTGTATTGTCAGCTGGTGCCTTGGGCATCTGGCAGAGTATGCACAGCCGGAGGAATATGACCCGAAATATGAGAAATGGCAGTTTGATGACCTTCCGATTCTCCCGCAGGTCTGGAAGTTGAAAGTTTCCAGAGATAAAAAGAAACAGTTTGATGTGTTAAAAAGCCTGATGAACCGGGCAGATGTGGACTATCTGGTAAATGGCTGTGATGCAGGAAGGGAAGGGGAACTGATCTTCCAGAGAGTGTATGACCTTGCCGGATGCAGGAAACCGGTGAAGCGTTTATGGATCAGTTCCATGGAAGATACGGCAATCCGGACAGGTTTTCAGACAATGAAAGGAGCAGAGGAATACCGGAATATCTGCATGGCTGCGGTATGCAGGGCACAGGCAGACTGGCTGATCGGAATGAACGGAACTAGGGCATATACGACCTGTTATTTTAAACGTCTGGTTGTGGGCAGGGTGCAGACGCCAACGCTTGCCATGCTTGCGGAACGTCAGGATAAGATTGAGCATTTTCAGAAAGAAGCCTTTTATAAAGTAGCACTGACAGACGGAAGGCTTACGGTAGTTTCTGAAAATATTGCAAATGAGGAAGCAGCCGATCTCCTTGCTTCCTTATGTATGGATTCGGAAGCAGTGATTACACAGATAAAGAGGGAACAAAAGAAAGCGTTTCCTCCCAAACTTTATGATCTGACCAGTCTGCAAAGGGAAGCAAACCGTTACTTTGGCTATACGGCAAAGAAAACACTGGATATGCTGCAGGAATTATATGAAGAAAAGCTGGTCACTTATCCAAGAACGGACAGCCAGTTCGTGACGGAGGATATGAGGGATACCGTAGAGGAACTGGTAGGGAAAATGCCAGTCTTACTTCCGTTCTTGGATTATGGACAGCTGGGACATAACATCACCAGAGTGATTAACAATGCAAAAGTATCCGACCATCATGCGATTCTTCCAACAAAAGAAGCCGTAGAAAAAGGAATCTCTGATCTGACAGCGGACAAAAAGAACCTGATGATGCTGGTCTGCCAGCAGCTGGTGCAGGCAACAGGGGAAGAGTATCAGTATGAGCAGACGGATATTATAGTCAAATGTCAGGGACATGATTTTACCGCCAGAGGAAAAGTGCCGGTGCAGATGGGATTTAAAGCGGCGGGGAATGCCTTTAAGAACCAGTGCGTGAAAGCCAAGCCGGAAGAAGAAACGGAAAAAGAAACGGAAAAAGAAACTTCCATCCCATATGGATATGAAGAAGGAATGACGCTTTCTCCGGTAAAGGCAGAAAAGACAGTGCATTTTACTTCCCCGCCAAAACCATTCAATGAAGATACCCTCCTTGCCGCTATGGAAACCGCAGGGAATAAAGACTTTGATTCGGAGACAGAGAAGAAAGGACTGGGGACTCCGGCAACCAGGGCAGGTATCATTGAAAAACTGGTTTCTTCCGGCTATGCAGTCAGAAAAGGAAAGCAGATCTTGCCAAGCACAGAGGGCAGGGAACTGGTGAATGTCATGCCGGCTTATCTGAAATCTGCCGCAATGACTGCCGAATGGGAAAATCAGCTTTTAATGATGGAAAAAGGGCAGATCACCGATACACAGTTTATGGGTGAGATCACTTCTTTAGTCGGTAAGATTCTTTCTGTGTGCAGGGAAATACCGGAAACGGAAAGGAGAAGGTTCCAGAAAGTAAGGGAAGTGATCGGTAAGTGTCCGGTCTGCGGCTCTGATGTCTACGAAGGAAAGCAAAATTTTTACTGCTCCAACAGGCAGTGTGATTTTGCCCTTTGGAAAGAAAACCGTTTCTTAGGAAGCATGGAGAAAACACTGGATAAAAAGATGGCAGTGGAGCTTCTTGATAAAGCCTGCACCCATGTAAAAGGGCTGTATTCCAGAAAAAAAGATATAAAGTTTGACGCAGATCTTTTACTGACACTGGAGGACGGAAAGCCAAGGTTCCATCTGGAATTTCCAAAGAAGAAAAAGAAATAAGGCAAGGAGGTAGGCAGTATGTCGAAATTACAGGACATCCGGGAACTGGCACAGGAACATGCGGTATCAGTGAGCAGTTCACCCAGAGACTGGATGGATTATATGGACACAGCATCAAGGTTATATCGTTATTCTTTTTCAGACCAGCTTCTGATCCATGCACAGCATCCGGAAGCAACGGCTTGTGCATCACTGGAATTATGGAATGAAAAGATGTTCCGATGGGTGAACCGTGGTGCAAGGGGGATCGCCCTGCTTGACGAGAATGGTCATAATACCAGACTCCGGTATGTGTTTGATATTTCAGATACGCACATGGTGGCAGGCGGAAGAAGCCCTTACCTGTGGCAGATGCAGGAACATCAGCAGGAAGAGATCCTTACCCATCTGGCAGAAGCGTATGGTCTGGAAGAAAAAGATACAGGGACTTTATCGGATGCGTTGATGGCGGTTGCAAGGGAAATGGTCGCAGACAGTCTGGAAGAATATCTGGACGGCTTGGAATATGCAGCGGAAGGAACGTATCTGGAAGATCTGGATGAAGTTACGATCCGCAGTGATTTCCGCCAGCTTGCAACGGACAGTGTATATTACATGCTTTGCAGACGGTGTGGTCTGGAACCGATGGAGCTTCTGGAAGAAGAGGATTTTATGCATATCACAGATTATAACCGTCTGTCAGTTCTCACCTTCCTTGGAAATGCGGCAAGCCAGCTCAGTGAGAGTATTCTGATTGATATTGGAAAGACCGTACATAAAATTTCTCTGGAAGAAGCCAGAAAAGAGGTTGAAATTTCCAATGAAAGGAATTATAATAACTTTAACACGTTAATGCGTGAAAATAAAAATCAGGACGTAGAAAACAACAAAGAGGAAAATATCGAGAATGAAGGAGGAACCGACTATGGAACTGACATATCATCGCAAGGGGGATTACCTATTCCCGAACCTGACCGTCGAGGAGGAAGAAGTGACGATAGGGAAATACGGGATGCTTCGGAGGAGATTCCTGAAGGAACACAAGAACAGCCTGTATCAGAGCCTGTTCCTGACAGGAAAGCTGAACAGCCATCTGGCAGAGATCGAGAAGGCAGCACAAGAGAGGATGGACAGCCAGATGGAGAAATTGCTGAAGAACCATCCGGCACCGGACAAGGAAGCAGACCCGATGGCTTGGACAGCACATATGAACGCACTGATGGCAACAGCGGAAGAGAGCATCTTGACGGAATTGGTATACAGCTAGTTGAAGATACAAGAGAAGATGGACTGAGTAAAGCAGAGGAAGAAATCGCCTCTGCTTTATCTTTGCCCGAATATCCCACAGCAAATGAACAGAAAAGGCAGATTGGAGAAAGGGTAGCTGCTTTATATGCCGGGGAAATCTCCATCCCGGAAAGTGTGGTGGATGATATTTTACGGACAGGCGGAAACCGGACAGGAAGCCAGCTGCGTATCATCTATAACTTTATGAGTGAACAGTCACCGGGAGAATATACGGAGTTTGTAAAGCGTGAGTATGGAAAAGGCGGCAAAGGTTTTCAGATGGACGGAAGGGAATATTCCGTCTGGTTTGATGAAACTGGGATGCAGATCGCAGTCGGGCATACGGTGGCAGACCAGATTCTGGATAAAGCCTTTTTATCCTGGAAAGATGTCAGCAGACGTATCCATCAGCTTTTAAATCAGGGAGAATATGCCCCGCAGTCTGTATTGGATGTGGCAAGGGACAACGCATTGAAGGAACACGCACAGGCACTTGCTTATATGAAAGGGGATATGGCAGAAGGTGTGGCAGAGATTATCTTTGATGAAGCAGATCTGCCGCATCTTCGTAGTATTTATCCGGAAATCACGGATTATCTTACTGAAAAACTGCAAGATCCAGGGTGGCTTTCGGATTTGAATGAAAGACTGGAAGCACTGGCAGAAGCCTATGAGACGGACAACTCTCTTATGCGTTTCCATCATTATAATCCGGTCAATATCTCCAGACAGTTCCAGAAGTTTGCAGATGAAGTGATCCCATACCAGGCAAGAGAGGGATTTGCATGGAAAGAACAGCAGATGTTCATTACACAAGACGAGATCGACGCATTTCTTGTCAGAGGTGGGGCGTATTCCGAAGGCAGACTCAGGACATATTCCTTTTATCTGCTGCATGAGGATGAAAGATCGAGGACAGGTTTTATCAAGAAACAGTATGGGATCGGTGGAAGCAGTCATGCACTGTCTGGGGCGGATGATTCACACGCAAATTATGATGGAAAAGGATTGTTTCTTGCAAGAGGTACTTATGGAAATCCATATACATCAGTTTTATTATCCTGGAATAAAGTTGCAAATAGAGTAGCTTATCTGATAAAGAATGACCAGTTTCTGCAGGCAGAAGATTATGCTCGTATGCCGGAATATGAACGGGAACAGATGGCGAACAAGGTACTCCGCTTTTATGACCGTCTTCCGGAAGAGATAGACAGACCATTTACGGATGATTTCTTCTGGGAAAAACCAGGAAAAGAAATGGTGACAGTTTTAGAGAATCCAGAGCAGACAGAAGAACTGTTACAGAAGATGGATGCAGCATTGGCAGTTCTGCCATTAGATTTTGAGGCATATGGGACAAACTACCAGCAGAAAACAGAACTTCTTTCAGAACTTCACCAGTATGCAGAAGGAACCTATACGATTTTCCCGACACCGGAAGCAGAACCGTCTTTTGCGGAACCATCCGGGCACCAGATGACCATGTTTGATTTCTTGGATACGAAGGTAGTGACAGAACCGACCGTAGTAGATATGTCAGATGTGGAGGAAATAGAAGAGGAAGAGGTTACTGCCGAAGAATCTATTCTGGAAAGTCAGGAACAGGAAACAACGAAAGATTCTGAGGGACAGGAACCAACTGAACCAGAAGAAGAGACAACAGCTAAAACAGCAGAAGAACTGGCAGAGTCCTGGGATGAGGGTGTTTTTGAGTATCAGGGGTATCACTTTGAAGCAGTAGGGGTATTGCCGGAAGGACTAGAGGGAAAAGATCTGGTTGCACAGACCCGTTCCAATACAGAACTTCATCTGTCGACCTATCATACAGAAGATTTCCCTAAATATTCGTATGATGAGTTTTATGCAGTCAGCAATGCACCAACTGCCGATGTGTTCCGGTGCCTGGAAACCGGACGCAATTATATTCCCGGAGAAAATGAACTGTTTGGATATGAAGGAGAATTCCAGCCATATTTGAAACCGGAAGCAGAAAAGATTGTAACAGAACCGCATAACTTTCGGATTCAGGATAATGACCTTGGAGCAGGCGGTCCGAAAGCAAAGTATAAAGCAAATATGGAAGCCATCCATTTGTTACAGACTTTGGAGAAAGAAGAACGTCTGGCAACACCCGAAGAACAGGAAATCTTATCCCGTTATGTTGGCTGGGGTGGTATCCCACAGGCATTTGAGGAGAGTAACAGCAGCTGGGCGAATGAGTATCTGGAATTAAAGAATACTTTATCGCCGGAAGAATACAGTGCAGCAAGGGCATCGACCTTAAATGCTTTTTATACGTCCCCGACCGTGATCCGAAGTATGTATGAAGTACTGGAAAATATGGGACTGAAACAGGGAAATATTCTGGAGCCGTCCTGTGGTGTCGGTAACTTTATGGGACTGATCCCGGAGAGTATGGGCAAAGCCAATATGTACGGTGTGGAACTCGACCCGGTTTCGGGAAGAATCGCAAAACAGCTTTACCAGAAAAACAAGATTGCAGTACAGGGATTTGAGGAAACCAGTTATCCGGACAGCTTTTTTGACTGTGTGATAGGCAATGTTCCATTTGGGGCGTATCAGGTCAGTGACCGCAGATATGACCGGCATCATTTTATGATCCATGATTATTTTATTGCAAAATCCCTTGATCTGGTCCGTCCGGGCGGTGTAGTTGCAGTGGTAACTTCCAGTGGAACGATGGATAAGCAGAACCCGGCAGTGAGACAGTATATCGCAAACCGGGCAGAACTGCTTGGAGCCATCCGATTACCGAATAATGCGTTCCAGAGAAATGCCAATACCAGCGTTGTTTCTGATATTCTGTTTTTCCAGAAAAGGGACAGGGCATCCATTGAGGAACCGGAATGGTTAAATTTAAAGGAAACACCGGAAGGCTATTCAGTCAATGCTTATTTTGCAGAGCATCCGGAAATGGTGCTTGGTGAGTTTACTACAGAAAGTACCCAGTATGGAAAGCAGGAAGTGACCGTAAAACCAAAAGAAGGAATTACCTTAGAAGAACAATTAAAGGAAGCTGTCCAGAATATCCATGGTACGATCACGGAACTGGAACTTTCGGATACAGAGCTGGAAGAGGATGTTGTCTCTATTCCGGCAGACCCGGAGGTAAAGAATTTTAGTTTTACTGTGGTAGATGATGAAGTTTATTACCGGGAAAACTCTGTGATGAACCGCATGGAGCTTCCGGCAATGACAGCGGAACGTGTCAAAGGGATGGTGAAGATTCGTGATATTACGAATGAACTGATCCAGTGCCAGATGGAAGAGGGAAGCGATGAACAGATCACAAAGCTGCAGGAAAAACTTAATGAAGAATATGATACTTTTACAGCAAAGTATGGTCTGCTTAGCAGTAATGCCAATAAGCGGGCATTTAGCCAGGACAGCAGCTATTGTCTTTTGACTTCTCTGGAATTTCTGGATGATAAGGGAGAACTGAAACGGAAAGCGGATATTTTTACCAAAAGGACAATCCGCAGGGCAGAAACGGTAACTTCCGTGGATACTGCCAGTGAAGCACTTGCGGTTTCCATTGGTGAGAGGGCAGGCGTTGACCTTTCCTATATGGCACAGCTTTCCGGGAAAACAGAAGCAGAACTTACCGAAGAACTGGCAGGGGTGATCTTTAAGAATCCGATCAGTGAAAAATGGGAGCCGTCGGACGAATATCTTTCTGGAAATGTGAGGGAGAAACTGCAGATCGCAAAACAGTTTGCAGAAGATCATCCGGAATATCAGGTGAACGTGCAGTATTTGGAGCAGGTACAGCCAAAAGATCTGGATGCGTCAGAGATTGAGGCAAGACTTGGGGCAACCTGGATCTCCGAGGATTACATTACACGGTTCATGGCAGAAACATTCCATACACCAAGATATTATGTAGGGAGCAAGGTCAAAGTCCAGTATGCCGAAGTGACCGGACAGTGGAATGTTATGGGAAAAAATGTGGACAGCTACGGAAATGCCCTTGTTACTTCCACATATGGAACACAGAGAGCCAATGCCTACCGCCTTTTGGAAGATGCCTTAAACCTTAGAGATACCAAGATTTATGACACGGTACAGGATGCCGATGGGGAACACCGGGAATTAAATCGGAAGGAAACGATGCTGGCACAGCAGAAGCAGGAGCTGATCAAAGAGGAATTTAAGGAGTGGATATTTAAAGACCTGCACCGACGGGAAGATCTCTGTAAAATTTATAATGAACGATTTAACAGCATCCGTCCACGGGAATATGATGGAAGCCATATTCAGTTTGTCGGCATGAACCCGGAGATCACCTTGATGCCGCATCAGAAAAACGCAGTGGCTCATGTGCTGTATGGAAATAATACGTTACTGGCTCATTGCGTAGGAGCAGGAAAGACGTTCCAGATGATCGCAGCCGGTATGGAATCAAAACGGCTGGGACTCTCACAAAAGAATCTTTATGTTGTGCCAAACCATCTGACCGAGCAGTGGGGCAGTGATTTCCTACGTCTCTATCCGGGAGCAAATATCCTGGTGGCAACGAAGAAAGACTTTGAACCGGCAAACCGAAAACGGTTCTGTTCCCGTATTGCGACAGGGGATTATGATGCCGTGATCATCGGCCATACGCAGTTTGAGAAAATCCCTCTTTCAAGAGAACGGCAGATTGCCATGCTGGAAGATCAGATCGCAGATATTACGTTTTCCATTGAAGAAGCGGCACATCAGGCAGGGCAGAATTATACCATCAAGCAGTTGGAAAAAACAAAGAAGAGTCTGCAGGCGAGGATGAAGAAACTCAATGACCAGACCAGAAAGGATGATGTAGTAACTTTTGAGCAGTTGGGTGTAGACCGGCTGTTTGTGGATGAGAGCCATAGTTTTAAGAACCTTTTTTTGTATACAAAAATGCGGAATGTGGCGGGTATCTCACAGACGGATGCACAGAAAAGTTCGGATATGTTTATGAAATGCCGGTATATGGATGAACTGACAGGCGGCAGAGGAATCACCTTTGCTACAGGTACTCCTGTATCAAATAGTATGACCGAGCTTTACACTATCATGCGTTATCTCCAGTATGACACACTCATGCGTATGGGTATGGGACACTTTGATTCCTGGGCGGCAACGTTTGGGGAGACAGTAACCGCAATCGAATTATCACCGGAAGGAACGGGCTATCGTGCGAAAACACGGTTTGCCCGTTTTTTTAATCTTCCAGAGCTGATCTCTATTTTTAAGGAAGCTGCGGATATTCAGACATCGGATATGCTGAATCTTCCTGTACCGGAAGCAGAGTTTATCAATGAAGTCTTAAAACCAAGTGAAGAACAGCAGGAAATGGTCAGTGCCTTTTCGGAACGTGCGGAAGAAGTAAGAGCCGGTCTTGTGAATCCAACGGTGGACAACATGCTCAAGATTACCAATGACGGAAGAAAATGTGCATTGGATCAGAGGCTATTAAATGAACTCCTTCCGGATGCAGAAAAAAGCAAGGTCAATACCTGTGTGGAAAATGCTTTTCAGGTATGGGACGAGGGAAAAGCAGATCGGACAACACAGCTGATCTTCTGTGACTTGTCTACTCCAAAAGGGGATGGGACTTTCAATGTATATGATGATGTCCGAAACAAACTGGTTGCCAGGGGAATCCCGAAAGAAGAGATTGCGTTTATCCATGAATACAACACGGAGACAAAGAAAGCAGATTTGTTTGCAAAGGTACGGGCCGGGCAGGTGAGAATCCTTATGGGTTCCACTCCAAAACTCGGTGCTGGTACCAACGTACAGGACAGGCTCATTGCCCTCCATCACCTTGACTGTCCGTGGAAGCCGTCTGATCTGGAACAGCAGGAAGGACGTATCTTAAGACAGGGAAACCAGAATGACAAAGTAAAGATATTCCGGTATGTGACGGAGAACACTTTTGATGCGTATATGTGGCAGATTTTGGAGAATAAGCAGAAGTTCATCAGCCAGATCATGACCAGTAAATCCCCGGTCAGGGCTTGTGAAGATGTGGATGATACGGCACTGTCCTATGCGGAAATAAAGGCACTTGCCACAGGCAATCCGTACATTAAAGAAAAAATGGATCTGGATGTGCAGGTGAGTAAGCTAAAACTTCTAAAGGCAAACCATACCAGTCAGATTTACCGTCTGGAATCCGATATTGCAAAGAATTTCCCGGTACAGATCAGTGCATTGAAAGAGCGGATTGCCGGAATGCAGGTGGATTCGCAGGTAGTAAAAAGTGTGGATTTACAGGATAATGACACGTTTGCCATGACAGTAGGGAATGTCCTTTATGAAGATAAGAAAGAAGCAGGCGAAGCGTTGATCGCTGCTTGTGCAGGGTTAAAAACCGTCAGCACCGGCGGAAAGGTCGGGGAATATCATGGGTTCACGTTATCTGCTTCCTATAATATGTTCTCCAATGCGTTTGAACTGACGATCAAAGGAAAATGTTCTTATAAGCTGGAGATCGGAAAAGACCCGGTAGGAAATATGCAGCGTATCCATAACACGCTTTCTTCTATCGACAGGAAGCTGACGGAAAGTGAGCAGAAATTGGAAACCGTACAACAGCAGCTTGCTACTGCGCAGGAAGAGGTAAAGAAACCATTTCCGAAAGAAGCAGAGCTGAATGAAAAGATAGAACGGTTATCCGAGTTAAATGCCTTGCTGAACATGGATGAAAAGGGCAATGAGACGATTATGGCAGATGAGGATATTGGCAGAGAAGGAAGTAACACAGACAGTAGGGATGCCGTAGAAGAAAAAGAACTTCCGGAAACAGCAGACAGAATTCATAAGCCATCTATTCTGGAACGCTTAAAGCAGGAGAAGGCACAGCAGAATACAGCGGAACTGACCGTTACACAGAAAACTGCAAAGAAAAAACACGAACAGGAGTTATAAAAGATTTCCCGTCAGAGTTTTCTCTGGCGGGGACATAAAATGGAGGGTTTGTTTATGGCAAATAATATAGAAAAACAGTTAAAAGAAATATCGGAACGGCTGGAGCAGGGAGTAAAGGAAATCTTTACATCGGAGCGATATACCGAATATCTGAATACCATGTCAAAGTTCCATAATTACAGCTTTAATAACACGCTGCTGCTCACCATGCAGAAACCGGAAGCAACACTGGTGGCAGGGTATCAGGCATGGCAGAAGAAGTTTAACCGCCATGTAAAACGTGGAGAGAAAGGAATCCAGATCATTGCACCAGCACCGATCCGGGAGAAACAGGAGATTGAAAAGATCGACCCGGTAACAAAAGAGCCTGTGATCGGGGATGATGGACAGCCGGAAACAGAGATTGTGGAGATGGTGATACCGAGATTCCGCATAACGACAGTGTTTGATGTTAGCCAGACAGAGGGAGAACCGATCGCAGAACTGGAGGTGCCGGAGCTTACCGGAAGTGTACAGTTTTATGATACGTTCATGCAGGCATTGCAGAATATTTCTCCTGTACCGATCCGCATGATGAATGTGGAAGGGGAAGCAAAAGGCTATTATCACCAGACAGAAAAATATATTGCGATAAAGGAAGATATGAGTAATGTCCAGACGATGAAAACCGGAGTCCATGAAGTGAGCCACGCATTGCTGCATGACCGGGAAGTAATGGATGCGGAAGGCGTCTTAAAAGACCAGACAACAAAGGAAGTGGAAGCAGAAAGTATCGCTTACATAGTCTGCAACCATTTTGGTCTGGATACTTCAGAATATTCGTTTACCTATATCGCCAGCTGGTGCGAGAGCAGGGATATGAAGGCGTTGAAAGCATCTATGGATACCATCCGAAAAACATCGGCAGAGATCATTGAGAATATCGAGGCACAGATGTACGAGTTGGAAATGGAAAGACCAATCCGGGATACCTTCCATAAGGAAGATTTGATTCTGCATCTTTCGGGCAGCATGGGTTCCGAGTTTACTTATGATCTGATCGAAAATATGAGCAGGGAACAGTTAGAACAGAATGTGGAAGAATACGTCAGCCTTCTGGAAAGTGGTGAGATAGAGGAGAATGAGAAACCTCTGGAAAGTTTTCTGGAAGAAAAAGGTGCTGCCGTCACACCACTGTATGACAGCAGTGGGCACGGAGAGAACTATCCGATTGATTTTTATGATGTGGAGTATGATGCTGACATAGGAGTTATTTCTTTTTCTGATCTTTCTCCGAAAGAGCAGGCAGAGATGATCGTGCAAAAAGCAGAGTTCCCAAGAAATATTTTTTCAGAAGAAGAAAAGGCATTTGTAAATGAATATGCGGAAACTTTCCCCGGACAGGTGGAAAGACTGAATGACCTGGTATGGGACATGAGGGAATCTTACGATGAAGCTGGTTCAAAGCTGGTGTATGAAGTGATTCAGGCAGCAAGGGCAAACTTCCCAGCCAAGGAACCAGAGATTGCAGAAGAAACAGCCATGCAGTATGCTCACCGTCTGATTGAAACGGCAGAAGCTGCCAATACGGGAAACTTCACAGATTCCCAGAGAAATCTTATTGTGAATTTTGCATATAAGATGGATGACAAAGACGAAGTGCTTGGACTGGTGAACCGTATGATGACTGCAATCCGCAGACCGGGAAGTGAATATACGAGAAGCCTTATGAATGAAACACAGGCACAGATTGACAATTTCCCAGATGGCATGATTGGTTTTATGGAAATGCACGAAGCAGGAATCCGACTGGAACACATGTATCCTCTTGAAAAAAACAGGGCAGTAGAATTGTATCGTGAGGGTGCGGAAGTTTTTCTCTTACATGGAAATCCAGACAATCCAGAGCAGGCAGGACAGATTCTTGCAGAAACAGAAAATGCAATCCTGGGACATGACGGTATTTTTGGTATCACGGAAGCAGAATGGGAAGTACATAAAGAAAGAGAAGCAACTGCCGCCAGACAGGAAAAACTGGAACAGGACAGTGCGGAAAAGATTGATGAGACACTTCTTCTGCATGGAGAAAGCAGAAGGTTTGCCATTTATCAGATGGATAGTGGAGATGAGCATACTTATCAGTTTATGGGAATAGAATCCGCAAAGAGTCTGGGCTATACCATTGATGGAAAGGATTACCGGATGGTTTATGCAGCACCATGGATGCCAACGATCACGTTAGACAATATATTTGAACGCTTTAACATTGACCGACCGGAAGATTTCCGTGGTCATTCCTTATCGGTAAGTGATGTGATCGTGATAAACAGGGGTGCAGAGATTACAGCCTATTATGTAGATTCTTTTGGATTTCAGGAACTTCCGGAGTTTGTCCAGCAGAGAATGAACATGCTGGAACATAATTCCGTCAGGGCATATCCGCCAGTTTATAA
Source organism: Dorea hominis (assembly GCF_014287705.1). Taxonomy (NCBI): domain Bacteria; kingdom Bacillati; phylum Bacillota; class Clostridia; order Lachnospirales; family Lachnospiraceae; genus Dorea; species Dorea hominis. The sequence continues at coordinate 180,074 of NZ_JACOOY010000004.1, read as the reverse complement.
AGGAACATTGGAACAGGCAATGAGAGAACGGGATGTGGATGCTTATCTGGATTCCAGAAAGTTAAACCTGGACTGTAAGAAAGCCATCGAAGAAGCCATCCGGGAGAATTTTGACGGGCTACACTTAAAGCAGGATGCGGCAAAAGAAGTCGTGGAACGCTTCGGAGAAGAACGTATGACGTTTGTTATGGCAAATACCATCCGTGAACTTTCTTATGACGGCAGATTTTCCAGACAGAACAAAGACTGGGCGGAGCATATCGAAGTCCCGGAAAATATCAGCCGGGGCAGAAATCTGAACCTGGATTATGTGATCGAAAGCCACCCGGCAGTTTTAGATGGGTTTATCGACAGGGCAAGAGCTGAGATCCGGATGCAGAGGATAGAACAGGCGATAGGAGAAAACAAAGTGACAATCACGACAGAGACAAGAGGATATGAAGCAGAAGGACATAACGGGACATGGCATACGGTTGATGAAAAGGAATATGCGGGGGAGAAGTTCTTCTTAATGGAACATGATGAATTTGGCTCCGATGTGGCAGGCATTATCGTAGCAGAAAATGGACAGCTTGTAGCGGAGGACTTATGGAATGGGTTTGATGCAGGAGCGTTAGAAGCTGTATCAGAATATTTGCAGGAAAATGGAACAACACTTTATGACTTGACGGAATTCCCGAAAGATTCTGTTATAACCCTGCGGAGTGGACAGTTACTTACAATCGAAGAAATACAGGCAGTACAGAAAGATACCTGGGAAGAAACAATGGCAGGAAAAAATGAATCTGGAACGAATGTACGGTTTAATTTCCATGCAGTCAGTGAGGTGCAGCTGCCGGAAGGCATAAAGTTAAAAATGCCAGAAATCCATTACATTGATAATTTTTATGTGATGGAAGATGTAAATGCAGAGGGTGTAGTAAAAGTAAAACGGTATGAATCACTGGATGAAGCGATGCAGGAATATTTACGTCTGCCAAATCATCAGAAAAAAGTGCTTGGTATCCAGAATACGGAAACGATGCAGGAAAGCATGGATTTTATCCGATGTGAAAACGGGATAGATCGGCTGACCCATGCGTATGAACAGATCGGAGGGTGGCTGAATCCAGAAATATATGAAGCGGTAAATAAAATGGAAAACATGCTGGACTGGAATGAGGTACAGATCGCATATCAGATCGGAAAACAATACTTTACAATCCAGACCGCAGAAGATGGCTATGACTATACATTTTACAATGAAGATTATCAGGAGGATGATGGAGGAATCTATGACAATCCGACAATCTATGTAGATGAAGCTGCCAGTGATATTTTAGAAGATAAAGGGTACTCTCTGGAAGATGCAAAAGTAGTGGATTATGAAGAACTGATGGCAGATGTGGAAGAAGTTCAGGAAGAACAGATGCAGCGGATACAATTAGAAAAGAACTACCCGGCAAGTATTTTTGAAGGATTTCGCAGGGAAGAAGCAATGCAAACCTATGAAGGAATTGCAATGCAGTTTACCAGGAGTAAAGGGTATCTGACCATACAGGCAACAGAAGAAGGATATGCGTTTATTTTTTATGACTCTGACCTGCATGAAATCCAGGGTGGTGATTACGATAATCCAGACGCATCCATTCAGGAAGCCGCTTATGAAATTCTTAAAAGTGAGAGAATGGATGACATGGAATGTGTCAAAGTGGATTATAAAGAATTTGAAGAAATGACGATCCAGCACTCTAAAGATTTATTGCAGGAAGGGGAACTTCGTGCGACTTCTGAGATTGGAAGAAATGAACTGGCATTAAATAGCCTGAGCAGGGCAGAAGTTGAAAGAGGGGTTCTGTATCATGCACAGTCAGTATTAGAAGATATGGGAATGGAACAGGAGGTAGAGCTGCTTGCTGCAAGAGTGTATGGTTCCAGAAGCAGACAAGACCTTTACCGGGAAGATTCTGACCTTGATGTAGTGCTTTCTTATCGTGGCAATATCTGTGAAGACAGTTTCTTCAATGAATTAAATGCTCATGGTATAGCAATGGCAGGTATTAAGGTGGACATCAATCCTATCGCAGAAGAAAGAATCACTCTGGCAGAATATATGAAGGAAGCAGATGTTTACCTTGATCAGCAGGAGATTAAAAAGCTGGCGGTGGATTTAGATAATTTCAGCTATGAATATGACACTTACGAATATAAGGATACCGTTGAGAACAGGGAAGAACAGGTGGAGAAAATCACAGAGGACATTCTGAATAAGAAAACAGGGTGTTTAAAGGACTGGCTCGTTGAAGTATCGGAAGAGTCTGATATAGACAGTGATGTGATAACTGCCCGTTCTTTACTTTCCCGTCTGGAGGACGCAGAGAGATTTTCTATCTTTGACAAACAGCCAGAGCAGGAACAGCCAGAAGCCACGATCAGTTTTTATGTCGCAGAGTGCATGGAGTTTCCGGTCATGGGAGAGTACCATAACAACCTTACTTTAGAAGAAGCCATTAAAATATATGAGAGTATCCCAGCAGAGAGACTGCATGGGATTAAAGGAATCGGATTTGATCTGCAAGATGGTGATGAAGATTATTCCGGAGAATATGAGTTGATGAGTGCAGACCGGATACGGCGTGATCTGATAGATATGATTCCACACTATAAAGAAAGCCCTCTGGTGCAGAAAGCAATCACAGACATGGAAAAGTATCTGGATGAAAAGCATGGAAGGGTGCAGGAAACGGAACATGCGGCAGAAACAGCAATAGGAAGTGAACAGAAACCTTCTGCGGTTGCGGCAGACAGAAGGTCAGAGCAGGAACCGGTATCTGTAAGTCAGAGTCAGCCACAAAAGGTAGAACTTGTAAGCAGAGCAAAAGGTGAAGTGAAGAAATCTGTGCTGCAGTCTTTAAAAGATTTTCAGGCAAGGGCAAAAGCACAGGAGCAAAACAAGGCAACGGAGAAATCCAAGGCACATAAGAAGGGAGAGGTGGAATTATGATGGATCTGGCAATGAACTTTGACGCAGATGAATGTTTAGTAACGGCAATGTTTGATAAAGGAAACCGAAATGACACGATGGAGGCAATCGACCATATCATTCCTTTTCTGAAAGGCGATGCAGATATGATTGGGCTTGTCTGCAATACCATAAGAAAACTGTTCTGTATGAGTGATGAAGGTTATGAAGTTTTTCTTATGGATCTGGAAGAATATAAAATGAAACTGAAAGAGGAGGAAGAAGAATGAGTACAAGTCAGTGTGCAGTATATCAGGTAAAAGATACCCCTGAGTACCGGGATGTCCGTTTCCGTTCTTACGAGAAACTGAAAAGCGAAGGAAAAACAGTCCAGATAGAAAACTATCATCAGGTGTATATTGGAAGAATCCAGCCGGGGGAAACTCCGGCTGACATTAAAACACGCTTGCAGAAGCAGCGACCGAAAAACTTCAAAGGTCATTCCATCGGTTGCAGCGATGTGATTGTCATTACCGATGATGGAAAAACCACAGCTTACTATGTAAATAAAGATGGTTTTATCATCATTCCGGAATTTCTCACAATCAAAAGTTCTTCCGATACCAGACTTTCCATTGATACGACCGGATATGAAATCGAAGGAAAGAAAGGAACATGGCTTGCACAGGATTATATTCTGATGAACGAAAAGAAATGGTTTCTGATGGAACATGAGGAGTATGGGACAAGAGCAGCCTATGTGATTCTCAGTGAAGAAGGTGCCGTAGTTATGAATGACTGTTACAATGGTTTTGATGAAGAAGTCAGACGGAACATTCAGAACTTCATGCAGCAACAGGTAGAGCAGGCACAGGAACAGAAGAAACAACAGGAAATGCAGGCACAAGCCCAGACCGGACAGACACAATCCGGAGAAACACAAAAGAAGAAACCAGAGCTGGCAAACTGGCAGAAGGTTATGGATAATGGAGAATACCTTCGCAGTGCAGAGATGACAGAAGAAGCCAACTATAATATGATTGACGGACTGATGAACAACACTCCAAAGAAAAAGGATAAGAACGCTCCACGGAGATCGGTACTGAAACGACTTCATAATCATCAGAAGAAGATAGCCAGTCAAGGCAAAGGACAGCCACAGCAACAGAAGGCAATGGAAGAAGAGATGGAAAGAAAGAAGAAGTAAAAAAATTTTGCCGGAATTTTTGATGATAAAATAAAAAAAATGGTTGATTTTTTCTCTCAAATATCATATCATAATATTAACAGGACTCCCCGCACCTCTCACGCAAGTGATGTGTCCCATGGGGAGACATTTTATTTTTGGAGAAATAATGGTGAATACAAGTGAAACTAAAAATGAAAAGTTGAAAAATAATGAAGCAACTGTACAGGTAATGAAAAAACCGAAAACCTTTGCTCAACAAGTTGAAATTATTAAAGAAAAGGGTTTTATTATAGATAATGATACAGAATGTATCGGATTTTTAAAACAGGCGAATTATTATAGATTATCTGCTTATTTCCTTCCGTTTAGGAAAAAGGATGGGACGTATTTTTCAAATATAAACTTTCACAGAATTCAAAGAATCTATGAATTTGACAGTAGATTGCGTGGTGTATTGTTTAATTATATAGAAAAAGTTGAATTATACTTAAGAACGCAATTAGCTTATTACAGTGGACATGTTCATGGGGCTTTAGGATATATGGATGGGGTTATTTACAATGATAGGCACAATCATGAAAAGTTCGTGAAACTGTTAAATGTATGTATAGAGGAAAATAAAAGTAAGACAGCATTCCCATTGAAAAAAATTCAACAATAACCCATATAGGAAAATTTCCACCATACTTTTCTTTATGATGCTGAACTACTGATGTACTTTTATGCAGATTTACAGTCTGGTGACCAGAAATATTTAGCAAAAGAATTATATGGTACATCAGTGGCCTGTTTAAAAAGCTGGTTACGCTGTATCACGGATTTGAGAAACCGCTGCGCACATTATTCAAGGCTGTATTATTGGTCATTTCCCGCATTACCCAAAATGCCAAGGGAATTAGAAACATCACCAAACAGAAAATTGTTTTCACAAATACTTGTATTAAAATTATTATATCCAGACAAAAAAGAATGGCTCAACAAAGTCTTGATAGAATTAAAAGCTATTGTAGAAGAATATGAGAATGATATATCATTGAGACATATAGGGTTTCCAGAAGATTGGTATGAGCAGTTAGAAAAATAGAGATATATTATAAGGGACAGAGAAGTAATCTGTCCCTTTTTAATATGAACTATAAATTTGGCTCTTTTCTATCCTGTAGTTGCTGCTCACGATTTTTCCCAAGAATCATATCAATATTCGCAGACACAGTGCGAAGTTCCCGTTCATAATCCCGGTGATTAGAAAAATCTTCACGCTGTCTATCCCTCAATTCAACAAGCCGGTCCTTTTCGGCATAGAGAGATTTCATGGAAGGCAATTTATGCCCGCTAGATTTTTCTTTGAGTGTTCGGAGGGCTGTGTTATATAGGGAAAGTTCTGTCCGGTGTTCGTCATAAAATTTGTCCTTATTGCGGCTCCTACGATAATCGGCGTACACATTTTTATATGCCAGATATTGTCCGGTAAAATGAATCTGCTCATTTACATCTTTAAGTTGCTGTTCAGTATCTTTTAAAGATTTTCTGGAAGCACTGGTCTGGTCTGATGCCTGATTGAGTGTTGCATGGAAATCATCAAGAGAATCATAGCCATGTTCCTGTATGTAGGCAACAGTCTGAGCCATCTGCTTCAATTTGGTGAGCTTTACTTTTTGAGCATAGGCTTCGCTCTGCTGTGCTTTAATACAGGTTTGCAGATCTATGACAAGTCGGAGATCTGATTTTATGAAAATGAATGGTGCTGGTATAGCAGAAGTATCGGAGAAAGGAACAGTTGGTAAATCTGTGGAAGTATTTGGAGCCTGCTGTTCCAGAATTCCTTTTTTCGGTTCTCTATGGGATTTCGTATTTTCCTCAAATGCTTTCAAGAGAAAATCTTCTGTGTATCTGGTCCCAAGAGTTCTTCCAGTGATATATTTTTTTCTGCCAGGGTGAAGGTAGCTGTACCGGTTTCGACTGATCTTGAAGATGATGTGATATTTTTCATCAAGGATTTTTGAAAATTCTTCTGGTGATCGGGCGATACTTGCAGCATCATCAATAGCGTCACGGAGAAATTGTTTCTCTGTCTGGTAACGAGTTTCTTTCGGTGTGATTCCATCTTCTTTCATTTTCTGATTTAGCTTATCTAATTTTTCTTGTCCCCGGCGTTGTGCCCAGTATTCTTTTTCGGTGATTTTTCTTTCAGCAGGAGTGAGCAGATTAACTTGGTGCAGCCCTTCTTTTTTGCACATATCCATGACTTCCTGTTTTAGATGGGCAAGATAGGCAGCACTTAGATGATGCTTATAACCGGCTTTTGCTTCACAGTCAAATTCCATATAGGGTTCTTGTGGTATATCATATTTACGGAGACTGTTAATTACGATATGCACATGGATGTTTCCACTTTTGTTATGACCGTCGGTATGAGTACAGACTAAAGCCTGATGACCGGGAAAGTTTTTCTTTGCAAAAGTCAATCCGAGTTGCTGGGCACGTTCACCGGTCAATCCACATTCATCCCTGTCTTTTGGGTCGAAGCTGATGATATAGTGATGGGATTTTATTTCATTGAAGTTTTTGTTCTTGTGATAGTAGCTGTTCAGTTCCTGACATTCAGATGCAAAAGAGAATGGATCACAGTTCAGACCGTCCAGATAATATTCTTCTCTCAGTATCATATGCCCTTCTTCATCAAGAATCGGTTTTGGTGTATACTCGTTGTGCTGGAAGATAAGATACCGTTCCGATTCTCCATAGTCAGAGTTTTTGTTTGCGATATGTTTAATTACTGCCACGAAAATCACCTGCCATTTTCATCACTTTATATTTCATTTCATAAATATCCCGGAGAGACTTTCGGATTTCATTTCTCATTTCAGAAGAGAGGATTCCACCCTGATTAAAATATCGAGCAATCTGATTTAGGTTGCTGCCAATTTTACCAAACTCGCTAATAAGTTTTTTTATTTCGGGAACATCTGCGGTAATTTCGTATTTGATGATGACTTTCTGGTTGACCAAGGCATTTCGGATAAAATCAGAAACCGTCATGCTGTTAGCCTTGGCTCTTTCTGCAAGAAGATCATATTCAGTTTCATTCATGCGTAAATGCACATCTTTAGTTTTTGCAAGAGTTTCCTCTTTCTTAGGTCTTGTCATTGATAACTTCCTTTCTTCGTGGTAGTGGTTTCATAAGAAAATCCAAATTTTGCGGCCTGCTGGGAAAGTAAGTGATGAAAAATTATCGCACTGTGACCATGTAAATGGAAACTAATACACATATCTGTGATTGTGGTCGAGGGTATGGGGAAACGAAATCCCCATCAAGTTGCAAGTGGTCAATAGCCCGGAAAGGGTTATTGTGCTACGTTGCGAAACTTGCTTTGATTTATGCATTTAGCCTTTGATTGAGAAGAGCGTAAAATTATGATAAAATATTAGAGATGTAATACAGATGGGAGTTACAAGAATATATGAAAAAAATACTTATTGTTGAAGATGATAATAAATTGAATGATGGGATCAAGTTAGCGTTAAGGAATGAGTTCTTTTGTTTGCAGGCTTTTTCACTTCAGTCAGCTTCAGACATATATAAAGAGCAGTCAATAGATCTAATTATATTGGATATAAATATGCCGGATGGAAATGGTATAGATTTTATGATAGAAATTCGTAAAACAGAAACTATTCCAATTATACTTCTTACAGCAAATAAGATGGAAATGGATATAGTTTCTGGCTTGGAATTGGGAGCAAATGATTATATTACAAAACCTTTTAGTCTGATGGTTTTACGAGCCAGAGTTAATGTACAATTAAGAAATGAGAAGATTTCAGAAGATGTGTATAAGAATGGTGATTTTTGCTTCGACTTTGGAAAAATGGAGTTTACAAAGGGAAACACTGTTTTAGAATTGAGTAAAACAGAACAAAAATTGCTCCGGTGTTTCATTGAGAATAAGGGTAAGAATCTAAGCCGTAGTCAGTTGATTGATTATATTTGGCAAGGAGATACGGAATATGTCGAAGAACACGCTCTTACAGTCGTAGTAAACCGTTTGCGGAACAAACTTGGAAATGATTCGGAATGTATTAAGACTGTATATGGAGTTGGATACACTTGGGCGAGAATTTAATCTTTTAGGACGAGCGGAGAAGTTATGAATAAGAAAATATGGATTGTTGCTCTGATGGTTTTGCTTATATTTTCAGTTGGTATTTGCTTGACCATAGTAATTTATTTTATGAAGCGTGAGAAGAGAGTTGCTGAAAAAATTCAAAGTATGTTAGATGATGCAATCTCTGGAAAATTTCAGGAGAAACATTTGAATGAATCCAGAATATCTCAAATTGAAAATAATATGTGGCGTTATCTTTGTGACCATGAAGTGGCCGTCAGTGCTTTAAAGAAAGAACAAGAGCAAATACAGGTACATATATCAGATATTTCTCATCAGTCGGTTCTACCAATTTCTAATATTGTGTTGTATTCACAACTTTTGGAAGAATGGATAGATATGCAGACTCTTGAGGAAAAGCAGGAAATTAAAAATGAATTAGCTGCAATCAGGGAACAAGCAGAAAAATTGGATTTTTTGATTGAATCGTTAGTAAAATTATCCCGGTTAGAGACAGGAATCATCCATATAAATATCAAAAAGCAGCCCCTGCAATACATATTTGATGCGATAAAAATTCAGTTTCAGGCAATCGCATCTAGGAAAGAGATACATTTTGAAGTGCCTGATACGGATGAAACAGCAGCGTTTGATATAAAGTGGGCAATTGAAGCAATAGCAAATGTTGTAGACAATGCAATCAAGTATACTCCTTATGGAGGAGATGTTATAATCCGTGTTATAGCATATAATTCCTTTGTCAGGGTGGATGTTACAGATACTGGAATCGGAATATCAGAAACAGAGCAGGCGAATGTATTTTCAAGATTTTACCGTTCTAAAATGGTAGGCGATAGATCCGGTGTTGGGATTGGGTTATATTTAGCAAGAGAGATTATGAAAGCACAAAATGGATATATTAAAGTCGCATCAGAAGTGGGGAAGGGAAGTACATTTTCAGTTTTTTTTATGAAAAAAGAAATATCTCAAAAGTGAGAGATTGTGGAGACTGGTTTGTGAGAATAGTATGGTATAGTCTGTATGTAGAAAGATACAGACTATTTTTTATGGGAAAGGATGGACGACAGTGGAAATCTTGAAAGTAAAAGATTTGAGAAAAGTATATGGTATTGGCGAGACACAAGTGAATGCGCTTGATGGGATTAATCTGACTGTGCAAAGAGGAGAGTTTGTGGCAATTGTCGGTTCATCGGGAAGTGGAAAAACGACATTCTTAAATATGGTTGGGGGACTGGATGTTCCTACCAGTGGGAAAATTATTGTTGATCAGAAAAAAATACAAGAGTTATCCGATGATGAGCTGACTGTTTTTCGACGTAGGAAAATAGGATTTATATTCCAGCAATACAATTTAATCCAGATGCTTAATATTTGGGAAAATATTATACTTCCATTGAAACTGGATGGTAGAAAAGTTGATGAAGAGTATATATTAGAAATTACACAGATCCTTGGCATTAGGGAGAAGTTAAATTTCATTCCTAGCAAATTATCCGGTGGGCAGCAGCAAAGAGTAGCAATTGCAAGAGCATTGGCTACGAAACCGGCCATAGTGCTTGCAGATGAACCGACAGGAAATCTTGATTCGAAAACCAGCCAGGATGTAATGGGCTTATTGAAAGTTACAAGTAGTAGATTTAACCAGACGATTATTATGATTACTCATAATGAAGAAATTGCACAGCTTGCTGACCGAATTCTGAGAATTGAGGATGGAAAAATCGTAACAAGGTAGGTGGAAAAATAATGAACAGCGAAAAAGAAATTAGGCTACATAGATATTTTATAAGAAATTGTAAGAAAAATACGCTGACCATTTTTTTTAGTTTTACATTAACTTTTGTTTTATTGACAGTCATGCTGGTTTTGCTACACACAAATCGTAAAATAGAGAATATACAGTTGAAAACAGAGTTTACCCCATCTGATTGTTATGTGGATGATTTGTCAGAATGGCAGATAAATCTGCTTCGGAATGATCCTCAAATTAAGTGGATTGCACTGCAACAGGGAATGCATGATCTTTATGGACGTAATGGGCAAAGGGTGTTATTGACAAAAAATGATGATACGGCAATTACGATGATGACAAAGATTACGGATGGCAGGCTGCCTGAAAAAACAGGGGAAATTGTCGCTGAGAGATGGGTACTGTTAAATCTGGGTATCGAACCAGTTATCAATCAGGAAGTCAATGTAATCAACGAGGAAACGGGGAAAGAAAAAAAGTTTAAGCTGGTGGGAATTTTATCGGATTCATATGGAAACAAAAAATATGGTCTGTTAGACTTATATACGGTCATGGAGAATAACAGTACAGATACCTACCTAGCTTATTTACGGTTTCAGGACTCTGTGAATTATGAAAGCCAAGTAAAAACTCTGCAAAAGAAGCTGGGAGTTTCAAGGGAGCAAATCAAAGAGTGTCCTGCAAGAGAGAAGCTGGGTGAGCTTCATTTGATTGATGTGGGAATCATTAGTGTTCTTCTGGTGATTTGCATGGTGGCATTTTACGGTATATATCGCATTGCTGTGTTATCAAGAGTACAACAGTATGGAATATTAAGAGCAATCGGTATGAAAAGAAAACAGCTCTATAAAATGATATTGTTGGAATTGTATGATATTTATTGTGTAAGTGTACCCATTGGAATACTGGGCGGACTTGGTGTAGCCTGGTTGGTTTTGTTCGTATCCGGTGACAGAAGCACAGAGGTTTATCTTTGTAATGAAACAGTGAAGTTCAGAATGATAATACCAGCCTGGCAGATTATTGAATGTGTCGTTGTTATCTTTCTTTTTATCAGTGTGCTTGGGTATTTACTTGGAAAAAAGGTTACACAGTATTCTGTCATAGATACAATAGTAGGGAAAGAAACAGAGGCGGGAAAACGTCTTTTCTATATACAGAATGCTCACGGCAAAATGGGTACATTGTTTCGGATGAGTTGCAAATATATCATGAAAGACTTAAAAACAAGTGGTTTTGTGATATTAACCATCTGTTTAGGAATAACGTTATTTACGGGACTTGCTTATAAAGCAAAAATTTTGAAATTGTACCGTGAAGATACTAGGGAAATGTATTACCTGAATGGTGAGTATGCTTTGACAATGCTGTATTTTGATGATGTAAGAGCCGGGATATCCAGACAAAACGTAGAAAAAATAGAGAATCTTGAAGGGATAAAGGCTGTTAAGACAAGTTCAGGACTTCCAATTCGTGTGATTGATGAAGACGGTATAGAAAGGAATGACACATATTATAATGAACGTAATGAAGCACTGGAGGAATTGTATGGTTATGGAAAAAGTGGCTATGATGGGAAAAATCAGATTTATAAATCTATGTTAATGGGATATAATTCAGCTGCATTAAAAGCACTTCAGGAATATGTGATTGAAGGTAGTTTTAATCCGGATGATATAGGAGAAGATGAAGTAATCTTGTCTGTTCTTCGGATAGATGATACAAAAAATAATGAGATGCCGGGATTTTACAAAGAGGGAATACCTTTAATGGAGTATCATGTAGGTGATGAGATTTCAATAAAATACAGGAAAGATTTGAAAACTAATTCCAATGAATATGAAACACTTGAAGATTATGATGCAGAATATATTTATAAAACTTATAGGGTGAAAGCTATTGTATCGTTTCCTTATATGTTTGACTGTAATAAAATACAGTATCCGTTATTGATTACCGCTGACCAGTATGTACAAAAAATCGCTCCAGAAAGCGGAATTCAATGCATGTACTGTGATGGGGATACGGATACAGATTTATCCCAACAGGATTTTTTAGAGCAACAGTTGATTCGGATTGGCAGTGAAAATTCTGATATATCAACACGCAGCTTGATTACGGAAAAGAAACAAAATGAAATGTTCTATCGTAAACAGATGGTGTATATTTATGGGATTTCTATTATCGTGTTTATATTGGTAATGATCAACATAATCAATAATTTCAGATATCGTATGCAAAAAAGGACCAGAGAGATCTGTATGCTACGTGCAATAGGAATGAGTGTGGCAATGATAAAGAGAGTGATGCTGTTTGAAAATCTGATATTAGGATTGGTGGCTGTTTTAACAGCATTTGTATTTTCACATCCAGTATTGAAATATTTGTATGAAGTGTCAGATATGCGGGCATTCGGGCATGAGTTTCGTTTTGCTTATACAGAATTTTTAGTTGTGGCAATGGGAACAGTGGTGATATGCATATTCCTTTCGTTTGGAATACTTAAATCATGGAAGATAAAGCAGATTATAGAAATAATGGGAAGTTTCGAATAAATTTTGAAGAATTCATATGTGTTGAAAGTCAGGTGATAAATCACGACATGATAGAAGTACATGATTAGGATTTGCGGTAGTTAAGACGCTTGTTGAAATTCTTTGGCAAGTATTGCTGCAAAAGTTCAACCTAATAGACTTAGTATTATTCTTGAATTATGAAGTGTTGAAGGCGCATCAATATAAATATTAATTACAGATGCCGAAAAGAGGTGGTTATTTGGGAGAGTTTTAATTTTGACAGTTAACGATAATGAAGAAGATATGTTAGAACGCATTTTATTATATTTAGATGACGAAACGAAAATTGTACAGTATGGGGCGACTTATAATGGAAATATTTGCTTTAATGGACTTTGTGTAGATGACCCGAAGCGAATTGTGGTTCGTGAAGGTAAAGAGATTGAATTAACCTATGCAGTAAACCATTGTATTTCGTTGAAATTGCCGTGGCTGTTCCTCATAGCGCTTGTTGCTGTTATGGGAGGTATTTATCTGATTTTTGTAGCATATGCCAAAGTTGAATTAAAGAAAGCGGAAATTTTGCCTGCCATACGGGAAGAATAGCAGTAAATCAGCGGAGTAATTAATAAATGCTGCTTCGCTGATTTTCAACTTTATCCGATTTCTTTAAAATATACGAGATTTGTAACAATTCAGCCTGATTTTCTGTCGGAAGCAAAGTTACATCGGATATTTATGTAACATTTGAATTGTATTATACCCCTCAGAAAGAAGAATAGTTTGTTATCAAAGTGCCGGACGATGATAAAAGAAAAAAGCCGTTGCACAGCAGTCTATCAACTTACTACAATAAAGAGTTGTTAAGTGGTGTAGTGTGTTTACAATCATAGAAAGTATAAAGGAAGGTGGTGCTTTTGGGAAGTTGCTGATTTTGTCCTTGGAAGATAACGAAGAACATATTATCAACAATATTTTATCATGTTTGAATGAGGAAACAGAAGTCTTACGACAGCAGATTGTCAATAAACGAAAACTGATATTTGATGGACTTCGCATTGATGAACATAAGCGGATTGTGGTTCGGGAAGATAATGAGATTGAGTTGACTTATACAGAATTTGAAATCTTATTGCTATTAGCACAAAATGCCGGAATAGTGTTCAGTAAAGAGCAGATTTACGATTGTGTCTGGAAAGAACCATATTTTGGCGATTATAATATTGTTATGAGTCATATCCGTAACCTACGTGAGAAAATAGAAGATAATCCAAGTAAACCAATGTACATACAGACAGTGTGGGGAGTTGGGTATCGCTTTAATAAAAATTTAAGCAGTGGTTTGTGAAAATATTCCAGATCACTGCTTATTTTTCCTTTTTAACACCCAAGAGATATTCACAAGATACATGAAAAAATTTAACTAATGATACAGACGGCGTGAAAAGTCAAGCTATTCTAGCGGAAAATTGAAGAAAATCAGAAGAATGCCAGGAAGACTTTCCTATGGAAATTTAATCGTACAGACGTTAGGAAAGTGTGGGAAATTTCGTCTGTGTCATGACATAGGAAGTGTTTGCTAGGTATCCTTTCATGCACTCCCGAAGGATGTGCCAATGTAGAAGGCATATGATTGTATTATTCGAAAGAACGAATTATAATAATATTCGGAGGAATGGATATGGATTATATGATATTAAAAGAAGCTAGTGCAAAATGGGGAGTAACACCTCGTTGGATAAATTATTTTTGCTCTGGTGGACGTATTCCAGGACCTGTAAAGATGGGAATGGTTTGGCTGATATCAAAATCAGTATAAAAACCTGTGGATGGTCGGACAAAACAAGGGAGAGAATTGTACCATGAATAGAATTTTGATTATAGATGATGACAGAGAACTGTGTGCCTTAATTAAGCGCAGCGTACAAACGGAAAATATAGCAGCCGATTTTTGTAATACCGGAAAAGAGGGCTTGCAGAAATTAAAAGAGCAGGAATATCAGCTTGTAATACTGGATGTGATGATGCCCGGTATGGATGGGTTTGAAACACTGGAAGAAATCCGCAAAGAGCATAGTTTGCCAATTTTAATGTTCACATCCAAAAATGACAGCATTTCTAAGGTGCGGGGGTTACGGGCGGGAGCGGACGATTATCTGACAAAGCCGTTTGATATGGATGAGCTGATTGCCCGTATTGTGTCCCTCATTCGCCGTTACACTCGCTTTAATCAGCAAGCCGGAACGATGCAAAAGCTGAATTTTGATGGATTACAAATTGACCTTGAAAATCGTTCCGTTACTACGGGAAACGGCACTTTTGAACTTCCACCAAAGGAATTTGATTTGCTGCTCTATTGTGTAAAAAATCAAGGAAGGATTTTAACAAAGCAGCAGATTTATGAAGAAGTATGGGGTGAAGAATATTTCTATGATGACAGTAACATTATGGCGATTATCAGTCGGCTTCGTAAAAAATTAGAAGTCAACCCCTCCAGTCCAAAGTACATCCAAACTGTCAAAGGGATCGGTTATCGCTTTAACAAGGAGGTGTAGTCAGCATGGAAATCATCGTATTCTTGTCCATTGTGATTGCTGTTGTGGCTGTATTGACTTCCATCGTTCTCGTTCGGCGTATAAAAAAACAAATAGCAGAAATGACCGATGCATTGGTTGATGTGAAAAATGGAAATGGCAATCGGCGTATTTTGTCTGCAACAAATGAACTAACAGCCCCTCTTGCATATGAAATCAATGAGATCGTTGTGGCTTATGAAAGCAGGCTTTCTGCTGTGCGACAGACGGAAGAAACCAACCGCCAGCTTATGACGAGCCTTTCTCACGATGTTCGGACGCCTCTTACCACTCTGATCGGGTATCTTGATGCTGCACACAAAGGTATTGTCACGGGAAAAGACCGGGATGATTATATTGAAACTGCTCGCCGGAAAGCCCACGATCTGAAAGAATATATTGATGTGCTTTTTGACTGGTTCAAGTTAAATTCCAACGAGTTTGCTTTGGAAATTCAGAGCATTGAGGCCGCAGAGTTTACAAGGAATATCCTGATTGACTGGATACCGATTTTTGAGGATAAACAGGTTGATTATGACATTGATATTTCCGAACAGCCTGTCCGGGTAAGATTGGATATAGACAGCTATATGAGAATCATCAATAATCTCATTCAAAATGTCATCGCTCATAGCCATGCGGACAAAATTAAAATCTCCCTATCGAAGAAGGAAAACAGCATGGAGCTGCTGCTGGCGGATAATGGAGTGGGAATTGAGAAAGAAGATTTGAAACACATATTTGAACGGCTTTATAAGTGTGATAAAGGACGCTCTGAAAAAGGCAGCGGACTTGGTCTTTCTATTGTCCATCAGCTTGTAGAAAAGATGGGTGGAAGTATAACAGTTGAAAGTTTGCCGGGAAAAGGAACTGAATTTATGTTGCTTTTTCCTTTGGAGAGTTAAGCGGGTTCCCGTCTTTATGGCGGGAGCCTTTGTCATTTTACTGGATTTCAAATTGCAAGGTTAATGCAAGGTTGCGGCAAGGTTAATGCAAGGTTGGCATGATAGAATACCTTACAGAACAGGAGGTTTTGAATATGGATACAAATTATATCATTGAAACAAAAAATCTGACAAAGCAATACGGCTCACAAAAGAGTGTGGCTGACTTAAATATCCATGTGAAGCGTGGGAGAATTTATGGTCTGTTGGGTAGAAACGGAGCCGGAAAAACCACAACTATGAAAATGCTGTTGGGTTTAACGAAGCCTACTTCCGGTGAGGTCAAAATCTGGGGAAAGTCTTTGCAAGGAAATGAAAAGAAGTTGCTGCCCCGCATTGGCAGTTTGATTGAGTCCCCTGGTTTTTATCCCAATCTGACCGGTACGGAGAACCTGCGTATCTTTGCTACCCTGCGTGGAGTACCAAACAATCATGCCATCAAAGACGCTCTGGATTTGGTCGGGCTACCTTACAAGGATAAAAAGCTGTTTTCGCAATACTCTCTTGGCATGAAGCAGCGGTTGGCGATTGCCCTTGCAGTCATGCACGATCCGGAGCTTTTGATTTTGGATGAGCCGATCAACGGTCTCGATCCCATCGGTATTGCAGAAGTGCGATCCTTTATCCGTGAGCTTTGCGACACAAGAGGAAAAACCATTCTAATCTCCAGTCACATTCTTTCGGAGATTTCCTTGCTGGCTGACGATATTGGAATTATTGACCACGGTGCATTGCTGGAAGAAGAAAGCCTTGCTGAGTTGGAGCAAAAAAGCAGTAAACATATCCGGTTTACGCTCTCTGATACTGCACAGGCGGCAAGAATTTTGGAACGCAATTTCCATGAAACCCATTTTTCCATACAAGACGACCACAATCTGCGTCTACACAATATGGAGCTACCCGTGGGGAAAATTGTAACTGCTTTTGTAGAAAACGGATTGGAGGTATCAGAAGCACATACCTGTGAAGAAAGTCTTGAAGATTACTTCAAGCGTGTGACAGGGGGCGAAGGAATTGCTTAAACTAATCAAATGCGAATTTTTGAAATTGAAACGGAAGAAATTTATTCCGCTGATTATTTTGGCTGCGTTCCTGTTTCCAATCCCGCTGACTTATCTGATGACAACGCCCTCTATGATGGAGCGATATACGGATCGGGCAGATGCTTTCGATGGACTATTTAACATGGTGTTGGGATATGGTATCCAGTTTTTACTGCCCTGCATTATCGGAGTGATTGCCGCTATTCTGTTTTTTATGGAACGCGACAACGATACATTCAAAAATCTGCGTACAATTCCCGTAACCAGCACGCAAATGGTACTTGCAAAGATTATTGTCCTTTTTATCTTTGGAATTGTTTTTTGCGTGGCTTCTACTATTGCAACAATTCTTTGCGGAATTGGAACATTAGAAGTTTATGGAATTGGTTATAAGCTGTTTTTGGCGGTTGAAACGGGGATCTTCATTACGGCAGGAACACTCCCGTTGATTGTCCTTGTTGTCTTTTTCAGTAAGACCTATGTTTTTTCCATTTTGTTGTGTGTCTTTTACAGCGTTCTGAACATGAGTGCTACGGCATTGTTTGACACACTGCCTAAAACTATGTTATGGCTTCTGCCCACGCCACTGACTACATTTTGGAGTGCGGGAGATATGGCGGCTCATGGAATAAAAATGGACTTGGAGCAAATGACAGGGCTAATTCCCTCAACATTTCAAGTTGTATTCATTCTTGGGATTATGGCATTCGTTTCGTTCTTACTGATTGACAGATTATATAAGCAGAGGGGGGAATAAACATGGTTCGCATTGTAAAAACAGAATTTTATAAATTGAAAAGGTATCATATCCTTTGGGCGGGCGTTGCACTCATGCTCCTATCTGTCCTGCTGACGTTGTTTACATCTATGGCGAATGATGGTTCCGTTTGGGATTTCGCCTATCTTACAGAACAGGTCATCAAAAACAATATGTCCATGATTTTTCCGATGTGTATTAGCCTAATTGCTGGATATATGATTTCTCGTGAGCAGACGGATGACACATTGAAAAATATTCTGACTGTGCCGATCTCTTTTAAGAAACTGTTGACCGGAAAATTGATTGTGTGCGGCGTACTGTCTATTATTTTCGGGCTGATATGCAGTCTGTTTACAATCATAGCAGAAATGATTGTGGGATTTCCTGGCTTTGAGATTTCCTTAGCCCTAAAAGCAGCCTTGCAGATTACGGCGGTTAATTTCTTTTTATATCTTGCGGTTCTACCGATTATCGCTCTTACTTGTCGGAGGGCAGGTAGCTTTTTAGTCGGTGTAATCATTGCTTTTGTCTATGGATATGGAGGGATGTTTGCCGCAGGAAATATGACATTAGCAAACCTTTATCCGATTACCGCCAGTCTCGGAATGGTAGGCTACCGTAGCTATGATACCGCAGTCAACTGGAATATCGGAATCTGTTCTTGCAGTCTTGTGCTTGCTGTTGTTATTTCTGCCATCTTGATTTTGTGCATGAAAGAGCGAGAAGCGACCCAAACAAAGAAAAAGGCCAAAAAAGTAGCACCAAAGAAAGGCTGGTGATGATTTTATGAAGAAAATAGTTTTAGCATTAACATTCGTCCTTGTGGGAAGTTTTATGCTTGCTGGCTGTTCAAAAGATGAAATTCTCAATCATTACAATAACATTGTTCAGTCTGCGGGCTCCATAGAACTGACAGGGAAATCGTCACTGCAAGGGGAAAAAGAAAAAGGAATTGATGATTATACAGGGACTTATACGGCTGATTATGCGCACTTTTCAGGTACAGAGTATTTGTTCGGAGGAACTTCCATAAAGAGAGAAGCCGGTAAGGAGGTGTCCATTGATTGCACCTTGGAGATTACGGAAGGTACTGCAAAGGTATTTTGGATTTCTGGATCTGATGAAGCAGTCACTTTGATTGAAGCAACCGGAACTTATAGTGATACAATTACACTTCCTGATGGTGGAAATTATATCGGCATTGAATGTGAGAATTTCACTGGAA
Organism: Dorea hominis; assembly: GCF_014287705.1. Taxonomy (NCBI): domain Bacteria; kingdom Bacillati; phylum Bacillota; class Clostridia; order Lachnospirales; family Lachnospiraceae; genus Dorea; species Dorea hominis. The sequence continues at coordinate 161,006 of NZ_JACOOY010000004.1, read as the reverse complement.
ACACTGAATTAAATATTGAATAATCTTTAGCTGTGTGATGGTAAAAGAAAAATGTCACAGTACGGCAGATTTGTTTTAGTTAAAAGTTTATGCATAAAAAAATAAAGTAGGTGATTACATGGGAAAATGTTAATACTGACATTTGAAGATAGTGAGGAAGAAATCCTGAATCATATAATATCCTGTGTCAATACGGGAGCAAGAGCATTTCAAGTAATTGAAAATGCAAAAACAAATTTGAGTTTTAATGGATTAGAAATAGATAATATAAATCGTTCGGTAAGAAAGCAGAAACAGGAAATAGATTTGACATTTACAGAATTTGAAATCCTCTATCTGTTAGCCAACAATCTAGGTAGAGTGTTTAGCAAGGAGCAGATTTATGATATTGTCTGGAAGGAATCCTATTCCGGCGATTACAACATCGTCATGAGCCATATCCGTAATCTACGTGAGAAAATAGAAGATAACCCAAGTAAACCGATTTACATACAAACAGTATGGGGAGTTGGGTATCGCTTTAATAAAAATTTAAGCAGTGGTCTGTGAAAATAATCCAGATCACTGCTTATTTTTCGTTTTTGACACCCAAGAGGTATTCACAAGATACATGAAAAAATTCTGCAAGGGCAACTACTTCATAATCCGGTACAAAACGTGTTCCTTGTTCGATACGAAGTACAGTAAGATCACTGAATTCATATCCGGCAAGTTGCAGTTGTTCGGCTAATGCTTTTTGCGACATATGTTTTTCGATTCGTAGTGCTTTTACACGTTGTCCGATAAGGTTCTTGGAATTATTTTCCTTATTCCAGTAAATCTTCATTCAAACACCAACTTTCTAAAGATGAAGTGTTACATGATTGATTTTACGGAATATTATTGATAATATACTTCTAAAGATGAAGTATAAGAGAATAAAGTTGTTGAAAATAATGCAAGGACTGATAATACTGCCTGCAAAATGCAATACTTATATGGAAAGGTGGATACAAAAATGAACGAAGTATTTGAAACGGTGGCAGAGGTATTGGAGGAGCTTCGTAGCGAAGCAGGAGAGCGTGAGTATTCTGTTTGTACAAAAGAGGCGAAAAATGCAGCTAAAGAATTAAAAAAGGCAAATCAGGAATATGAGAAGTTGCTGGCAGAGATTTCAGGAGAACAGAGGGAGCTTTTGGAAAAATATATGGATATTGTGGATCATGCTCATTTTCAAGAAGAACAAAGAGCGTATTATCAGGGAATGATAGATGCGATACAGATATTTGAAGGATTGGGAATTTTGAAAAAAAGAAATAAAGTAAAAGAATTGCTTATGCATACTGAAAAATAGTTCAAACGGGGTGGATGGCTTACCGGGAAGCTGACCACCCTGTTTTTCTTCAGAATAATTCAGAAATAATCCAGAAAAAATCGAAATCTTTTTGCTATTCTGTCTCATGGGTTTTATATGTACGAAGATAGGCTTCCACAAGTGCAAGAATAGTGGTGATCTGATCGTCCGTACATTCTGAAAGATAAACCAGCAGCCTTTGGTAATCCAGATTATCGGTTGGAGCTGCCGGATAAAAAAACGGATCGGCAGAGATGTGTAAAGCACGAATGAGCTGTCCGAGTTTTTCAAGACTTGGAACATTGCCATGATTTTCAATCTCTTTAATATATCTTGATGAAACACCGGATTTTTCGGATAGCTCATCATAAGTCAGCTTTTGGTCTAATCTGGCTTTCTTCAGGCGAAAACCCATGTCTTTATCAATTTTCTTAGATTTAGCCATATCATACACCTCCATGTATAGTGTATATTTCACTTTAGAGAAAGAAAATGCACTAATGAATCACTATATTAGAGGGGTATCATGCACTTTCGGAAAAATAAGAAACTTTGGATATTGCATATAAAAAAACGCAATGTTCAAAGGTTTTTTTTCGTGTTTTTATCCTTTGAACATGTTTGGGAGAGCTATGTATTCTGAACTGTTGAAAGGATTTTTTTGTGCTAATCAAAGCCAATCCTGCGTAATGCGTGGAAAGGCAGATAAATAAGTTGCATTTTAAGCAATGTAAATAGTTATGCAGTTGAGAGTGCATTATACCCACTCGGAACGTGTGGGAAAAATTTAATATCAAATATAAACAACGTCCTATGGGTATTAGCCAGTAAGGGCGTTTTTTATATAAAAAAATATTTTTTAAAAACAGTGTCGGGTGTTCGACGCTGGCTATATATCCATTCGTGCTATGGAGTGAAAGGGAGATATTTCACTCTGCTTCAGGTGGTTACGGAAGGAGGTGATCTCTTATGAAGAAATCTTCTTCCGAACAGCAGTCAAGAATAAGGAAACAGTTTGACAGTTTCTGCAAAACCCTGTTGAAGAATGAAATGATAGATTATGAGAGAGAAAGAAATTATCGTTTAAAATATGAAATTTCTTTTTCGGAATTAACGCAGAAGGAACTACGACAACTGGAAATCATGGATGATTACATAGTTGAATCAGAAATGTTCCATGTCTTTGATTATGACATAGAAGTAAAAGATGAGTTGATTGGTGAAGCATTAAAGTCCTTGCCGGAAAAGAAGCGAAATGTAATTTTATTATCTTTTTTTCTGGATATGACAGATACAGAAATTGCAAAATATATGAATCTTGTAAGAAGTACCATTCATCATCATCGTACAAGTTCCCTTATAGCTTTAAAAAAGATTATGGAGGAGATCAGGACTGGAAAAAAGAAATAATACAAAGTTACTACCGTATCATATTATTGTGTCGGCAGCGTCCGGAGATGTGGAAGCAATTAACAGGATTTTGAAACATTATGAAGGTTATATTGCAGTGTTATCAACCAGAAAATTATATGATGAATACGGAAATTTACATTATTGTGTGGATGAAACATTGAGACGCAGACTTGAAACAAAATTGATTACTAAAATACTGAAATTTAAGATTGCATAATTTTTATCTGAACTACTCCCTTTCGTAAATTGATATGAAAAGAGCAATCATTGTACCTTGAAAACTTCATATTTATCCTGCAGGACGAATGAAACAGAGGAGCTATACAGTAGATACGCCAGGACTGTCTGCATTATTGCTTTGCGACATCGTGACGCAAAGTGGAAATGGTATCAAAATGATATGGAAGTAAAGGCATGAGCGATAAATATTTGACTGTAATCAGAAAGTGGGATTTTTGTGGCGAAGATACTGTTTTTGATAATGATACTTCCGGGAAAGTTGCCCGGTCTGAGAAGATGGTGAAATACCAATGAGGCTGTTACCCGACAGCTACTGCAGGATTTTTGAATAAAAGTAGATGAGAAAGAATAGAGAGGGAAAATGAATAGTGCAAAATTGTTGAGATACAGTATGCAGCTGTCAATGTTGAAACAATTACGCTCGTTAAAACTTATAAGTGAAGCAGAGTATCAGCTGGTAGAGAAAAAGTTAAAAAAAGATTATGGTGTTATTTCTAATATTACCGCTTGACTATCGGAGTGTTGCGTTGTAAGATTATATCAACACTACGGTAGGAACACAAAAAGAAAGGGGCGGTGAAATGGAAGTTGAAATCATTAAGGCTAAGGGTGCTGGTGAGGATACTTCTACGGGAAGAAAGATTGATAGATTAAGAGTTGCCGCATATTGTCGTGTTAGTACTGATGATGAAGATCAGATTAAAAGTTATAATTCAATGGTCAGATATTACACGGACTTGATAAAGAGTAATAAGCAATGGGTTTTTGCAGGAGTTTTTGCTGATAAAGCAATTACAGGCACGAAAACAGATAAAAGAGAAGAATTCCAATTACTGATTCAGGAATGCCTTTCAGGCAATATTGATCTAGTGATTGCAAAAAGCATTCCTAGATTCGCACGAAATACATTAGATACATTAAAATATGTAAGAATGTTAAGAGAGAGGAATATAGCGGTATATTTTGAAGTCGAAAAAATTAATACGTTAAAAGATGGAGAATTTTTACTGACTATTTTAAGTTCTGTTGCACAGCAGGAAGTGGAAAATACATCTGCATATGTAAAAAAAGGTTTGAAAATGAAGATGAAACGTGGAGAACTTGTTGGTTTTCAGGGCTGCCTTGGATATGATTACGATGTAGTAACAAAGTCGCTGTCTATTAACGAAGAAGGTGCGGAAACGGTCCGATACATATTTGACAGATATGTTGCAGGTGCTGGAAGTACGATGATTGCAAGAGAACTGAATGAACAGGGAATTTCAACTGTTAAAGGAAATCCGTGGACTTCTTCAAGTGTAATGGGAATTATTAATAATGAAAAATACAAAGGTGATATTTTATTAGGAAAAACCTTTACAGTAGATCCGATATCAAAAAGAAGGCTGGAAAATCTTGGAGAAGAAGATCGGTTTTACATCAAAAATCATCATGAACCGATTGTATCAGAAGAAAAATTTGCAAGAGCTCAGGAGATACGGGAACGCCGTAATGGAGGACGCAAAAAGGGAGTAGCACCTGGAAAACGAGAAAAATTCAGTAGACAATATGCTTTTAGTTGTATGCTTGAATGTGGATTTTGCGGTGCAAATTTATCAAGGAGAAGGTGGCATAGCAGTTCGAAATATACAAAAACTATTTGGCAATGTGTAGAATCAACAAAGCATGGTAAAAGGTTTTGTCCAGATAGTAAGGGAATTCCAGAGCAGGTTATAGAAGATGCTTTTATTGAATCTTACCGTATGTTATGTACAGATCATAAAGACGTGTTAGAGGAATTTATTAAGAGAGTCGAGAAAACTTTATCAGAGGACTCGATAGAAGATAAAATTGAAAAACTCAATAGAAGTGTTTATAATATTCAATATAAGAGAAAAAAGTTGCTGGAAAACTATTTAGAAGGTGTTGTGGCTAAAGACATTTATGAGGAAACAGATGTGGGATATGAAAAGAAATTGTCTGAAACAAAAGCACAGTTAAGTATGTTGGAACAACAATATGACAATGAAGGCAGCTTGCAAAGAAGACTGGCAGATTTCAGAAAAGCATTGTCAAAAAATCAGATTTTAGAAGAATTTGACAGAGGAATATTTGAAAGTATCATCGAAAAAGTTATTGTCGGTGGTTACGATGAAAATGGAGAGAAAGATCCCTATAAAATCATTTTCATATATAAAACAGGATTCAAAAATGAAATTGGAAACGCAAAAGAACGATTTGGGAAGAAATCAAAAGCAGTAGAAAAAGCGAAAGAAATGTGTTCCCATATCGTAGACGGGGTAAAGGATGTGTGTTCCTATGTTAGTGACAACACATGTTGAGAGCGTAGTTCTGTTGACTAAAGTACAGAAGTAAAAGTGTGAAAATGCTTGAAATATAAGGCTTTTCCGAGGATTTGGAAGTAAATCCAGGTCCTCGGATTTTTTGCGTTTTAAGGGCTGAAAAGCTATTGATTTTTATAGGTTGATAGATAGAAGTGTTGATTTAAGGTTGGGCAGACAAAAATATTGATTTTAGCTGTCCGTATTTTGGCACACGTCTTATGGTATTCAGCTCTGATAAAGTGAGATTGGTCGTTATGATCAGGGGCTTTTTACTGCGGTAACGACTGTCGATTACATTGAATACCTGTTCCAGTGCAAAGTCAGAGTTCCGCTCAATTCCGAGATCATCAATAATCAGAAGACTGTAGCGGTTTAAGCTGTTGATGAACTGGTTTCTGTCTTCAAAAAGCATTCCGGTAAGGGTATTCAGAATCCGGAAAAAGTTGGTCATCAGTACAGGAACGCCTTTTTCCAGAAGGGCATTGGCAATGCAGCCTGCAAAAAAAGATTTTCCAGTACCGACATCACCCCAGATGAGAAGTCTAGAAGCGTTTGCTTTCATCTCTTCCCAGTTGCTTACATAATTTTCGTATTGATTGATTCAGCAGGTCGTATCGGTGTGGTACTGCTTTGCTGTGGGATAAGCATACGAAAATCGGAGGAAAAAGGCATTGAGGGGAAATTGAGCTGGAATTGAGTGAATGTTTGGAAAGTTGTAAAATTGAATTTCCTTTTTGGCAAAGAATTACCACAGTAATTATGAGGAGATAACGTGAATGAAAAATATAGTGATTGGGTATCCGGCAAATTTGATTCTTAAAAGTAGCATTTTTAAATGCAGCAAATTTTTATTATAAAACATTACTTTACAAGAAGAATAGAAAAGCATATAATTCTTTTATAAAATATTTAATAAAAGAGGATAAGAAAACGGGAAATAAAGATAAAAGAAATATAACAAGAAAAAAAATAATTAATTATGTGCTGAACAATCATGTCACATCCAAGGCAGAAATCGCAAAAGAGTTAAACTTGAGTATGCCGACTGTATTAGCAAATGTGAATGACTTGTTAGAAAAAATGGTGTTGGAAGAAACTGGGGAATATGCTTCGACCGGTGGACGGAAGGCAAAAAGTATAGGGATTAATAAGTCGTACTGTCATGCAATGGGAATTTTGATTACAGCGAATCATATAGAAATGGTATTAGTAAATCTTGGAGAGGAGATTATAAAAAAGGATCGCATCCGTTTAAAATTTACGGCAGAATTATCCTATTGTACAGAGGTGGCACAAAAGGTCAAAACTTTTCTTGAAGGCGAATTAGCGAAGGATACGCTACTTGGGATTGGAGTGGCGATTCCGGGAATCATTGATCAGAAAGAACGGATCGTTTTAAAATCTCATGCTTTAGGCATAGAGAATTATAGTCTGCGCTTTTTAGAGCAGGCTCTGGAAATTCCAGTATATTTTGAAAATGATGCTAATGCTGCAATGCTTGCAGAAAAAAAGCAAAAGTATCCAAATGCGATATATCTGTCTTTGAACCATACCTTAGGAGGCGCATTCTGCATAGATGGAAAGCTGTTTCGAGGGCAGAACCAGAAAGCAGGGGAGTTTGGTCACATGATACTCGTTCCCGGTGGAAGAAAGTGTTATTGTGGTAAATCAGGATGTGCGGATGCATATTGTGCTGCAAGTGTACTGACACAAGATAACAGGCAGTCACTGGATGCATTTATGAAAAAAATTGAAAGTGGTGATGAAAAAATTTTGCAGACATGGAATGAGTATCTGGATCATCTTGCTGTTTTGATATCAAATCTGCGGATGGCATATGATATGGATATCATACTAGGAGGTGATGTGGGAGGGGTATTGTCAGATTATATGATACCACTGGGAGAAAAAGTGATGGCATATAATGGCTTTGAGCATGATGTTTCATACTTGAAAAATTGTTCGTATAAGAAAGAAGCGTCGGCTGTTGGAGCCGCGAAATACTTTTTTACAAAACATATGGTAGAATTGTAAATTTTTTGAACGCAGATAAGCAGTCCACCGCATCTGATGCGTAGGGCATTAAGCGTAGGGCAAGGGGATGTTTAGTCTGTTGGAGTAAAAAACTCCCACTGACAGGTTGCAAAGTGAATGCAGATGTCCGCTTTATATGTGTGAAAAACGAGAAGTTGTGTAAAATTAGAAAAAGATATTATAGAAAAAACGGAAAGAAAACAATAACTACGGTTTCCTTTCCGTTTTTGCGTGTTGATTGTGAAAAATACACAAAAAATGTATTTTGAAATTATGAAATATATAAAATTATGAAAAAACATATTGACAAATCGTGTTTACAGGGCAATAATGTAATCACTTTAATAAAACATTTGATAAAACATAAAATAAAATAATATAAAAAAGGAGAAATCAATTATGTTACAGCAGATAATGACAAATCCAGGAGAAATTATTTTCAGAGAGATTCCGGTTCCGGAGGTAAAGGAAAATCAGGTGTTGGTAAAGATTATGAATATTGGTGTTTGTGGATCAGATATTCATGTTTATCATGGAAAACATCCGTTTACAAAATATCCGGTAACACAGGGACATGAGGTTTCCGGTGAGATTACAGAACTTGGAAAAAATGTCACAGAGTTTCATGTGGGACAGAAGGTGACAATAGAGCCGCAGGTATATTGTGGACACTGCTATCCATGCCGTCATGGAAAGTATAATCTCTGTGAGGAATTAAAAGTAATGGGATTTCAGACGACAGGAACAGCATCTGAGTATTTTGCAGTGGATGCATCGAAAGTAACACCGATTCCAGAAGATATGTCCTATGAAGAAGGAGCTATGATCGAACCTCTTGCGGTGGCAGTCCATGGTGTAAAACAGATGGGCGATGTGGCTGGCATGAATATTGCAGTCCTTGGTGCAGGACCGATCGGAAATCTTGTAGCACAGGCAGCAAAAGGAATGGAGGCAGCGAAAGTGATGATCACAGATATCAGTGATCTTAGACTGGCAAAGGCAGAAGAATGTGGGATTGATGTGTGTGTGAATACCAAAAATAAAGACTTCGGTGAGGCAATGGTTGAAGCATTTGGACCGGATAAGGCGGATGTGATTTACGACTGTGCCGGAAACAATATCACAATGGGACAGGCGATTAAATATGCAAGAAAAGGAAGCACGATTGTACTGGTAGCTGTTTTTGCAGGAATGGCAGAAGTAGATCTTGCAGTGGCAAATGACCACGAACTTGACATTAAGAGCACGATGATGTACCGCCATGATGATTACATAGATGGAATCAGACTGGTAAATGAGGGCAAAGTTCATTTGAAACCGCTCATCTCAAAGACATTTGCTTTTAAAGATTATCTGAAGGCATACCAGTATATTGATGATAACCGCGAGACAACGATGAAAGTAATTATCAATGTCAGTGAAAAGTAAGGAGTTAATATGGAAAATAAATATGGAATTGTCGGAGTTGCCCATATCGGGCTTCCGACAAACGATTTACAGAAAACAGTTGAGTTTTATAAGAGTCTTGGATTTGAAGTAATTATGCAGTCCTATAATGAAAAAGCAGGGGAAAAAGTGGCATTTTTACAGATAAAAAATTACTGTATAGAGACTTTTGAAAATGGACAGGCGGCAATGGCAGACGGTGCATACCAACATGTAGCACTTGATGTGGAAGACATTGAAAGTATGTATCAGAAAATTTGTAATGAAAAATACACAGTTATTACAGACGGAATCGAAGAACTGCCATTTTGGGAAAATGGTGTGAGGTTTTTTATGATTAAGGGACCAAATGAGGAAAGAATAGAGTTCTGCCAGAAACTCTGATAAAAACAGGAGGGACATATGGAAAGCGAAAACAAAAATGGAAAAATACCGCTGATCAGTAAGATTGCATATGGGTTTGGTGATGTTGGATGTAATTTCAGCTGGATGTTCGTCAGTAATTTTCTGATGATATTTTATACAGATGTGTTCGGAATCAGTATGGCGGCTGTGTCAGCACTTATGCTTTTTTCAAGATTCTGGGATGCAATCAATGATCCAATTGTCGGGGGACTTACGGATAAAACAAAATCGAGATGGGGACGGTACCGTCCATGGCTGTTAATAGCGGCACCAATTACAGCGATTCTTCTTGTTATGACATTCTGGGCAAGACCCGACTGGCCGCAGAATGGAAAGATCATTTATATGGTAATTACATATTGTCTGCTGGTTTTGGGGTATACCTGTGTGAATATTCCGTATGGAACCTTGTGTGGTGCTATGACACAGGATATTGATGAACGTGCAAAAATAAATACATCCCGTTCGGTTGCAGCGATGATTGCAATTGGTGTGTTAAATATTATCACAGTTCCACTGCTCAGCAAATTCGGCAGTTATAGTGCAAAGACAGGATATCTGACGGTTGCGGTCATATATGGATGTATTTTTACAGCCTGTCATTTCTTCTGCTTTGCGAAGACGAAAGAGACAGTGATTACTCCGGAAAAAGAAAGGATTTCTGTAAAGGTACAGTTGAAAGCAGTCATGCAGAACAGACCATATCTTCTTGCATTGGCAGGACAGATACTATTTGGATTTACATTATATGCTAGAAACGCAGATATTCTGTATTATTTTACATATGTGGAAGGAAATGCCTCCTACTACACAACTTATTCGATGTGCATCATTATTCCTTCTATCATCGGGGCAGCCTGTTTTCAGCCAGTATTCCGCAAGTTGAATAACAAAGGAAGAACAGCATCTCTCTTTGCTTTATTTACAGGAATTTCAATGCTGTCTATGTTTTTCTTCAATGCCAAAGAATCACCAGCAATTTTTTATGCATTATCTGGTCTCACACAGTTTTTTTTCTCTGGATTTAATACCGCAATCTATGCAATTATTCCAGACTGTGTGGAATATGGGGAGTGGAAAACCGGACTTAGAAATGATGGTTTTCAGTATGCATTTATTTCACTTGGAAATAAAATCGGAATGGCAGTTGGAACAGCACTTTTAGCAGGATTACTTGGAAAATATGGTTATATTGCAAATCAGACACAAAATGCAACTGTACTTTCAATTATGAAACATGCATTTACGACGATTCCAGGTGCACTTTGGATTGTGACTGCGGTTGTATTATTTTTCTACCGGTTAAATAAAAAACGTTATAACGAGATTGTGGAGGAACTGAAAAATGGAAGAAAAAGTTGATATCGTGGCATTGGGAGAATTGCTGATTGATTTTACGGAAGCAGGACACAGTCGGGATGGGAGGAAATTGTTCGAACAGAATCCCGGAGGTGCTACGGCAAATCTTCTAACCGTTGCAAGCCACTTTGGGTATCACACATCTTTTATTGGAAAAGTTGGAAACGATATGCATGGTAAATTTTTAAAGAAGACATTGCAAAAGGAAGGAATCAATACAGATGCTATTGTTGAAGACCCGGGTTATTTTACAACGTTGGCATTTGTGGAAATCGGTGAAGGTGGAGAACGGAATTTTTCTTTTGCAAGAAAACCGGGTGCAGATACACAGTTAAAAAAAGAAGAACTGGATCAGACATTAATTTCAGGTTGTAGAATTTTTCATTTTGGATCATTATCGCTGACAGATGAACCGGCAGAAAGTACAACGATTGAAGCGGTAAAAATGGCAAAAGCAGCGGGTGCACTTATTTCCTATGATCCGAATTACCGACCGTCTCTTTGGAAGAGCAAAGAGGATGCAGTGAAAAAAATGAGATCTGTCATAGAATTGGTAGATGTCATGAAGGTATCGGATGAAGAGAGTACTCTGTTGACAGAGGCGAAAAGTTATGAGCAGGCTGCAGATCAACTCCTTGCCATGGGACCAAAGCTGGTTGCCATTACATTGGGAGAACAGGGCGTTCTTATGGCAACAAAAAACAGAAAAGAAATCATCAAAGCATTTCAGATACATGCGGTCGACACGACTGGGGCAGGTGATTCATTTTGGGGAGGCGTATTATGCAGTATCCTTTCTATGAATAAGAATGTTGAAAAAATGGAATGGGAAGAAATCAAAAAGTGTGCTGTTTTGGGAAATGCAGTTGCTGGATTGTGTGTGCAAAAGAGAGGGGGAATCCCTGCGATTCCGACGAAAGAGGCGGTGTTTGAATTTATGCAGAAATAATGAATGTATATGAACAAACTCGGGGCTGTAAAAATTCCCCTATTTTTAATAATGATATAAGCAGGAAAACTTTCAAGATTGCTTCTGCCTGCATTTTTATGTAAATTACGAATAAGTTTTATTCCCTGGGTTCTTCTCTCCACGTACATAATGCCGTAAGCATTGGTATCAGAGATTTCCATTTTTCAGTAAAACTATGGTCATCTTTGTCATCATCCTTGTAATCAAGAAGATCCCCATCGTATAGACGCTCCTTATCATTCAATTGACCATTAGTAAAAAAATCAGTAGCATAGAGCGTTAATGATTATTAGCATGAAAATACTTTCTACCAAAAGTGATAGTAAAGCAACGGCGGACAATTTGTCCGCCGCAAAATTATGCCTGTTTTGTTAAAGAACTTGATATCTGTTGTCCAAGAAAGGAACCAACTTGTGGATATAACTCCTGAATCTCCTGATATTTTGCTTCAATCATTTCTGGCTCATCAGCCCAGATCTTTTCATATATTTTGAAAGCTTTTTTAAAATGTGTTTTGGCTTGAGGAAGATTGGCCGTCATCAGATAAATGGTTCCAAGGGTTTCCTGTACTTTGGCATAATCCAGACAGTCATCGGAATGGTATTCCTTGATGATGCCGGATAATTTTTGCAATTCGGAGATTCCTCTTTCGGGTTCCTGCTGTTCTGCCAGCTTTTTCTGATTACTGGGTTTGGAATAATAGGCAGATATTTTGGGACTGATCTTTGCTTGACCGGTCAGCCAACGACAAACCAGACCATTATCCATAGAAAAATCCTGATTTGCCGGATCATCCATAAAATCTTCAAATAATTCGTATAAAAAATCAGGCTGACTCATTTGATTACTTTCGCTGATATGATTTTTTTAGCAAGTGCTAATAGAAGAAAAATCGCATCGATTCAATTAATTTCTATTCAATGTGGTTTTCCGGCAGGTTCTGTAAAATAAGCTCAGATCAACAATAACGGGAGGAGCTTATGCAACAGAATATTGAATTTGAGCGGTGCATTGATTTTCTGGTACGGATGATTGATAAGTACGGCGAAGAAGTCCTCCGGGAGTTGGAGGAAGAAAAACAGAATAAAGAAGAAAAAGAAGCGGCAGTTTCCTGAAATACAAAATGTAAATCAGACTGTCGCTTTTTCATGTATTTTTAAATCGAATAAATTTTAAAAGCTGATAAAAAAGAATGATAATTTGGAGAAAAATAGCATAAAATAATTTTGGGCTGATATGACAGAGAATGTTTTGGCATATTGACAGAACATTTAAAATGACGTATACTAAGCTCAGTGATCGTTCTGTAGAAACTTGCGAAGCCTACAGGCGGGGGAGAGCCTGCGGGTCTCTCCCTCTTTTGTTTTAAGGAGAAATGAGATGCAGACACCGAAAAAATTCTCTTCTTTTAGTGACCAGGTTTCCTGGATCAGTGATGAAAAGGGAATAAAAATAAAAGACAGAGAATATGCGGAAGAGATGTTACGCCAAATAGGATATTTTCCTCTTATGGGAGGATATAAACATCTTTTTAGAATATCAAACACAAAAAAATATAAAGCAGGAACAAGTTTTGAAGAAATAGTCAGTCTGTATAAGTTTGATGCAGAGCTTAGAGAGTTGTTCTTTAAATATTTACTGCAGATTGAGCGACAGATGCGTTCTTTGATGTCATACTATTTTACTGAAATGTATGGAGCAGAGCAGAAGCAGTACCTGGATGCTAATAATTATGTAAATACAAAAAGAAATCATGCAACAATCGTAAAGTTGATAGCGACCTTGAAACGGGCAACAACGACCACAGATTATACATATATCAACTATTACCGCAAGACCTATGGTGAAATTCCATTATGGGTTTTGGCAAATGTACTTACGTTTGGAAACTTATCAAAAATGTTCCGAGTGTTTCCGCAGTCCTTAAAATCAAAAGTATCAAAAAACTTTGAACCTTTGAATCAGCATCAGATGGAACAGTTTCTATCTGTTCTCACTAAGTATAGGAATGTATGTGCCCATGGGGAACGACTGTTTACATACAGAACAGTAGATGCTATTGCGGATACACCGCTTCATAAAAAACTTTCATTACCACAGAGCGGTAATCAGTACGAAAAAGGAAAACAAGATTTGTTTGCTGTGGTGATTGCTTTTAGATATCTATTACCTGGAAAAGATTTTCTGGAATTTAAAAGAAAGCTTATAAAAGAGATTGACCGAGTAAACAGAGAAGTAGAGCATATAAGTGAAGCTGAATTATTGAATAAAATGGGTTTCCCGAAAAATTGGAAAAATATTACCAGATACCATTTAAATTAAAAAAAATCCTCTAAGAGATAGTGAAACACCTATTGTCTTAGAGGATTTTTTATTGAAGAATTTTAATATTTAAGAGTTTGTTTTTTTTCTTTTTGACATTAAAGATAAGATTTCTTGTGGGTTTGTCAACTGACGTCCGGGAAGTGTCTGCTTTGGTGTGCGGTCACGGTCGGCTTCGCCAATCGCTGCAATAAAAAGTTTTACGCTGTTTGGATTGGATATGACAAAATTATGAGTAATACTTGAAGTAGCCATACGAACACCTCCTCTTTTCGGGTTTTTTGTGTATTAATTATACGATCGACAGAGAAATGCGTCAATAGAAAAAATAAGTATTGGAAATAGTTGGTACAAGTATTAAAATAAAGTTGGGACACAAAATAAAGGTTATATTACGAAATGATAAGAATTGTAGGTGGAAGGTTTGAACATAGAAGCATATGATGCGGATTCATTGAGAAAGATGGTTAGGTTGCTTGAATATGAGAACAAGATATTAAAAGATAAATTGAAGAAAGCAGGCATTTCATATGAAGAGGTGAATCCTTTTGAAGAAAAAATAGAAAGTGCAGAAGAATATGACCTGGATCAAGGAAATCGTATTGTAAATCCACCGTATATTACAGAGAAAATGGCAATACATTTCTTTTCGATGTTTTGGGGAAGAGAAGATGTATATGCCAGACGGGGAAAGAACGGGGGGGATTTTCCACAATGTGCAAATCGTTGGAATGACCGGCTTTGTCCTAAACAACGTAAAGAGAAGGTATTTTGTGATGAATGTGAAAATACCAAATGGATAAGTCTGGATGTAAAAAAAATAATTGCTCATTTGTTAGGCACAAAAGAAGATGGATCAGATGTAATAGGTGTATATCCTTTACTGCCAAATGGAACATGCAGATTTATTGTATTTGATTTTGATAATCACGAAAAAGGAGCAGAGGTTACGGACTTTGCAAATACGGATAATGAGTGGCATAAAGAAGTGGATGCGCTTAGAAAAATGTGTGAGCTTAATGGTATCAGACCTTTAGTTGAGAGATCTCGATCTGGAAAAGGTGCCCATGTATGGATTTTCTTTAAAAAGGCAATACCTGCGGCAACAGCAAGGAATTTTGGATTTCTCCTGTTAGACAAGGGTTCAACTTCCATCAATCTGAAATCTTTTCATTATTATGATAGAATGTATCCTTCGCAGGATGTGGCAAGCAGCATAGGTAATTTGATTGCATTGCCATTACAGGGGCAGGCACTTAAAAATGGAAATAGTGCTTTTGTAGATGAAAATTGGAATGCATATCCTGATCAATGGGATGCTCTTTTCAATAAAACAAAAAAGCTGGGAATAGAAGATGTTGAACAATGCATGGCAAAATGGCAGGTAGAATTAGCAGAAGTCAGAGGAACGCTTACTAATATTGAGAAGAATGTCAGACCAAAACCATGGAAGAAGAAATGTGAGTTTTGTAAGTCAGATGTTGTGGGCAAGCTTCATATGGTATTGGGCAATGGAGTTTATATTGATACTCTGAATCTTATGCCAAGAATACAAAATCAGGTCCGTAGTTTGGCGGCATTTGATAATCCGGAATTTTACAAAAATAAAAGGCTGGGATATTCTAATTATTATAATTTCAGTGCTGTATATTTAGGTAAGGATATAGATGGATATATACAGATTCCGAGAGGACTGCGGGAAAATATTATACAGGAATGTGAAAAAGCAGGCATTTCAGTTGATGTTTCAGATCAAAGAGAAACAGGACAACCTATCAGAGTATCTTTTAAAGGTGATTTGCGAATGCAACAGGAATTAGCAGCAGAAAAATTATTATCACATTCAGATGGGGTTTTGAGTGCGGCAACTGCATTTGGAAAGACTGTAGTATGTAGTTACCTTATTGCAGAGCGAAAAGTAAATACGCTCATTTTGCTGCAAAGTAAAGATTTGCTTAATCAGTGGGTTGATGAATTGAATCATTTCTTAGAGATAAGAGAAGAACCACCGGAATATGAAACAAAAACAGGAAGAAAGAAAAAAAGAAATAGTGTGATAGGCGTTTTGCACGGAAATAAAAATACATTGACAGGGATTATAGATGTTGCAATGGTTGGTTCAATGTACAGCAGAGGAAAATTTAATGAACGGATTAATTCTTACGGAATGGTAATTATGGATGAATGTCATCACGCAGCTTCTAACACATCTATGGAATTATTGCAGAAAATAAATGCAAAATACGTATATGGTGTTTCTGCTACACCTAAACGTGGTGACAGTCTTGATCGGATCATCTATATGCTGTTAGGACCTTTGAGACATAGATTTACTGCATTGGAGAGGGCTAAGGAGCAAGGGATTGGACATTATTTTGTCCCAAGATATACAAGAGTAGTTGATACTGCAGAAAGCAAGGATAATATTAATAAAGCATATAATTTGATTAGTACCAGTAAGGTGCGCAATGAAATGATTATAGATGATGTTATAACTTGTGTTGCAAGAAAACAAACTCCTGTAATTTTAACAAGATTTAAGGAACATGCAAAATTTTTACATGATGCCTTAAAGGAAAAAGCAGATCATGTATTCCTTCTATATGGGGATAATTCGGATAAGGAAAATGCTGAAATAAGAGTAAAATTAAAGCAGATACCTGAAAATGAATCGCTTATTTTGGTGGCAACTGGTCAGAAAATAGGAGAAGGGTTTGATTTCCCAAGACTGGATGTATTAATGCTTGCAGCACCTGTATCTTTTGAAGGACGCTTGGAACAGTATGTAGGTAGATTAAACAGAGATTATGTCGGAAAAGAAGCCGTTTATGTGTATGATTATATTGATTCGCATGTGCGTTATTTTGATAAAATGTATGCAAAAAGATTGAGAACATACAGGAAGACAGGATTTTCAATCTGGACACAAGAGTTGCAACCTAAACAAATAATAAATGCAATATTTGATTCTGTAAATTATACCGAAAAATTCGAGCAAGATATTGTAGAGTCAGAAAAAATGGTGGTAATTTCCAGTCCGGATATCAGACAGGATAAAATTGACAGATTTTTATTACTAATCAAGAAGAGACAGGAAGTAGGGGTAAAGGTCACTGTTATTACAACAGATCCGGAAGATATTACTTACGCAAAGTCAGATGTATGTTATGAATTAATCAGAGCAATGCAATTGGTAGGAATAAATGTGATAACAAGAACAGAAGTAGAAGAATGTTTTGCCGTTATTGATGATGAAATAGTATGGCATGGCGGGATGAATCTACTTGGAAAAGCTGATGTCTGGGATAACTTAATGCGTATCAGAAATTCACAAGTTGCAACGGAATTGTTGGAAATTGCTTTGGGATGTTCTGAGGAGAGGAGGAAAAGTGAATAAAAAGATAAAATGTGATACCTATACCAGAGTATCCACAACCATGCAGGTAGATGGCTACAGTCTGGATGCTCAGAAAGAAAAACTCAAGAGATATGCGGAATTTCAGAACATGGAAATCGTAAATGAGTATTCCGATGAAGGTAAATCTGGAAAGAGCGTAGAGGGCAGACCGGAATTTCAGAGAATGTTGGATAATATTGAGAATGGCACAGATGAGGTGCAGTTTGTACTGGTGTTCAAGCTTTCCAGATTTGGTCGTAATGCGGCAGATGTTTTAAATTCTTTGCAGCGGATGCAGGATTTTGGAGTGAATCTGATCTGTGTTGAAGATGGAATTGACAGCTCAAAAGATAGTGGAAAGCAGATGATTTCTGTTCTGTCTGCGGTGGCAGAGATTGAACGGGAGAATATCCTTGTTCAGACAATGGAGGGACGTAAGCAGAAAGCCAGGGAAGGAAAATGGAACGGTGGATTTGCTCCATATGGCTATGAATTGGTAAATGGAGAATTGCAGATTGCAGAGGATGAAGCGGAAATTATTCGTTTGATCTATGATAAATTTATTCATACCAATATGGGAATCTCTGCGATTGCTTCATGGCTGAACCAGCATGGATATAAAAAGAAAAAACGACAGAATAATACACTGGACGCATTTGCCGCATCATTTATAAAAGGCGTTCTGGATAATCCGGTATACTGTGGAAAGCTGGTTTATGGACGAAGGAAAAACGAGAAAGTTTCTGGTACAAGAAATGAATATCGCATTGTAAAGCAGGAAAATTATATGCTGCACGATGGTATCCATGAAGGGATTATTTCGGAAACAGACTGGGAGCTGGCTCATCAAAAACGGGAAAAAACAGGTGTGAAATATGAAAAGATACATAGCCTCGATCATGAGCATATTTTATCCGGAATATTGAGATGTCCGTTATGTGGAAGCGGTATGTATGGAAACGTGAACCGAAAGAAAAAGAAAGACGGAACCTTATATAAGGATTATTTCTATTATGCCTGCAAGCATCGTCGCCTGGTAGATGGTCATAAATGTGGATATCGTAAACAATGGAGCGAGGAGAAGATTAACAATGCAGTGGAAGAAGTTATTCGGAAGCTGGTGAAGAATCCGAAATTTGAAGAAGCAATTCTGAATAAAATCGGTTCAAGAATAGATACAGAAGAAATAGAAAAAGAGATTGAAAGACTGGAAAAACAGCACAGGCAGCTGACCGGAGCAAAAGCAAGACTTGGACAGCAGATGGATAGACTGGATATCATGGATAAATTTTATGAGAAGAAATATCAGGATATGGAGACAAGGTTATACCGTTTGTATGATGAGATTGAAGGCGTGGAGAACAGTATAGAAGAAGTCAAGAACCGCCTGTTGAATATCCGGCAACAGAAAATATCAGAAGAAAACGTCTATCAATTTCTTTTATATTTTGATAAACTATATGATAAGTTCACCGACCTGGAGAAGAAAGAATTTCTTAACAGCTTTGTAGAACAGGTGGACATTTACGAGCAGGAGCAGCCAGATGGCAGATTCCTGAAGCACATGAAGTTCCGTTTTCCGGTGTATTTTGGAGACAGAGAGACACAGGAACTTTGTTGGGACAACGAAAGTACCGTTGAGACAGTATGTTTATTGTCCAAACTCCACGAAGCGAAGCATCATGTGAATGTGAGACCTGACATGGACGAGATGGATTTAACGGCGGCTGTGAGGCGCTAAAGGTCCAGGGAACCTTTGCCCAGCGCGGACCGAAGCGGAGCGTAGACAGGCTACTTATGAGGAGATAAAGAAGTATGTTGCAGAGTATAATGATGGGATGAAGGTATCTAATCTGTAGATTGCACAGGTGAAGAGAAAGTGTGGAATTGAATTAGCGGAGAATTTTAATATTCCTAGGTCAGAGGGAGCAAAGCAACCACAATGTCCGAAGGAGAAAGAAGAGGCAATTATTGGGGCACTGAAAGCATTTCAGATGATTTAAAATCACAAAGAGGAGTGAATTACATGATGTATAATCCACAACTTGATACATTTATCTGCGTTGTAGAAGCTGGAAGTTTTAGTAAAGCGGCAGAAGAATTATATATAAGTGCACCTGCGGTTATTAAACAGATAAATTCTTTGGAAAACAGCTTAGATTTGCAATTATTTGAAAGAACACACAGAGGTCTTATTATTACGGAAGCTGGTAAATCGCTCTATCAGGATGCAAAATATCTGATTCAATATTCAAAAGAATCGTTGATACGGGCGCAGGAAGCAATGAATCATAATGAAGAAATCATTCGTGTTGGAATATCTCCGATGACGCCACCGGAAGTTTTTGTGGAACTTTGGCCTAAGATACAGAAAATATATCCGGAGATGAAGTTTAAATTGATTACATTTGAAAATACACCAGAGAATGCAAGAGAGATACTGGCTAATATGGGAAAGAATATTGATGTGATAGCTGGAATCTTTGATGAAACAATGCTTGAACTCAGAGGCTGTGATGGCACTGAGATTTCAAGAGAACCATTTTGTGTGGCGGTATCAATTCATCACAGGCTTGCAAAAAAAGAAAAAATTACACTTGATGATCTGGCTGGAGAAAATCTTATGCTCATGCGAAGAGGATGGAGTTATTATGGCGATATGCTAAGGGATGATATGATGAAAAATCATCCTGAAATCAATATTGTAGACTTTAATCTGTACAATGTAGAAGCATTTAACCGATGCGAAAACAATAATGAGGTATTACTGGCATTCAAGAGCTGGGAAAGTGTTCATCCACTGATCAGAATCATTCCAGTAGAGTGGGATTATACTATGCCGTTTGGAATTCTTCATTCGAAAAAACCGTCCATTAAGGTTAAGCGGCTGATAAATGCTATTAACAAGGTAAAATAAAAATTGAATACATGCGAGTAGAAACCTAAAGGTTAATACTGAATAACAAAACGAGACTTCTAATGGAGTCTCGTTTTGTTATACTTTGGCTGAAGTGAAAAGGGAGGATACTATATGCAGATAAAGACAATATGAATGCTTTAGATAAGAGGTAGGATATGAAAAATAAACGATTTACAGCAAAAATATTGATAGATATAGGAATGACGATATGTTTGCTTCTTCTTATGCCATATAGTCTGCTCAGCGAGATTGCACATGAGTGGATTGGTATGGCGATGCTTGTGCTTTTTATTTCACATCACATACTGAATCATAAATGGGTGACCTCTGTAAGGAAAATATAATGCGTTCAGAGTGATACAGACAGTACTGGTTATCATCATGCTTATTCTTATAATGGGTTCCATGATAAGTGGAATATTATTGTCAAATCACATATTTAAATGGATAAAGATTTCCGGAACATATATGACAGCCAGACAGATACATATGTTTTGCGCATACTGGGGACTGGTGGTGATGTCATTACATCTCGGATTTTATTGGAATATAGCGGTAGCAATGGTAGGACGATTATGGGAACATTTATCCGTCATCAGAACATGGGCAGCAAGATCTGTCGCAACCACAATTGCAGGTTATGGTTTATATGCATTTTACAGGAGACAGATAGGAGATTATCTGATTATGAGGATGCATTTTATATTTTATGATTATGAAAAGGGGATCTTTCCTTTTCTGCTGGATTATCTGGCAGTAATGATATTGATAGCATTTATTGGATATTATAGTGGAGTGTTTCTAAAGAAAACAGGTAAGAGAAACCGAAAAGGTTCATACTGAAAGAAGGTGGTGTATTTATGGAAAAGCGGAAATTAGTACTTACAATTATTGGAGTTGTTATTTTAGCAATGGTAATCATGGTATATATCTACTTTTTAAAACTCGGCAGGGATGAAAAGAAGAATCAACAAACAATAAACCAGGTACAGACCGTACAGCAGAAGACAGATGAGAAAAAAGAAAATACAGAAAAAAATACATCCGGAGATGAATTGGAAAATGTTACGCCGGGAAGCGAAGAATACCGGGGCTTCCTCCTGGATAATGTTCTTCATTCTCCAAATGAAGGGGACATTCATTACAATGTATATATTCCGGATGCATATGACAGGACAAAGGAATATGCACTATATGTAACATTACCCGGATATCAGGGATTATATTTTCAGGGCGTGGGAGAAAATATCCGGACAGAAGATTTTGGATTTGAAGCACAGAAGTATATTACCGATATGATTATTGTAGCTCCACAGTTAAATGACTGGGGACAGACATCAGCAGATCAGACAATTGAACTGACACAGTATTTTCTGACGCATTATATTATTAATCCATCGAAAGTATATATTAATGGTTATTCCGGAGGAGGAGAAATCCTGTCACTGGTATTGGCAAAGCAGCCGGAATTATATACAGCGGCACTTATGTGCAGCTCTCAGTGGGATGGTGCATATGAGCCGGTTGTGGAGATGAAAACGCCGGTATATTTTGTGATTGGCGAAAGCGACGAATACTATGGATCAGAACCTTTTAAAGAGGCATACCAGCAGATACATGAGCTTTACAAAGAACAAGGATTATCGGAATCAGAGATTGATAAACTGGTGGTACTGGATGTAAAAGATAAAGATTACTTTGAAGGAACACCGGTCACTTATCAGCATGGCGGTGGCTATCTGTTTTGTCGTGACAAAGAAATTATGGGATGGCTGTTCAATCAGTAAGAACCAGAATAAACCGAAAGGTTAAGACTGAAAAACTTATCGAAACTTCTCAAAGGAATCTATCAGTATTATAGTATGAATGTAAGATGAATGAAAGAAAACAAGGAGGATACGACAATGGAATATATTTCATTAAATAATGGTGTAAAAATGCCAATACTGGGATATGGCGTATATCAGGTAACAAAAGAGGAATGTGAAAGATGTGTGCTTGATGCTTTAAAAGTTGGATACCGGGCGATTGATACAGCACAGAGTTATTTTAATGAGGAAGAGGTTGGGAATGCAATCCAAAAGTCAGGCATTCCAAGAGAAGAAATCTTCCTTACAACAAAGGTGTGGGTTGAACATTATGGATATGAAGAAGCAAAGAAATCAGTTCTTGAATCCATGAAAAAGTTAAAGACAGATTATCTGGATCTGGTATTGCTTCACCAGCCATTTTCAGATACTTACGGTGCTTACCATGCATTGGAAGATCTGTACGATGAGGGAAAAATCAGAGCAATCGGAATTTCCAACTTTTATGTAGACAGAATGGTTGATTTTGCATCCTTCAACCGCATTAAACCTATGGTAAATCAGGTGGAAACCCACATCTTCAATCAGCAGAAAGAGATGAAGGAATGGGCAGACAAATATGATATCCGGTTAGAAGCATGGGCACCATTCGGTGAGGGCAGAGGAGGCACCTTTGAGAATCCTGTCATCGCAGAGATTGCAGAAAAATATCAGAAGACTCCGGCACAGGTTATGCTTCGCTGGCATATTCAGAGAGGGGTAGTGGTTATTCCGAAATCAACACACATTGAGAGAATGGAAGAAAACTTTAATGTTTTTGATTTCACACTTTCTGATGAAGATATGAAGACTATTGCAGAACTGGACAAGAAGACAAGCTCCTTCTTCTCGCATCAGGATCCGAATATGGTGGAATGGTTCGTGAAGATGGTTGAGGAAAGAAAAAAGAATAATGACAGTTCAAAAGAAAAAAAGAACTGGTAAGCATAAGAGGAAAAATCAATGAAAGTATTACTTGTCAATGGCAGTCCACACAAAAATGGCTGTACTTATACAGCTCTTTGTGAAGTATCCAGTGCATTAAATGAAAATGGCATAAGTACAGATATTTTTTGGATTGGAAACAAGCCGATTTCAGGATGTATTGCCTGCAGAAAATGTCAGGAAAAAAATAAATGCATCCTGGATGATATCGTGAATGAATTTCTGGAAATAGCAGGGGATTATGACGGATTCGTATTTGGAACTCCGGTACACTGGGGTGGTGCAGGCGGTGCAATCACATCCTTTATGGACAGAGTCTTTTATGCCGATTTAAACGGTGGCGGCGACAGATTCCGCCTGAAACCTGCCGCTGTGGTAATTTCAGCAAGAAGGGCCGGAACAACGGCTACATGGGACCAGGTAAATAAATATTTTGGTCTGATGCAGATGCCGATCATTACATCGAGATATTGGAATATGGTACATGGGACGAATCCGGATGAAGTAAAACAGGATCTCGAAGGAATGCAGGTTATGCAGATCCTTGGAAACAATATGGCATATTTCATTAACTGTAAAAATGTTGCGACAAAAATGGGAATTGAAATGCCAAAGGCACCGGATTTTGTATTTACCAATTTCATCCGATAGAAATTAGCGTGACAAACATTTTATACGACAGGAGGTGACCTTAGAATGAAAACAAAGAAAATAGCAGCAGTACTCTTAACATGCATCATGGCAATCGGTTTGATGGCAGGATGTGGAGCAAGCAATACAAACCAGTCTGCTTCTAATAATGACAGCCAGTCTGCAAGTACAAACCAGTCTGGAAATGAAAAAACATTGGGTGTATATTATTCAGCTTCAGGAAATACAAAAGATGTTGCTGAAAAGATAGCAAAAATTACAGAGGCAGATCTGTTTGAAATAGAGCCTGTGGAGCCATATACAGATGATGACCTTGACTGGACAGATGATGACAGCCGGGTGTCAAGAGAACATGATGATGAGAGCTTAAGAGATGTGGAACTGGTATCTACAACAGTTGATAACTGGGATTCATATGATACGGTATACATTGGCTATCCTATCTGGTGGGGAATTGCAGCATGGCCAGTAGATAACTTTGTAAAAGAGAATGACTTTACAGGAAAAACAGTCATCCCATTCTGTACAGCAGCGACCTCGGGAATCGGTGACAGCGGTAATCTTCTGGAAGAGATGACAGGAACAGGTGACTGGAAAGAAGGGGAACGATTCCATGGTGGAGCGTCTGAATCAGATATCAGTTCATGGATAGACAGTCTTGGATTATAAAAGAATATAAAAATATTTGGAGGAATCGTAATAAGTAAGACATAACCTTTAGGTTTAAACTGCCTAACAAAGAGAGACTTCTGTCCGGAGTCTCTTTTTCTTATACTTACAGTAAAGTTTGAAATATAGAAAAGGAAGATAAAGATGGAGATAAGAATTTTAGGAAGAGACTTAGAAGTATCAGAAATCGGATTTGGATGTATGGGAATGAGTCATGCATATGGAACTGTTTCAACACAGAAAGAAGCAGAAGAATTGATTGAAAAAGCGATCGATGAAGGCTGCACATTTTTTGATACGGCAGAGATATACGGAACAACAGAAGACCCTCATCACAATGAAAAACTGCTTGGGGAAGTGTTAAGGCCATATAGAAACAAAATTGTCCTTGCATCAAAGTGTGGGATACGTTTTGATGAAACTGCAACAACTGTAAATAAACCTTTGATTCCTGATGGACGACCGGAGACGATTAAAGCATCGATTGAGGGATCTTTAATGAGACTTAACACAGACCATCTTGATTTATATTATATTCATCGTATTGACATGACTGTACCGATTGAAGAGACGGCAGGAGCTATGAAGGAGTTAATGGAGCAGGGAAAAATCACACACTGGGGGGTATCAGAAGCCAGTGAAGAGATTATTCGACGTGCACATAAAGTATGCCCGGTTACAGCGATTCAGAACAGATATTCCATGATGTACAGGGATTATGAGAAATTATTCCCGGTGCTTGAAGAATTGAAAATAGGATTTGTTGCATTTTCGCCGCTTGCAAATGGATTACTGACAGCAGCATATCATTCCCATGGGGAATTTGAAAAGCCGGGAGATTATCGAAGCGCAATGCCACAGTTTACAGAAGAAGGATTAAAGGAAAATAATGAATTTATGTCCTGGATGAAAGTGATTGCAGAAGAAAAAAATGCCACGCCTGCACAGATTTCTCTTGCATGGATGCTTGCAAAGAAACCATATATCGTACCAATTCCGGGAACAAGAAAAGTAAATAGACTGGAAGAAAATATGGAATCAGCAGATATAAAGCTGACTCAGGATGAAGTAAAATCTATTGATGAGATGCTTGCCCATATTCCGATGTCGCAGGTGTTTGGAGGTTCAAAAATACAGAAGAAATAAAAGAGGTGAGCAATGAAAATAAGGAAAAAGATAACCATCGAGGTAATAGTGGCTTTCTTGGCGGTAGTCATGGTGGGTTATATCTATCTGTTTACAGGGGTTAAAATAAGTAAAGGAGAATAGAGATAATGAAGAAAATGTTAGTTGTATATTATTCCTGGTCAAATGGAAACACGAAAAGAATTGCAGAGCAGCTGACTAATGGGACAGGTGCAGATATTACGAGAATCGAAACAACAGAGCCATACAGCGGCAGTCATGAAGATGTGGTTGAACAGGGAAAAAGAGAGGTAGAGGCAGGCTTTATGCCTCAGATCAATCCGATATCTGTAAATCTTGCTGATTATGATGTGATTGCTATCGGAACTCCAACGTGGTGGTATACGATGGCACCTGCAGTGCTTACATTTTTGACAACAAATGATTTTACAGGAAAGACAGTGATTCCATTTATGACAAATGGTGGATGGCCGGGGCATGTTATAAAAGATATGGAGGAAAATTGCAAAGGAGCTGCCTTTGCACATGAAATGCAGATTCAGTTTGATTCCAAAGGAAAAGATCATCTGGAAACTTCAGAAGAGGTGATTACAGAATGGATTGGGCAGATAAATACTGATATAAACAAATAACCATAAGGAGAAATAAAACAATGAGAAAAAATTTTGGAGCAAAGCCATTTTTATATCCACAGCCGGTTATGATTCTGGGAACCTATGATGAAAATGGAAAGGCAAATGCAATGAACGCTGCATGGGGCGGAATTGTAGGTGCAAATGAGATTATTGTAGATTTGTCTGCCCATAAGACAACAGACAATATTATAAAAAATAAGGCTTTTACAGTAGGGGTGGCAGATCTTGAACATCTGGTTGCCTGCGATTATGTGGGAATTGTTTCTGCAAATAAAGAAGCAGATAAGATGAAAAAAGCAGGCTTTACTACAACGAAAGGTGAATTTGTAAATGCACCAATCATCAATGAACTTCCATTGACTCTTGAGTGTGAACTTGTAAAAGTCATTGATGGCAGCAAGTATCTTGCGGAAATTAAAAATGTAAGTGTAGATGAGAAATATCTCGGTGATGACGGAGAAATTGATCTTAGTAAATTTACACCAATTACATATGACCCGGTACATCACGGATATTACCGACTTGGAGAACGTGTGGGAAATGCTTTTAAGGATGGAACACAGTTAAAATAAGGATAGGTGATTAAAGTGAAAAAAATTGTACAGACAGCAGATGGACAGTCTGGATATCATGGATAAATTTTATGAGAAGAAATATCAGGATATGGAGACAAGGTTATACCGTTTGTATGATGAGATTGAAGGCGTGGAGAACAGTATAGAGGAAGTCAAGAACCGCCTGTTGAATATCCGGCAACAGAAAATATCAGAAGAAAACGTCTATCAATTTCTTTTATTTTTTGATAAACTATATGATAAGTTCACCGACCTGGAGAAGAAAGAATTTCTTAACAGCTTTGTGGAACAGGTGGACATTTACGAGCAGGAGCAGCCAGATGGCAGATTCCTGAAGCACATAAAGTTCCGTTTTCCGGTGTATTTTGGAGACAGGGAGACACAGGAACTTTGTTGGGATAACGAAAGTACCGTTGAGACGGTTGTATTGATGTCAAAGGTGAACCCAGGCAAGTAAGAATAATGTGGTAAATTAAAGGCTTTTCAGAGAGCTATCGTTAGTGAGTACGATTAGTTACTGGAAAGCCTTTCTTTTTATGTGAAGTAATGACTTTGTGGAAACTGGTCCATAATGCAGGGTTGACACTAGGGGATAGATAACAAGAGAAAATGAACCCTGGGGTTCATCCTATAACGATAGTAGAAATAAGAAAAACAGCGACCGGAGAGTTGGTATCCGGTCGCTGCAGGTTGATTAAAGCTGCAGGCATTTCTGGAAGGACGATATGCAAAAGGAGAATCCGGACAAAATGCAGGTCCAGGAGGCGGAATGCCAGATGGAAATGATCCGGATGGAAACGAAATGGTGGAATCTTATGAAAGTGATATCGCCTCTATCGAGGATGGTGACAAATACGGAAATAATATTGTAGACCTGTATAATCCAATCAACTATATTGGAGATGAAGATACAGAAAGCTCGACATGGACCAGAATTGTAATGGGTGCATCCGAAGGTGATATGTCGCTATTTGCTTCTATGAACATGCAGATTGCATGGCTTAACAGCGGAACAGATGTCAGACTGGAATGAAAGTGGGATGGTGGACATGTTCCGTCTGAAATTTTTGGGGAATCACTGACACTTTATGTTGATGAAATGTATGGACAATATGTGGAAGGAGCTGCGGAAGTAACAAAAGCAGCAGCGCAGACTCAGACAGAAAACGGAACTGCCACAGAAACAACAGGAACCAGTAAAGCAACTCCGGGGTTTGATGTTATGGATTATGGGCAGGAAACCTATGAATTTGGTTCTTCGACACAGGATGCGAGACACTTTGACAAGTATGTGTTGAAGGTACTGCAGGAAGATGCGGAAACCTTAAGTGAACTGTTTAATTCTGAAGAAAAATAACAGTAAACTTACGTCAGTATGAGTATAGGAAGGTTAAGAAGCAGATATGAAGATTATATCCAGTTATGACGTAGAACTGCGAAACAGAATATCCCGATCCGCCAGACACTGGATATTTATCGTTCTGCGGTCAGCTGCCTGATTGAGATCTATGCCCAGACATGGGATGAACTGGCAGTGATCACGGAACCTAAAAAACGTTTCAATACCGACTTAAAAGAACTATTTTCAGAAATGGAACTCTTAAGAGTAGCATAAACACAGGCAGATATACAGCGGACTACCTGTGGTGTGGGAATCTGCCATATCTGGCATGGAAAAAGGCGCATGACTGCGCATATCCTAAGTTACAGGCGTATCCGCCGATATTTAGCCTTGTCGCTTAAAGCGACCGAGGAGCATGTGACTTTAGCCATGTGAGATCCACGAAGAGAATATCATTTTCAACTAACAATTCGGTAATGTTCATAAAGAACTGACGGTATACGAATAAGATTATGCAGCGTAATATTTATTATATTGAATGTATAAATTGATTTACATAGAACAATGCAGCCCCGATAGCAGGAGTGTATTGTCCATTTGTGCCAACAAAAATGTGCTCTTTGTTTAATGCGAATGGTGAGGAAACATTGATATGTTTAGTCAGGTAGGCAATGTCGTCCTCTAAAAAATATGGTGCCAGATAACCACTGATGATAATAGGCGCATCAATAATTAAATTAAGGTTTTTCATGGCAAAGGCCAGGTGATGGAGATAATCTTTCCAGATTTGTGTAAGCTGGGGAGATTTTTTTTCGCGTAAAAGAGAGAAAAAGTCTTTTATATTCATACCGGCAGCCTGTTCCAGAGCGTTGGCGGAACAGTAAGTTTCCAGACAGCCGCGGTTTCCGCAATAACAGAGCGGTCCATCTGGATTAATACAGATATGTTCGATCGTGCCGCTGTGCATAGAACTTCCCTGATGAATCTGGTGGTTTGTGATGATAGCGCCTCCGAGATTACGATTCAGTAGAAAGACAACGGCGCTGTCAAGTTCTGGGTGTTTCCATAATTCCAGAAAGGCAGCAGACTTTGAATCATGTTCCAAATAACATGGATAAGGCAGATAACGGGAAAAGTCCTCCAGTATCATGCCTGTATTGTTCATGATATTTCCATACAGCACAGTAGAGTGATCAGGGGAGGTGATTCCTTGTGTAGCGATGGAAACACCAAGTATCTTTTCTTCATCATACTGATTTGTGGCAATGAATTCTTTGATTTTATCGGTGACCTGCTTATAGTAATCCGGCGTGTTGGAATATGGAAATGGAATGGTATTGGTATAGAGTGCATTTCCGTACAGGTCAACGGCAGTGATATGGAACATATTCTTTAAAATACCAATGCCAATGGAAATTCTGAAGTCAGATACAATCTGAATCGCATTTGCTTTTCTTCCGCCGGTGGATTCGAAATATCCATTTTTTTCTATTAAGCCATCCTGCTCTAACAGGTTCAGATTCTGGCTTACGGTGGACAATCCCATCTGTAAATCCTGAACGATCTGGCGCTTGGATGTTATTTTTTTTCTGTAGATGTATTGATAAACTTTTGATCTGTTTATTTTTTTTACGCTGATATTGGTTAAACCTTTTTCACTCATAAGATTCTCCTGATTCTGTTATGGTAGCTGTTTTATAAATTATATATTTGATATAGTCTGGCAGAGCGCAAAAACTTGCCAGATTTTCTGGATTATATTATTTCCTGAATTGTTATAGATAGAGTTAAGTTCTAGCTTTATGTATATTGTAGTATATAGAAAATGAAAATGCAATAACGATAATAAGAACAGTAATGGTCAATATAACTGGTAAAAATACACAAAATAAGATTGAAAAAATTATACTTTTTGTCAATAGACTTTTATATAGGGAGGATATATACTCGACTTACAGTTAAGATATAAGCGTAAGTTTAAAACATAACAAAAAGAAAACAAGGAGGATATATCATGAAATTATCACTGAATGGAATCAAAGAACAGGAAGCATGGGAAAAGGCCGGAATCACTCTGCCAGGTTATGACGTAGAGGCTGTTTCTGAGAAAGCGAAGAAAGAACCTGGTTGGGTACATTTTGGAATTGGAAATATTTTCCGTGTATTTATCGGTGGTATTGCTGACGGCCTTCTGGAAGAGGGCGTGCTTAACCGTGGCATTACATGTATAGAGACTTTTGATTATGATGTAGTAGACAAGATTTATGATCCATATGACAACCTGGGATTAAGCGTAATCCTGCATGGTGATGGAACACGTGAATACAAAGTAATAGGAGCTCTTGCAGAAGCAGTAAAAGCACAGTCTTCAGACCCGGCACACTGGAATCGGCTGAAAGAAATCTTTACTAGCAAATCCCTGCAGATGGTTTCCTTTACAATCACAGAGAAAGGTTACGCATTACAAAAAGCTGACGGGACATGGTTTCCGTTTGTAGAAGCTGATATCAAAAATGGTCCGGATAAAGCAACAGGTGCAATGGCAGTTCTGGTTGCGATGCTTTATGAAAGATATAAAGCAGGCAGATATCCAATTGCTCTGGTTTCCATGGATAACTGCTCACAGAATGGTGCGAAACTTCGTGAATCTGTACTGACTATGACAGAAGAGTGGAAGAAAGTCGGATTCGTAGATGAAGGATTCGTAAATTATGTAAGTGATGAGAAAATTGTTGCGTTCCCATGGACGATGATCGATAAGATCACACCTCGTCCAAGCGAGCAGATTGCAGCGGACCTTGAGAATCTTGGCGTTGAGAATATGCAGCCGGTTATCACAAGTAAGAAAACATATATTGCACCATTTGTTAATGCAGAGAAACCGCAGTATCTCGTAATTGAAGATAACTTCCCGAACGGCCGTCCGGCTCTGGAGAAAGGTTTCGGTGTATATATGGCTGACAGAAATACGGTTAACCTTTCTGAGCGTATGAAAGTAACAGTATGTCTGAACCCTGTACATTCTGCAACAGGTCCGCTGGGTGTGGTTCTTGGATATGATCTGTTTGCGCATATGCTGAACACAAACGAAGATATGATGAAGATGGCGCGCATGATTGCTTATGATGAAGGTCTTCCGGTAGTCGCAAACCCGGGAATCCTTTCTCCGCAGGCATTTGTGGATGAACTTTTTAATGAGCGTTTCCCGAATGAGTATCTGGGAGATACAAACCTTCGTTTGGCCGTAGATGTATCTCAGATGGTTGGTATCCGATTCGGTGAGACAATTAAAGCATATGTAGCGAAATTCGGAGACGCCTCCAGACTGACAGCTATTCCTTTGGGAATCGCAGGATGGCTTAGATATATGCTTGGTGTGGATGATGAAGGAAATAAATTTGAACTTGCACCAGACCCAATGAACGAGGAACTTCAGGAACAGTTTAAGGATATCGTAGTAGGAAAAACGGAGACATTCAAAGATCAGCTCAAACCGATCCTTTCCAATGAGCGTCTGTTCTTCACTGACCTTTACAAAGATGGAGTTGGTGAAAAGATTGAAGAAATGTTCCGCGAAATGCTCGCAGGACCTGGGGCTGTAAGAGCAACAATACATAAATATGTTGGCTAATTGCAGGTATAGTGATAATGAAAAAATCGGCGTCTTACAAAATTATGTAAGTATGCCGAGGACTCGAAGTGATTGAGAAACTTTTGAATATAAAATGTAATAGAAGTAGAGGTTCAGGAGGAAAAAGAAAATGACAGAAGCGGTATTTGTGGCGGAGCCATCAAGGCTGTTGATTGCGGCAGCAGTCGGAATAGTATTATTATTGCTGCTTATTATCAAATTTAAAATTCACCCGGTATTATCCCTGTTGATTTCAGCTTTGTTTATTGGGCTCGGAGCCGGAATGCCAGTTCCAACTCTGGTCAGCACAGTAGAAAAGGGTGCCGGTGAAACACTGCAGGGAATCGTGTTACTGATTGGTCTGGGTTCTTTGTTTGGCGGAATTCTGGAAGTATCGGGTGGTGCGCAGTGTGTTGCACAGACACTGGTAAATAAATTCAGCGAAAAGAAGGCAGGAATCGCACTTGGAATCACAGGACTGGTAGTTGGAACTACGGTATTTTTTGAGGCAGGCGTTGTGATTTTGATTCCGCTGGCATTTGGGCTTGCAAAGAAAACAAAGAAATCTACCTTATGTTATGTAATTCCGTTGCTGGCAGGTCTTGCAACAGGCTTTGCATTTATCCCGCCATCAGCCGGGTCTGTACTTGTTGCAAATATGCTGAATGTTGACCTGGGAGTTATGATCGCAGTAGGTGTACCTGTAGGAATCCTTTCCCTGCTCTTTGCCGGAATTTTGTGGTCAAATTTTATCGGCAGTCGTATTAGCACAGGACTTCCATCAAATATTCAGGAAGTCAGGGTGGAAGAGGAGGCAAATCTTCCGGCATTTTCTACAGTATTATGTATCATTCTTGTTCCGCTGGTTTTGATCCTTCTGAGTACCATTTCCACTTATGTTCCGGGAATTGATGCAGTACGTCCGGTATTGGAATTCCTCGGAACACCTTTTGTGGCCTTGATTATTGCAGTATTATTTGCAATGTATTTTCTTGGAAAAAGACAGGGATATGATGGAGAACAGTTAAAGAAGATCATGGACCGTTCACTTCGTCCTACAGGTCAGATTCTTCTGGTTATCACTGGAGGAGGAATTATCCGCTGGATTTTACAGGATTGCGGCATGGGCGATATCATTGGACCTGCACTTGAGAAAAGTGGACTTCCACTGATACTTGTAGCTTTTCTGATTGCGGCCTTGATTCGTGCCTCTGTAGGTGCGGCGGTAGTAGCTATGACGATGGCAGCGGGAATTATGGCGGCTATGCCGGGAGTTGCAGGATTATCTCCGGTTTATCTGGCGGCTATGGTCTGTGCGATTAACGGCGGTGCTACGGCATTCAGCCATGTCAATGATTCTGGCTTCTGGCTGGTAAGTTCTCTGCTGGAGATAGATGAAAAGACAACATTGAAATCATGGACAATGATGGAAACGATTATAGGACTTACAGGTCTGATCTGTGCAATTGTGATCAGCCTGTTTGCTTAGGGGGAGACAGATGATTGCAAAAGTAGTTTTGGGAACAATGCAGAATGCAAGAAAGCTGGTAAGCATTGTGGAAGCAATTCCATATGATGCGGAATTATGCGCTGGACGTTATGTGGTAAATGCAAAATCTATGCTTGGTGTTTTGAGTATGCCGGATTTTGAAACGGGCGAACTTCATGTTCATACAGATAATGCTAAGGAATGTGAAGAGATTCTGTTTAAACTGTTAGAGGCAGGACTTCTGATGGATACGAACGATGCAGTTTGTCGGTCAATCTATGACATCACAACTTTTGGGGAGATTCTGATTGATTTTACATCTCAGGGAAAAAATGAGGATGGACAGATGCTGTATGCGAGAAACCCGGGAGGAGCACCGGCAAATGTAGCGGTGGCGGCAGGAAGACTGGGAGCACATACTGCATTTATCGGAAAAGCCGGAAATGATATGCAAGGGAAATTTCTGCGCTCTGTATTAGAGAAAGAAAATGTTGATATAAAAGGCATGCTTATGGATGATAAGTATTTTACGACACTGGCGTTTGTGGAAGTGAGTGAAAGCGGTGAGCGTACATTTGCTTTTGCAAGAAAACCGGGAGCAGATACAAAGATTCAGAAAGAGGAGTTGGATATTGATATTCTGGATCAGACGTATATTTTCCATGTGGGTTCGCTGTCACTTACAGAACAGCCAGCGAGAGATACCACATTCTATGCGGTAAAAAGAGCAAAGAATAAGGGAAGCATTATTTCCTATGATCCAAATTACAGGGCATCTCTGTGGGAAAATGAAGAAACAGCGATAGAGAATATGAGAAGTCTGATTCCATATGTCGATATCATGAAAATCTCTGATGAAGAAATAGAACTTTTGACAGGATATCAGAATATGATGGAAGCAGTTGAGGAATTGTATCGTCAGGGTGTAAAAATCATAGCTGTTACTCTTGGTGGAAATGGAGCTTATATTTACAATAAAGAAGGCGGATGCATGGTTCCGGGATTTACGGTAGAGCATGTGGCTGATACCAATGGAGCAGGTGATTCGTTTTGGGGTGGCTTCTTATATAAGATCAGTCAGTCGGATAAACAATTAGATGAACTGACTCAGAAAGAACTAGCAGAGTATGCCCTGTTTGGAAATGCAGTGGCGAGTCTTTGCGTGGAGAAAAAAGGGGCAATCCCGGCTATGCCGAAGCTTTCACAGGTAGAAGAGAGATTGGAGGATTCAAAATGGAAATGAAGTTAAAAGAACAGTTGAATGGAATTCAGCATGTTGGAATTCCAACAAATGATATTGAAAAAACCATTCGTTTTTATGAGACACTGGGATTTGAGGTTGCCTTCCAGACAGTAAATGAAGGGGCAGACGAGAAGGTAGCTTTTTTAAAATTGAATACACTTGTAATCGAGACATATGAGAATAAGGCTGCTAAAATGGAAGACGGTGCGATTGACCATATTGCAATCGATGTAAAAGATATTGAGAAAGTGTATGAAATGATCAGTGAGGCTGGTTTAAATACAACGAAAGATACCGTACATTTCCTGCCTTTCTGGGAAAACGGAGTTAAATTCTTTACGATTGAAGGACCAAATAAAGAAAAAGTGGAATTTAGTCAGTATTTATAATAGTAAAACAAGTTATGCAGAAAGGCGTGAGTCATAGAAATGTGGCTTGCGTCTTTTTTGTCTGGAAAGGAAGTGGGGTAGAATGGCACAAGTCTTTCGTGTAGAACAAAACAGGAATAATTTTATTCTTATCAAGTTTTTAAATAGATAGTATAGTAAATGTAGGAAAATTACGAAATGGAGATTTGAAACGTAAACAGACTATGATAAAAATATTAATTATAGATGGTTTTTCCATAGTAAAAAATTTGAGGAGTATGAAAGTCAGGACACCGGTTACAGCTATGAAGGCAAGTCTGGATATGCTTGAAAGAGAAGGAATTCACAGCAAATATCTGGATTTAAAGGAAGGTGATGAGGTCGTGGAATGCGACCTCATTATTATAGAGGAATCTCTCCTCATCAGAACACCCCATGTATCCTGGAGTGGAATCTCTTTCCGGTAACGTGAAAATGGGATTACAGATGAAAATGAAACGTGGAGAACTGGTAGGCTTTAATGGTTGTTTTGGTTATGATTATCATCAGGATACAAAGACAATTACTGTAAATGAAACAGAAGCAGAAATAGTCAGACTCATATATGATATGTATTTGCAGGAAAATGGATGTGGCACGATTGCCAAACGGCTGGTAGAACTCGGGATTAAAAATAAGCGTGGCACGGTGGAATGGCATGACCATGGAGTTATGGGAATGATTAAAAATGAGAAGTATAAAGGTGATGTGCTTCTTGGAAAGACATTTTCACTATTGAATCAAAAAAAAGTAGGTTAACAGATCTGCTGATTGATGGTAAAATAGAACAGGAAGATTATGATGAAAAGAAACTGAGTTTTCAGCGGAAACTTCATCAGATTACGGAAGAAAAGGCTTATCTGGAAGAGAATATCGGACAGCAGAAGAATATAAGAAAGCGCATGTCACAGCTTCGACAGACACTGGAAAATGAAAATGCCCTGGATGAATTTGACAGAATCGTGTTTGAGAGCATTGTAGAAAAGGTAATTGTTGGTGGGTATGATGCAGAAGGTAATCCAACACCATATAAACTGACATTTGTACTTAAGTGCAATCAGACATTAAAGGTAGATAATGCGAAAGCAGACTACAGAGCAAATCAGAAAGGGAAAAAGGTGTCATAAATGGAGCAGAATAAGGCAGAGCGATTGAATGAAAATGTAACTGAAAAAATGTGCTCATCAGACGGTAACGTGGTTGGGAAAATGTGTTCCCCAGCCGATACCGATACATGTGGAGACGGTCTGTTCGCTGTCAAGAAAAGATAAATAAGAGCTGAAAAGTGGCGTATTTCCGGGCTTTTTGCGAGGTTAGTATCATCAGAGAAGCCTTGCGGAAAGCTCGGTTTTCTTGTATGGAAACATATCTACTTTTTAGTCTGACTGGAGAAAAAGTGGATGGTCGAAAAAAGCGGTAGGGTTTAGGCTGTGGATTAGATGTCATAGGTTGTGGCACTGAAATTGTTATCAGAGCCGACCGCAGTTTAAGCCACTCGATTCTATGAGCCAGACTTGGCAGTGGAATAGATAACAGGAGGAAGAAGATTTTTGTCTTGTAGATTCAGAAGAAAGAATACCTTTTGAAGAAACAGATATAGATTATAAACAGTTAAAATTAAATATGAATCAGGGAATTAAGGGCATTTAGGGCAAAATAAGCAAAAAGAAATGTTACCAGAGCAGGAGAAATAACAAAGCTAGCTGCCAGAGTACATAAAATTTTGCTTTTTTACACTGACTGCCCTTTTTTATGTATCAACATTTTAGCTGATACAGATATAAGTTTTTTCCGAATTTGGGACAAAGTCAAAAATAAAAGTCAAGAAAGTATGAGGTATGATTATGAGAATATGGAAATGCTTGTACCGTTTGTAAAAGAATCGGTAGGAGAAAGTAATCTGCCGGACAGAACACTAACAATGGAGAAAACGGATGGAGAGATCGCAGAAGATAATCTGGACTGGGAGAAAGAAACTGATATGGATGCAGCACTGGATTTTGCAGACAGTTTTTAGATGGTTATGAAATAGAAGTAAAATGAAATATTTTGGAATGAACAATAGAATATTGACACCATATATGACACCATATATAATGTAAATGGGAGGTATTGGAAAGCTACGGATACGAAATGAATGCACCAAGAAGTGGAAGCAGTCATTCACTTTCAGAAAGCAATGGTGTATGCCAATTACAATACCAAAGCATGAACCAATCAAGAAAGTATATGTAGAAATGATAAGGCAGATTGTAGAAAGCGAGGCGAAGAATGATGAAGATGCTGAATGATTATATGGCAATGTCCTATCGTATGGAAATTGTGGAAGACAAGGATGAAGGCGGATTTGTAGTTTCTTATCCGGATTTGCCTGGTTGCATTACTTGTGGTGAGACAGTGGAGAGTGCGGTAGCAAATGCACTGGATGCAAAAAAAGCATGGATTGAAGCTGCATTAGAGAA
This sequence comes from Dorea hominis, assembly GCF_014287705.1. Taxonomy (NCBI): domain Bacteria; kingdom Bacillati; phylum Bacillota; class Clostridia; order Lachnospirales; family Lachnospiraceae; genus Dorea; species Dorea hominis. The sequence goes on along the minus strand of NZ_JACOOY010000004.1, from coordinate 123,801 downwards.
TGGTGTAGAGATTCATGAGCCAGACAGTCTGGAAAACTATTCTGGACAGTTTAAATTGAGAATTCCGAGAAGCCTGCACAGATCACTGACAGAACATTCTCAGAGAGAAGGTATCAGTATGAATCAGTATTGTGTGTATCTTCTTTCCAGAAATGATGCAGTGTTCTCAAAATAAATGTTGTCAAACTTATTCTTTGAGCTTGCCAAGTTTGAATAGCTTGAAAAATTGCAGAAAAAGCCCATGAATAAAGGCTTTGTGGGCAGTTGAAAAGACCAAATGGAGTTGAAAAAATTTTTTCTCTTGTTTATATTCCAGATTCACCTGCAAATTTCGTGAAATCAGTAGATCTGGATCCGGAAGGTATACTGATTGCACAGAAGCTATCACGGTATTATAAAGGAGAATTTCATTACTGGCATATGGAAACGGAAGATTATGAGATGTGTAAGTCAGAGGAAGGTATATCGCCGAAGCGGATGAGGATATTGGAGCGGATTACAGATGATAGATTGAAACCGGTGGTGGAAAGAATTAAAGCGTATGAGACTGCCAGGTATCAGGAGATGTTGATGGAGGAGAGAAAATGATGATCAGAGACGCAAAAGAAAAAGATATTCCGAGAATTTTAAAGTTATTAGAACAGGTACTGCAAATTCATGCAGATATAAGACCTGATATTTTTATCCCAGGTACAACAAAATATACGATAGACGAATTGAGAGAGCTTTTAAAAAATGAAGAAAAGCCAATATATGTTGCGGTGGATGAAGCCGATGTTTGTGTAGGGTATGCATTTTGCCAATTACAGGAGCAGCCTGTTTCAAATAATATGGTGCCGTTTAAGTCGTTCTATATCGATGATTTATGTGTTGATCAAGAAGTGCGGGGGCAGCATATTGGTGAAAGGCTGTTTGAATATGTAAAAAACGAAGCAAAGCAACGGGGGTGCTATGAAGTGACATTGAATGTATGGACAGGAAATACTTCAGCAGAGAGATTTTATGAGAGAATGGGAATGCGAACGAAAAAAAGAGAAATGGAATACACGGATCTGTAAAACGATAGCTTGAAACATTAGATTGTGAGATGAAGGCAAGGGGAAATGAAATATGACAACAAATCATCTGATTTTAGATTTTTCACATGTATATTGTGACGAGAAGATTCCAAAGAATGATAAAGTGCATTGGATGGACTGTTCTGATATTACGGAATGTGATTTATATTGTTCCAAACGTGCAGAAGAAATCAGAGCGAGAATTGCGCCCTATGGCATTCATGGAATTCATTTTTGGGATTCTGGAAATTATCACTATGTAACAGGCATCATGACGACATTGATTAAACAGAAAATTTCTTTGATTTTGCTTGACCATCATACAGATATGCAAAAACCGATGATTGAGCAAATGACAAGCTGTGGTGACTGGGCAGGAAAAGTATTAAAAACAAATCCATGGTTAGTAAGAAGTCGAAATAAGCCTGTATCAGACAATTTTAGGCATTAACCAGAGAGATATCGGTAGAGAAAACAGAAGTTTAAAAATGCGGAAACTCAAGAATTATTGATGCTTGACAGTCTACTTCAAGTTTGCTATAATATCAAGCGTAAAATTTTGGTGGACTTTTCCGGATTCGGTCATCTTTTTGCCACACAGCTATCTTGTGATAGTTGTGTGGCTTTTTTTGTTGTCCGTATCTCGGAAGTGTTAGCAGAATGGCGGACTATATCTGTATGGAAAATATTTTTTTGTCTCTTATCAAGACGCGCCATAGTGTACGGGCTTAGCGTCGGGGCAATTGCATTGGGGTATCCGGCCCAGGAAGCCGGTCAGCCCGCAGCACGCAAACAAAACAATATTGTTCGGATGTAATGTTCCGCTGTCCGGCGCATTTTTTTGCACCGGACAATTTGTGGAGAGGAGGGAAAGTATGCAGACCAATAATAAAATGGCGGTTGCTCCTGTTGGAAGGCTCATTTGGCAAATGTCGATGCCGCCGCTAATCTCCATGTTCCTGCAATATTCCTATAATATGATAGACAGTGCGTTTATAGCGCGGTTGAGTGAGAATGCACTAACAGCTGTTTCTCTGTCATTCCCGATTACAACACTGATGAATGCGGCGTCTATCTGGATCGGTGTCGGCGTGAATGTACTGATTGCAGGGTATCTTGGGGAGAAAAAGCAGGATGAGGCAAATACCACCGTCACACATGGATTGTTACTGGCCTTTGGAATTGGTGCTTTGTTCAATCTTCTGTCATTATTGATTATGAAATCCTACTTTGGGGCATTCACCAATAATGAAGAAATTTATCAGCTGAGTATTGCCTATATGAGCGTATGTTCGTTCATGCAAATTCCCAATATGGTGCATATCGCAATCCAGAAGATGATACAGGCTACCGGGAACATGGTTGCTCCCATGTGGTTCCAGATTGCAGGAGTGGTCGTTAATTTTATATTCGACCCACTTCTAATTTTTGGTATTGGTGTTTTTCCGGCTATGGGAATCCGTGGTGCTGCAGTGGCTACTGTTGCGGGCTATTTGTTATCCATGATTTTGGCATTTGCCTTGCTGCTGGGAAAGAAGCAGAAAGTGCAGATCAAGATCAAAGGATTTCATTTGCAAAAGTGGCTGATTGGTCGTATTTTCGCTCTTGGACTACCGTCTTTCATTATGAATGCCCTTAGTTCTTTTATGGTGACTTTTGTAAACTTTTTTCTGGTCGCCTATTCCAATACGGCAATCGCTTTCTTCGGTGCGTATTTTAAGGTACAGCAGTTGATCGTTATGACGGTGAACGGCTTGATCCAGGGCTGTTTGCCTATTATGCGGTTTAACTACGGTGCGAGCAACAGAGAGAGGCTGCACTCCGCCTTCCGACACGGAACCGCTTTGGTCTCCGGTATGATGATACTGGGAACATTGACCATAATTCTCTTTCCGGCGCAGCTTTTGGGATTATTTACGGCGTCGGAAGCCATGCGCTCCTTTGGAATATCCGCAATGCGGATTATGTCGGTCAGTTACCTATTCTGCGGATGGTCTACCATGATCTCCACCTATCTCCAGGCCACAGAACAGGTCATTCCAAGTATGCTGATCCAGCTGCTGCGGCAGTTTCTGCTGCTCATTCCATTCATGCGGGGCCTGGAAAAACTCCTGAAGATAACAGGAATCTGGCTGTCCTTCCCTGTGACAGAAACGGCAACATTCGTTCTGGCGTTTCTGATCTTTCGAGCAGGCAGAAAAAAAGAAACACTGGAGGCAATCACGAATGAATGAAACTTTTATGAAAGAAAAGCCGGTACTGCCGCTGATGCTGTCTATGGCACTACCCATGGTGCTTTCCATGATGGTCAATTCCCTATACAACATTATCGACAGCTTTTTCGTCTCGCAGATCAGCGAGGAAGCTATGACGGCATTATCCCTGGTTTACCCGGTTCAAAATGTCATCAATGCTGTCGGAATTGGATTTGGCATTGGAATAAACGCAGTCATCGCCTTCTATCTGGGTGCTGGAGATAACAGGGAAGCGGATCGGGTTGCTACGCAGGGGCTTGTGCTTGCCGTGATTCATGGCGTTGTCATGACAGTCTGCTGTATCGCAATGATGCCAGCTTTTTTAGGAATGTTCACTTCATCCGAGACAGTGATTGAACTTGGCGTTCGCTATTGTGTTGTTGCATTCGCTTTTACATTGGTTATCATTGTTGGTGTAACATTCGAGAAAATATTCCAGGCAGTAGGAAATATGAAAACAACCATGATAAGCCTGATGTGTGGGTGCATCACAAACATTGTCTTCGACCCCATTCTGATTTTTGGCTATGGCCCATTCCCGGCAATGGGAATCGAAGGTGCTGCGCTGGCAACCGGCATCGGGCAAGCTCTGACGCTGGCGATTTATCTGGTTGTTTATTTTGTGCGGCCAATCCGCGTACATATTCGCAGACAGCACATTCTGCCCGGAAAAGGAATGGTATGGAAGCTATATTCAATCGGCATTCCTGCCACCTTGAATCTTGCGCTTCCGTCTCTTTTGATTTCGGCGCTCAATGCTATTTTAGCAGCATATTCTGAAGTGTATATTTTGGTTTTGGGAATCTATTACAAATTACAGACTTTCATCTATCTGCCGGCGAATGGCGTTGTACAGGGAATGCGCCCCCTGATCGGCTATAACTACGGCGCAGGCGAGAACAAAAGGGTCAGTCAGATTTATAAGATCGTCTTGTGCATGAGCGGTATCATTATGGTACTTGGAACAGTGATATGCCTTCTGATCCCCAGCCAGCTTATGGGACTGTTTACCCACACAGAAGCAACGATTCAAGCCGGGGAAACGGCCCTGCGTATCATCGGTGCTGGGTTTATCGTTTCTGCGGTTTCCGTTACATCTTCCGGCGCATTGGAGGGACTTGGAAAAGGCACACCTTCATTATTGATTTCCCTTTGTCGGTATGTAGTGCTTATCATTCCGGTTGCACTTTTACTCAGCAGGCTTTTCGGAGCAGTTGGTGTCTGGAATGCGTTTTGGATCACGGAAGCGATTACCGCGATCCTATCCCTTTTCATTTACCTCAAGGCAATCGCATAACCCACAATGGCGGCCGAAAGACATGAACATCGTCCTGCTCCACTACGCCGGATAATCTGCAGCTTTCCTAAAGCGAACGGCTATTATATTATGGTATAATGGAGATAGCGGCAAATTCAATTTGTTGAGCACATGAAAATTTCAGTTGGCAGAATTCAAAATTTAATATGAAAGGCGAGATAGAGCGTATGGAAATAAACTATACGCTTTATTTTCTTGCCTTTTTTGAAAAAGTAATTAAAAAAACTATTGACATTTTGTTACTGGAAAAGCAACATTATCTGTTGTTGATAAACATGGCAAACATTATATTGTTAGTCGTATATACGGAGAACAGAGTAATGTGGAGATTGGTGGACGTAGTGGATTCATCTTCAATACAAAGCATGGACGTCCGATTATGCCAGCGGGAGTGAACAGCTTTCTGAAAAAAATAAGCGTGGCACAGTGGAGTGGCATGACCATGGAGTTATGGGAATGATTAAAAATGAGAAGTATAAAGGTGATGTGCTTCTTGGAAAGACATTTACAGTTGATCCGATTTCAAAGAGAAGACTTGCTAATATGGGAGAGGAAAATCAATATTATATTCGGGATCACCATGAAGCAATCGTATCAAGAGAAATCTGGGATAAAGCAGAAGAGATTCGATTGAAGCGTGCCAAACCAAAGCTGATGCAGACAACTGGAAACAGAGAGCGTTATACAAGACGGTTCACATTCAGCAGTATGCTTGAATGTGGGTATTGTGGTCATAAATTATCCAGAAGGACAAGACATCAAACGACTACAACGAAAAAACCTGTCTGGCAGTGTATGAATGCTACAAAAAACGGGATTGATAATTGTCCGAACTGCAAGGCGGTAGATGAAGTGATTATTGAAAACGCTTTTCTGGAAGCATTCCGGCTTCTGACTGATAATTTTGATGATGTTCTCCAATCGGTGCTGAATACGATTGAGGATATTTTAAAGGATGATACCGAACTGAAAAGGGTAAAACAGCTGGAAAAAGACATTTCCACTATTGAATCGAAAAAAAGCAGGTTAACAGATCTGCTGATTGATGGTTAAATAAACAGAAAGGAAAGGATAGTACAATGCGTAGGAAAATATTGATATTTCTATTGACAATGATCCTGGTTCTTAACGCAGTACCACAGGGCACACAATTGTTCGCTACAACCGAAGCCTCAACAAGCACAGTGATAACTAAAGTACCGGTAACTGCAAGGAATAAGCAACATTCAAATATTAATAAAAAGAAAAAAGAATATGGTGTCTTCTTGAGCATAGATGCATCAGAAATGAAAAAACTCTATGATTACAAAGAAGTGGTCATAGATGCTCAATATTTTTCAAAGAGAGATATTCAAACCTTGCATAAAAAAGGCGTTAAGGTTAATACGTATTTGAATGTCGGCTCTATTGAGAACTTTAGAAAGTATTACAAGGATTATGAGCATCTTGCGATAGGTGATTATGAAAACTGGGATGAAGAGAAATGGATCAATGTTTCTAGCCTAGAATGGCAGAAGTTTATAAAAGGATTATCTGGAAAGTTATTAAAAAAAGACGTGGATGGGTTCTTTATAGATAATTGCGATGTTTATTGCTATGCTAAAACAAAGAAAAATTTTGTTGGTCTTGTTAAAATATTAAGAAATATCAAGTCACTTAAAAAAGAAGTTATTATTAATGGTGGCGATGTTTTCGTAAAAAAATATAAAAGTCAATACGGAACTATGAAGAGCATTATGACAGATGTTAATCAGGAGTCTGTCTGGAGTAGGATTCTATTTAACAAAAACACATTCGGTAAGCAACCGAAGGATGTACATAAATATTTCTCAAATTATGTAAAGTTATGCAAAAAAGATGGAATGAGAGTGTATCTGTTAGAATATACGAAGGATAAAAAATTAATATCTAAGATTAAAAAGTATTGTAATAACAATAAATTTAAGTACTATATTTCAGATTCAATAGAGCTAGACTAATACAGTGTGTCATGCATATATATAAAAGCATAAGTGCGAATTATGTTTTCATAGAGAAATGATTGTTTCAAGTCTTTTTTATTATAGTGTTATGATAAAAGACATAATGGTATAGAAAGAAGAATAATATCAATGCATTTATTGAATTTAAATAACTTCATTTAAAACGGAATCGGAATAAGATGGAACGCTTTAGATAATTATACGGAATATCACTTAGCCCGCTGTCACTTGCGGTAGCGAGAATAATTTTGGCTCTATAAACTTTTTAGGGGTTTTGTAAAAATCAGCTTTAACGAAGTTTGTGGTGTTTATGAAAAAAGAAAGACGATAATCATTTTACACACATTGAATTGATTATCGTCTTTTTAATTGGAATCAAAGAGTAACTTCTGCTCATCTTTATACAATCTTAATTTCAAAACAAACTTACTTACGCCCATTTAATACAAATAAAGATAGAATAAAGCAATATAAAAAAGAAATTAAGATTATGAGGATATAGTTATGCAACAGACAAACAGATCAAGACATCGACATATAACATCATTTCAAGTGATTAGTTTAGGATTTTTATCCGTGATTCTCTTAGGCAGTCTGCTTTTGATGCTGCCGATTGCTACAAAAAGCGGTCAGTGTACCTCCTTTTTGGATGCTTTGTTTACCGCAACTTCTGCGGTTTGTGTGACGGGACTGGTTGTTTATGATACGGCAACCTACTGGTCTTTATTTGGCCAAGGAGTTATTTTACTGCTGATTCAAATCGGAGGTATGGGAATTATTACGATTGCTATTGCGATTGCTGTTGTTTCCGGACGCAAAATCGGGTTGATGCAGCGAAGTACCATGCAAGAGGCAATTTCGGCTCCAACGGTGGGTGGTATTGTGCGGAGAACGCAATTTATTATTCGGACTACTATTCTTATCGAAATCATTGGTGCGGTTCTTTTAGCCCCTGTTTTTTGCAGGGACTTTGGGTTTTGGAAAGGAATATGGTATTCACTGTTCCATTCTATTTCTGCTTTTTGCAATGCAGGATTTGATTTAATCGGTATAAGAGCTCCTTTTTCCTCGTTGACCTCTTATTCTGTACAGCCGATTGTAAATCTTGTAATTATGATGCTGATTATTGCAGGAGGTATTGGATTCCTTACCTGGGAGGATATAAAGAATCATAAATGGCATTTTAAAAAATACCGGATGCAAAGCAAGGTGATTTTTATGGTAACAGGAATATTGATATTCTTACCGGCTCTTTACTTTTTTTATTTTGAGTTTTCAAATGTGCCTCTTACAGAAAGAGTATGGGTTTCTTTGTTTCAATCCGTTACGCCGAGAACAGCAGGATTCAATACGGCAGATTTGACTTTACTCAGTGAAGTTGGGCAAATGCTTATCATTATGCTGATGCTCATCGGTGGCTCGCCTGGTTCCACTGCAGGTGGTATGAAAACGACAACTCTTGCAGTTCTCGTTTCATCGGCATTATCTGTATTTAGAAAAAAGGAACACACCCATTTTTTCGGCAGACAAATTCCGGATGGCACTATCAGAAATGCAGCTACGATTTTTTTAATGTATATCGTTTTATTCCTTGTCGGAGGAATGGTAATTTGCAGAACAGAAGATATTCCACTTATGACCGCTTTGTTTGAGACGGCGTCGGCAATTGGGACGGTAGGGTTATCGCTGGGAATAACTCCTGACCTGGGGGTTTTTTCCCATATAATCTTGATTTGCTTGATGTTTTTTGGCAGAGTGGGAGGATTGACCTTGATTTTTGCCACCGTTTCTGAAAAAAAGCCTAACGGTTCAAAATATCCTCAGGAAAAAATTACAGTAGGTTAAGGAGAATAAAAAAATGAAATCAATATTACTTATCGGTCTGGGAAGATTCGGACGGCATATTGCTATAAAATTAGATGAATTGCATCATCAGGTGATGGCGGTAGATAAAAAAGATACTCGAGTTGATGCTGTACTCCCCTTTGTAACCAACGCTCAGATTGGGGATGCGACTAATGAGGATTTTTTAAGTTCGCTTGGTGTTGGAAATTTTGATGTTTGTATTGTGGCTATCGGAGATGACTTTCAGAATTCATTGGAAGTAACGTCCCTTTTGAAGGAACTCGGTGCAAGAATGGTGGTGTCTCGTGCCGCTCGTGATGTTCATGCAAAATTTCTTTTACGAAACGGCGCAGATGAAATTGTTTATCCCGAAAGGCAGGTTGCCGATATGGTTGCGATCCGTTATAGTGCTGATCATATTTTCGATTACATAGAACTAGATGAAGAACATGCAATCTTTGAAATATCTATACCGGGAGAATGGATAGGAAAAACAATCGGTCAGTTGGATATACGAAAAAAATATAACATCAATATTATGGCGCTGAAAACAAATGATATTATGAATTTGAAAATAAGTTCCGATACGCAGTTGTTAAAGGACAGTACCATGCTTGTTCTTGGGGAGACGAAACATATTCAAAAATGTTTTCATATTTAATTTTTGAAAGAAGTTGGTGATATGAAAGACTTTGTTTTACTTATAGTGGTATTGGCAGCATTTATTTATGGCTATTTTCTTATGGAAAAGCTGGAAAAATTTCTCAAGGAAAATCAATCCCAAAAACTTATTTCAGATTCTAAGCTCAGGATTGGATTTGAAACACCTGCAATCATAGATTCTATTGCAGATCTATTAGAACAATTTTCAAGCGAATACCCAAACTATGAGCTGAACCTGTTCTACGGTTCTGTAAGTGAAATAATAAATGGGCTGGAAAATAATAAACTTGATTTTGGCTTTATCATAGAAAATTCCAACGATATTTTGAAAGATGAGTATTGTTCCTTATCCTTTCAAATAAAGCAAAGTGGCATTACTCCAGGCTCTATAGACATTGCGGTACATCCCATCAACACGATTGAGAAACCAGCGAGAGTGATATGGCAAAATGACATTAATTGTATGAAGGGTCTATTTGTCGAAAAATTGCGTGATTTTTTGGAGCGTTTTCTGCTTTCGGTTACACGCCCGAATGGAAAAAAAGAAGAAAAGGTGGTATAATCTTTATGCGATTTTAATGTCAGTGCTAAAATGCTTTTCTGAAATTTACGTATTATTCTATATAATGTTTTTGTACAAGGAGATGACCGTATGAGTGAAAGCAGACACAATCCGGATCAGTTATTAAAGGAAATCCAAGCTGATGAAGAAAAACGTAATAAAGGACATTTGAAAATCTTTTTCGGATATGCAGCTGGTGTGGGTAAAACCTACGCCATGTTAGAAGCAGCTCATATGGAAAAACAGCAGGGAATTGACGTGGTAGCCGGTTATGTAGAACCCCACGCACGTCCCAAAACAGCAGCTCTTTTGAATGGCTTAGAAGTTCTTCCTACAAGAGAAGTTTTTTATAATGGTATGATACTGGACGAATTCGACATTGGCATGGCGTTGAAAAGAAAACCACAGCTTATCCTTGTAGATGAACTTGCGCATACGAATGCCGAAGGATGCCGTCATGCAAAACGGTATCAGGACATTAAGGAACTTTTGAATGCAGGGATTGATGTCTATACGACTGTCAATGTTCAGCATATTGAAAGCCTTTGTGATACAGTTGCATCCATTACGAAAATTGTTGTGCGGGAACGCATCCCGGATTCTATTTTTGATAATGCAGATCAGGTTGAATTAATAGATATTGAACCACAGGATTTGATCAATCGTTTGAATACAGAAAATGTATATAGACAGACACAGGCAAAACAGGCAGTAGAAAATTTTTTTACAATAGAAAATTTGACAGCTCTCCGGGAGATTTCACTGCGGCGATGTGCGGACCGGGTGAATATCCTCACAGAAAATACCCGCATAAAAAATCATGGAGATTATCACACAGGCGAACATATTCTTGTATGTCTATCTTCTTCTCCATCCAATGCGAAAATTATCCGTACCGCCGCAAAAATGGCTTCTGTTTTTAAAGGGGAGTTTACGGCTCTGTTTGTAGAAACCCCAGATTTTTCGGTGATGAGCGAGGAAAATGTAAAACGCCTGCGTTCAAATATTCGTCTTGCTGAGCAGCTTGGGGCAAAAATAGAAATAGTTTACGGAGAAGATGTTCCGTTTCAGATTGCGGAATTTGCTCGTTTGTCCGGTGTGTCAAAGATTGTGATCGGACGTAGTTCTGCTACAAAACGGCATTTGCTCAGCAAACCGACCCTGACAGAAAAATTGATTGATTATGCCCCTAACCTGGATGTGCATATTATTCCGGATACGGTTTCTAATGCGGCAGTGTATCAGTTAAGAGGGGGCAGGGAAAAGAACCATATCGTATTCTCTGTCACTGATACATTAAAATCTACTGCGATTCTGATTTTATCCAGTTTAGTTGGAATGATTTTCCAGAAATTTGGATTTGACAAAGCAAATATCATTACTGTTTTTGTTTTAGGTGTTCTTGTCACCGCTGTCATCACGAAACATCAGATATACAGCCTAATTTTCTCGATTGTAAGTGTTTTGGTCTTTAATTTCTTGTTTACGGAACCTCAATTTACCTTGAAGGCGTATGATCAGGGTTATCCTGTTACCTTTATTATCATGTTTTTGGCAGCATTTTTAACCGGTTCTCTTGCTATACGGATTAAAAACCAAGCAAAACAGGCGGCACAATCTGCTTACCGTACCAAAGTGTTATTTGATACAAACCAGCTATTGCAACAGGCAAAAGATAAAAATGAAATTGTATCTGCAACCTCAAATCAGCTCATTAAACTCTTGGGAAAAGATATCGTTTTTTATTTAGCTGATGGAGAAGTGTTGGATACGCCGCATATTTTTTCTGTAACTGAAGAAAATTTGGAATCGTGTATTTCCGAAAATGAAAAGGCCGTTGCCGGCTGGGTATTGAAAAACAATAAACGTGCCGGAGCTACAACAGGAACGCTTTCCAATGCAAAATGCCTGTACCATGCTGTTCGCAGCAGCAGTATGGTATATGGAGTTATTGGAATCGTGATGGGGGAAATACCTCTTGATCCATTTGAAAACAGTATTCTACTATCCATTCTCGGAGAATGTGCCCTGGCTTTGGAAAATGAGAAAAATGCCCGTGAGAAACAGGAGGCGGCCATTCTTGCAAAAAATGAACAGTTGCGAGCGAACCTGCTGCGTGCTATTTCACATGATTTGAGGACACCGCTGACATCCATTTCCGGGAATGCTAGCAATCTTTTGTCCAACGGCGATTCCATTGATAATGATACAAAAAAGCAGCTGTACATGGATATATATGATGATTCCATGTGGCTGATTAACCTTGTAGAAAACTTGCTGGCTGTAACCCGGATTGAAGAAGGACGGTTGAATCTCCGTATGACGGAAGATTTGATGGATGACGTGATTACAGAAGCGTTACATCATATTAACCGAAAGAGTGAAGAACATCATATTTCCGTTGAAAGCAAAGAAGAATTTCTTCTTGCAAAAATGGATGCAAAGCTTATTGTTCAGGTAATCATCAATATTGTTGATAATGCTATCAAATACACACCTAAAAACTCTCATATTGTTATTCGGACAGAAAAGAGGGGAAAACAAGCAATCGTATCTATATCGGATGATGGAAACGGAATTGCTGACGAAATAAAGCCACGGATATTCGACATGTTCTATAGCGGTGCAAATCAAATTGCAGACAGCCGCCGAAGTTTAGGACTCGGATTATCTTTGTGCAAGTCCATTATTAACGCCCACGGCGGAGAACTTACTGTTTCAGATAATCTGCCGCACGGAACAGTATTTACATTTACATTACCGGCAGGGGAGGTCAAAGTATATGAATAAGTCACTAATATTAGTTGTAGAAGATGACACATCTGTCAGAAATTTAATTACAACAACCTTAAAAGCGCACGAATACCGATATCTGACGGCACCCGATGGTCAATCGGCAATTTTAGAAACATCTTCACACAATCCTGACATTGTTTTACTTGATTTAGGACTTCCTGATATAGATGGTGTTGAGATTATTAAAAAAATCCGTACTTGGTCAAACATGCCAATTATCGTAATCAGTGCTCGCAGTGAAGATACCGATAAAATTGATGCGTTGGATGCTGGCGCAGATGATTATTTAACAAAGCCATTTTCTGTTGAGGAACTGCTTGCCAGACTACGAGTCACGCAAAGAAGGTTATCGATGATGCAAAAAGTATCTCCTGCCGAAGCGGTTGTTTTTGTAAACGGAAAACTTCGTGTAGATTATGCTGCAGGTTGTGCTTATTTGAATGAAGAAGAGTTGCATTTAACACCTATTGAATATAAGTTGCTTTGCCTGTTGACAAGAAATATAGGAAAAGTTCTGACCCATACTTTCCTTACGCAAAGCATTTGGGGAAGTAGCTGGGATAATGATATTGCTTCCCTTCGTGTGTTTATGGCAACACTTCGTAAAAAAATCGAGAAAGAACCGAACTCTCCACAATATATCCAAACACACATTGGCGTGGGGTATCGGATGCTGAAAGTTGATTGAATTTCACAACACCATAGTTAAAGTTGAAATATAAGCTAATAGGTAAAATTTAATAGAATAACACGTAAAAAAGCACTGAAATCGTTTGCTGATCACGATTTATAGTGCTTTTTCTTTGACTGCAAAGGAAAATACAACGAATTTAAGTTTCGCGCAGTTTTGCCTTTGCAGATCGCCCTTTCCTTTTATATGATGTGTATTTGCAGGAAATTGGCAGTGGTACGATTGCCAAAAGGCTGGTAGAACTTGGAATTAAGAATAGGCGTGGCACGGTGGAATGGCATGATCATGGAGTTATGCATTATGCATAGTATATGTGTGGGAAATAAAATCTCCTTTGTACACCAAAACCAAATTATTCTTGCTATTTATAGTGACTTTTATTATAATTAAAAGTGCGTGGTTATGCGTCTGTATATTATTGTGCACAAAATTCGGAGAATGGACATGCAGCAGATTATTTTAGGCAGTGCAGGATTTCTTCTGTACTTTATTTACGATATAAATAGTGTTAGAAAACAGAACAGATATTTACAAAAATTTTTCGCAGTGGGCACTATTCTGGTTGTTTTGTCACTGTTCATGGAACTTTGGCTTGCATGGGGACAGTGCAGTCACAGGATTGGAAGAATGATTGGATTCGGAATCGGAGCGATGTGCTTTTTGGCACTTCTCATATACACCTTGTTTTTCGCCCTTCCTTTTGAGGAAACCTATTGTGAAGAAAATAGGTTACGGGCTGCATACACAGAAGGTGTGTATGGATTGTGTCGGCATCCCGGTGTTTTGTGGTTTGCAGGTGCATATCTTTGTATGTGGGGAATGGTTGGCGGATGGAAACAGGGAATCTATTTTTTACTTATGATTTTTTGGAATTATCTGTATATCATTTTTCAGGATCTGTGGACTTTTCCGCAGACATTTTTTAATTATAGGGAATATCAGAAACATACACCTTTTTTAATACCAAATAAAGAAAGCATACAGGCATGTTTCTATAGTGTCAGAAAACAATGATCGATCTGGAGCGGACAGACTATGAATTTAGAAGAAAAATTAAAGAAACAACAGTATAAAGAAATCTGGCAGCAGTACTGTGGATTCCTTGATTTGTCCATGGATGGATATATGAAAATTCAACGGCGATTGATGGAGGAGCAGATCCGGTTATGGAGTAACTGTGGTCTGGGACAGTCTATTTTGAAGGGAAAGCATCCGAGCAATCTGGATGAATTTCGAAAAATGGTACCATTGACAACCTATGAAGACTATGCAGATGTGCTGCTTACCAAACAGCCGGATATGCTTCCGGGCAATCCGGTTATCTGGATCCAGACGACCTGGGAGGGTGGAAAGCATCCCATTAAGGTGGCGCCCTATACCAGAAGCATGCTGGATACCTATCGCAACAACGTGACAGCATGTCTGATTCTTTCTACCAGTAAAGAAAAGGGCTCTTTTGATGTGGCAGCTACAGACAAATTTTTGTATGCCCTGGCACCGTTGCCTTTTGCAACCGGACTTTTTCCGCTGGCATTGGGTGAGGAGATCGGTATTGAATTTTTACCGGCAGTTGATGAAGCAGTAAATATGAGCTTCAGCGAAAGAAATAAACTGGGATTTAAGATGGCCATGCAGAAGGATCTTGGTTTTTTCTTTGGCCTTGGAAGTGTGGCTTATGCAGTGAGTCTGAGTCTTTCTTCTTTGACCAGTGGCGGAGGTGGCGGCATTAAACTGTCAAGCCTTATGAAATGCAAGCCTCATATGATCTTACGTATGATCCAGGCAAAGCGCCGGTGTAAGAGAGAAAACAGAACATTTCTCCCAAAGGATCTGTTTCATCTAAAAGGATTTATGGTGGCAGGTACGGATAACCTGTGTTATAAAGATGATCTGGAAGAACTTTGGGGCATTCGTCCCATGGAATTGTTCGCCGGTACGGAGCCTTCCATTATGGGTACAGAGACATGGACAAGAAAGGGAATGTATTTCTTCCCGGATACTGCGTTTTATGAGTTTATCACAGAGAAGGATATGATGAGGAATTATGACGATCCTTCTTATATTCCGCCTACCTATCTGATGGATGAGGTGAGACCTGGTGAAAAGTATGAGCTGGTATTTACGATTCTGAAGGGCGGTGCGTTTGCCCGCTATCGTTGTGGAGATATGTATCGCTGTGTGGGATTGGAAAACCGGGAAGATGAGACCAGGATTCCCCGTTTTGAATATGTGGACCGGGTACCCTGGATCATTGATATCGCAGGATTTACCAGAATTTCGGAAAATGGAATTCGAAGTGTAATCAGCCTTTCCAAACTTCCAATCACCAACTGGGTGGCAACGAAAGAATACAATGAACAGAATCGACCGTATCTTCACATGTATGTGGAACTGGAACAGGAGGCACTTCTTAGCAATGCCATGAGTGCCAATATTTTAAAGGATTTACTGAGTACATATTTCAAATATATTGATCAGGATTATCGGGATCTGAAAAAGATTCTGGGTATGGATCCATTACAGGTGACAATTTTCACCTGCGGAACCTTTGAAGCCTATGAGAAAAAGACAGGCAAAAAGATACATCAGATGAATCCTTCTCATTACGATATGAAGGAATTACTGGATGTGCAGGAATATCTAAATAAAGTAAGATAACTGTGCAGGCATGGAACAGTTATGAGTGAAGCAAAGAATGGGATAAGGGAAATTTATGGAAACCTACGGATATATATCAATTATAGCCATGCTGTGCTATGGCTTTCTGCTGTTGATGTTTTTGACAGCAAAGAAAAATAAAATAATAAACAGTTTTCTGGTGGTATTGACGGGATTACTTTTCTGGACCGGAGGTTCTGCCTTTATGCGTGCACAGTTCTGGCCGGGATACGAATTCTGGTATCAGGTTTCCCTGTTGGGAATTTTATTACTGCCATATGCGTATTACCGTTTTATTCTTGCCTTTGGCGGAGTCAGGAACGGATCCACCGGTAGAATATACCTGGTAATCATGCTGATCTGCTTTTGGGTGAATGCTCAATTTGGAGCTTTTCTGGAAGCCCCTGAGATGGTAGAAAAAAGAGGGGTACAAAGCTTTGTATATGAGATTAAGCCATCTATTATTGCATTTTTCATCCCGGCAGGATTTTTTCTGATTCATCTTTTCGTAATTCTTGTACGGATCTGTAAAGAAAATCCTACCATGAAAGTTCAGTATGAACCGGTGATGATGGGAGTGCTTGCACTGTTTCTTGGCAATGCATTTCTTGGAATTCCTTTTTTCAGCGGCTTTCCGATCGATATTTTAAGTGGTGTAGTAAATGTATTTTTACTGTTTTATGCACTGATTCGAAGACGATTATTCCGCCTCCAGATGCTGGCATCTCCCAGTTTATGTTATGGTGTAGGATTGCTGTTTTCTATTTTTGTATTTTTAAATATCATGCCGTTTCTGCAAAAAATTCTCCATATGCAGCCGGATAAGAATATCACCATGTACACCCTTGTATTTGCCATTGTTTTTCTGATTACCTATGCAATCTTTACTTATCTGTGGAAGCTTTTGATCCGCAGTGTATTTGTAAAGGAAGAGAATCATCAAGCGGAGAAGTTAAGGGAATTTAATTCAGCAATTTCAAAAACCCTGGATCTTCAGGAAATTCTGGATCGAACCATCCGGGTGATGAAAGAATTGATGGATGTGGGCAATATCTATATATGTATGCAGAAAGCACCCGGAGAGACTTACTGTGGAGTTGCAAGTGACCAGCCTCTTAATGATCTGGCATTTTCTCTGGAAGAAGAAAATCCGATGATACAATGGCTGAAAGATCATGAAGAGCCGCTGGTTTACAGGGATTTTCGCTATTCTGTAGAATATAAGTCCATGTGGGAGGAAGAAAAACATCATCTGGATAAGAAGCACACGCGCTACTGTGCCGGATTAAAAGACGGTGATACTTTGGCAGGGGTGATATTGATCACGGCAGATTCCGGGAAAAAGAGATTGGTCTATGATGAAGTGGAACTGATCTCAAACATCACATCGGTGGCTTCTATTGCTATTAAAAATGCAAGAATGTACGAAAAAGCTTGTATCGAGGCAAGAACGGATGAGATGACCGGTTTGTTGAATCGAAAATATTTCCATGAAGTACTTTATGAAGAATTTGAAAAGAATAAAGATGCCTCGTTGGCACTTGCAATTATCAATGTAGATGATTTTAAGTTATATAATCAGCTGTATGGTTTAAAAGAAGGTGATCTGTGTCTCCAGCGCATTGCAAAAATCATCCAGAGCAGTGTGGGAGAAAACGGATATGCTGCCCGTTACGGTGGAAAAGAATATGCTGTTTTGTTGCCGGGATATGATCTTTTCTCAGCCAGAAATCTGGTGGAATCCATTGAAAAGCAGATTTCTGTTATGAATAATCGCAGGACAGACATGAAGCTAAAAGCAATTACGGTCAGTGCGGGAATCAGTGCGGCACCTTATGCGGCAAAAAATGTGAAGGAACTGCTGGAGAATGTGGATCTTGCAGTTTACCATGTGAAACACAGTGGAAAGAACGGGATCCAGGTCTTTGATACCATGTTCCGCAATGCCAACAAGAATATAGTGTCAACAAACCGGGCACATATTTATCAGGAATATGAATCAACCATCTATGCACTGACAGCAGCA
The DNA here is from genome assembly GCF_014287705.1 of Dorea hominis. Taxonomy (NCBI): domain Bacteria; kingdom Bacillati; phylum Bacillota; class Clostridia; order Lachnospirales; family Lachnospiraceae; genus Dorea; species Dorea hominis. Next base: position 105,947 of record NZ_JACOOY010000004.1, on the reverse strand, counting down.
ATCGATGCAAAAGATCATTATACATTCAGCCATTCCACAAATGTGGCCTATTATGCAACAGCGCTTGCAACAGCACTTGGCATGAATGAAGATATGGTGGAGATCATTCGCCAGGCAGCCCTTTTACATGATGTTGGTAAGATTGGTATCCCGGAGTATGTATTAAATAAGGCCGGCAAACTGACAGACGACGAGTATGAAATAATCAAGGGACATGTGGAATCGTCTATCGATATTATCCGTCATCTGCCTTCTCTGGATTATGTTATTCCGGCTGTTATCGGTCATCATGAACGTTATGATGGCAAAGGATATCCACGACGGATCGCAGGAGAGGATATACCTCTGACAGCACGTATCCTGTGTGTGGCAGATTCCTTTGATGCCATGACGTCCAAACGTTGTTATAAGAAGGCCTTCTCGTTGAGTGTAGCAAGAGAGAAACTTCTTCAGGACGCAGGAAAACAATTTGACCCGGATCTGGTCTACAAATTTGTGGAATGCCTGGATAACGGGACCATTACGTTAGTGAAAGCTGAAGAGATATAAAAAAGGTAACATTCAATGTCTGTTGTGACGGCAGAATACGATGAATGCTCCTGTTATGAAGTAGATGCATGAGAAAAGAGCAATCTTATGCATCTATTTTTTTGACAATGGATTTTGCATGTAGATGTGAAAGTGTATATCTTTTTCATGCATAGTTTGTTAGAATATAGTTTAGGGTTTATGAATTCGAAAACAGAATCTTTTGCTGCAGTTAAACAAAGCAAATATTTGTGAAAAAGCAGTGATAGATGAAAAAATGGGAAGTTTTGTAATGGATGGATATTTTTATGTATTAACTACAATTGATCTTTTTGTTTTATGCTTTATGTGCATACTCACATATCTGAGTGAATCGCTTAGCGAAAAACAAAAACGTGGCTTTTTTCTGGCCTATCTTATGATCGCAGGAATTTCAGTGCTGGAGGTCATAACAGTGGTTGTGGATGGCTTGCCGTCCGGATACCGATGGCTGAATATTGTGTCTAATTATCTGGGGTTTGGCCTGTCGCCGGCGGTGTCTATCTGTCTTGTGTATGTATTGGACAGAAAAACAGCTCTCCGACGAAAGATCAGAATTGCAGTGTGTTGTGAGATCGCATATCTTATGTTTCTGTTGATTTCTATTCCATATGGAATGGTATTCTCCGTGAGTGTGGATAATATTTATTCACGTGGTCCGCATTTTTACATATATGTCATCATGTATTTTGGGGCAATTTTGTATCTTTCGATATCTACGATCGTCACAGCCAGAGAATTTCAGAATCGCAGCAGGATGCTGATCTATCCATTGATTCTTTTTGTGATGGCGGAAACAGTCATTCAGATTGCACTGCCTGAACTTCATGTAACATGGTTATGTATTACGTTGCTTTCTGTATTATATTTTATCTATTGCAATGAAATGTGGAATCAGTTGGATGCACTCACAGGACTTTTGAATCAGAACAGCTATTTGAAACAGACCAGGGAGGTAAAATACAACAAAGGAGTGCTGGTGGTGTTTGACGCGGATGATTTCAAACAGGTCAATGACTGTCATGGTCACGTGAAAGGTGATCTTTGCCTTGCGGATATTGCGGAATGTATCAAAAAAGCATATGCAGACTTTGGATATTGTTATCGGATAGGTGGGGATGAGTTTTGTGTATTACTGAAAAACGGAGCGAAAGAAGAGGAATGCAAACAGGAATTTCTGCGGCGGTGGACAGAGAAACGAAGAAAGTTCACATTTTTCCCAACCGTTTCTTACGGGTCAGCTCCATTTTCAGATGAAGATATTGCAGTTGTCAAAGACAGAGCGGATCAGGATATGTATCAATATAAAAAAGAACGTAAGAAACATCACGCGCCAAGTCTTACAGACGTTTGATTTGAAGTGATTATTCAAAGGGCATATGCTATCATTTTTGTATAGTAAACAAACCTTAAAGGACGCATGTTAAGGTTTACAAATTGTTTCCGAAAGAAGAAATGAATATGAGTAAGAAATTTATAAGTATCTTATTAAGTATGGCGATGGTGCTATCAATGTTATTGGTGCCAGGGACGGAGGCAATGGCGGTAGGAGATTAAGGGAGCCTGTATCGTGAGCGGTACGGGCTCCTTTTTGAGTACGCGTACCGTTATTGAGAAAATAATTAGTTGACACTAACTCTACATGATGTTAATCTGTGATTAGCATTGACTAACTAAATATATGGAGGAAGGACTATTGAAGAGAATGAGGAGAAAATGCAAAACACTCCTGCTGGCATTATTTTTGCTGATTGCAGGTGTGATAATAGGTGAAGTAAACGTATCGGCAGCAGAGAAAGAGATTACCATTGACAGTATTTCTGTAAAGCAGGATTCATTCAACGGATTATGGCAATTGAAATTTGCGGATGCAAATTATACGGATGCGATCACGAAAATCTCTGTCAATGACACGGACTGGGAAGCGTATAGTTTCACACCTTCTATGGGTGGAAAATATCGTATCCGGGACGGCGCCGTTGAATTTGCACAGAAAAGCTACAGTCAGACCGCAGCGTTGAAAAATGGTGATGTGATTTCAATTACGGCAACCGGATACAAAACATTAGCTTTCAAAGTTGCTATCGCGGATGGAAAGCTTACAATTTCGCAGGATACAAAGCCAGGCGATAACATGAAGCTTTACGTGCGACTAGTCGGAAGCTTTGAGTCGGCACTTGTAAATCAAAAAGGATACGATGCGATTAGTGGTGCATCTACGAATGTGACGCAAAATAAAAACAGTGATGCAAGTGTAGAGGTTGCACTTGTAAATGCAGATCAGGAACCGACAAAAGATGATTGGAAGCTTTTAAGCGAAAGCGATATTCGTATAAAATCCAAAGAGTCTTCGGTGATAATTGTAAATCACGACGATGCATCCAAAGAAAATGATTCTGGGATGGCGGGTGTGTATTCCGTTCATGATGGTTCCCTTACGTTAGCCGGAACCCCTGCAAATGCAGGTACATATGATATCAGCGTATCGATCACAGACGAAGACGGACATACTGCGACAAGTAACAGCCTGCCGTTTCGTGTTTTCAGTGGAGAAGAAACATTAAAAGATCAGCTTGTGTTATCAAACTGTACGAAAACGGCAGACGGAAAATATATGTATGATATGGAGCCGTGGGCGATTAAAAACTTTACAGATGCTTCCGGCGATCAGAGGGTCACTGTTCCGGCAGATGTAAAAGCGTGGTATGGCTCTCACACAAGTGGCACGTATGGAGAACTTGGATACGCTGTATCAGAGGGCACTGCACAGAAGCAGACATTGATCTTGCCAAAGGGATGCAATCTGACATTGGTAAATATGGATATTTTATCCAGTGTGAAAATTATTGTTGGGGACGGTGCGAAGCTCACACTTCGAGATTCTGTCATTCAGGGAGTTGTAGAAGTACAAAATGGCGGAACATTTTCCATGAATTATAACGACTATGGAGAAGGCGAGTTTCTGAACGGAGCGTCCATTAATGGTCAACTGATCTTGCAGGATGGTGCCACATTGGAAAATGCAAAAATTTACTCGAATACGAACAATATTGCCAATGGATCAAGTGCACGTCACAATACAGAACCGGTCGTTGTCGTAAATGGAAATGTTTCATTGAAAGGAAAGGTATTCGTGCGCGGCGATGAGGCACCTACCGGAACAGATGCTGCCACAGGAAAAAGCTATACCGGCCAGAGGGGACTGAAAGTTAATGGCACACTTACTCTGGAAAAAGATGCTGTACTTGCTGTCTTTGGCGGTGGGAAAGATGCAACTACATCAAATGGCGGAACAGCAGTTGAGCTAAATGGTGGAACCATTACCGGAGAAGGAAAACTCATCTGCGTCGGTGGCGATGGACATTTTGGAGAAGGTGGAAATGCAGTGAGCGGTACGGGAATGATTTCCGTAGCAAATGCATACTTAGAAGGCGGCGCTTCTGTTTCCAAATCAAGTACACCGGGAAAAGCTTTGGGAGATAATGTGAAGCTTGCAGGAACAACGAATCGAAATCTGATCGATGGAGAAAATGTAAATGATATCGATTATGATAATGATACATATTGGAGAGATATTCTGACTGTGCCGAACCTTTCTTTATATCCGGTAGATGCAAATGCACCGGGCGAGACGACAGAGCCGGAAAAGCCGGGCGAGACGACAGAGCCTGAGAAGCCGGGCGAGACGACAGAGCCGGAAAAACCGGGCGAGACGACAGAGCCTGAGAAGCCGGGCGAAACGACAGAGCCGGAGAAGCCATCAAGTGGTGGAACAGATACGAATACAGGTAAGGATAAACAAAACAAGACGAAAACAACTGTAAAAACACAAGTGAAAAGCAAAAAGAATGCTTCGGTTAAAACAGGCGACAGTTCCAAGCCGATTTTATGGGCGGTTCTTATGGTCGTAGCAATTGCCGGAATAACAAGAAGCTTAATGCTGAGAAAAAAGAACTAATGGTCTTTACAAGTTAATCACTTTTTTGTTTACGGATAACAATAACATCATTTAAATTTAATATCATATTTGGTTGAGGAAGCACAGAAAGATCATCCCGAAGTATAAGGAAAACGATGATCTGATGTGCTTCTTCGATAGTTTAATACAGCGGCTGATATTGTTAAGGTCCGCAAGTCGACGAAGTCACACGTTTCGATCTCACTGAAGGATTTAGAGACGAAGAGACTGGTCGATAGGATTCAAAGTCCGAATAATAAGAAGCGTATTGAAATCGTTTTATTAGATGATGCAATTCCGATCATAGAAGCAGGGAAAAACGCACAGAAGCAATTTGCGAAAAATGTTTTGAGTGGATTAACAGAAGAAGAGATGCAGATGTGCATCCAGGTATTTCAAAAGATTTGTAACAATGCGGATGAATGTTTGAAGAAAAATGCGGAGTGAGATGATGAAAAAAATATTTATGTTATTTGACAAGAATGGTAGCTGCCATCAGCCTTTCTTTCGGATGCTACATCCCGGTTACATTGTTCAGCAAGAAAAAACCAATGGTGGATCTTCTGATGATCCCAAAGACATGTGCTTATATGTGGATGATCGCAATGGGACTTCAGTTATTATTTTAGATAATAGGAAAAATTGAAAAGCTGTCGCTTTTACGATGGATCAATCGCAAAGTGGCAGTTTTTTTTGCTATCTTGATTTCAAACAGGTGTAGTATTATACTACAGCTATACGTAGACATTGTTTGAATTGTTAATAAAAGAAATCAGGGATTTGACATGATGAAAAACATAGGAAGACATTTTACACCGTTTCAATTGATCACGATGGGTTTTGCCGCAGTTATCTTATTTGGCGCGTTTTTGCTGACGTTGCCAATCTCCTCGGTGGAGGGAGTATTTACGCCATTTCACAAGGCTTTATTTACTTCTACTTCGGCGGTGTGCGTGACCGGGCTGGCAGTGCTGGACACGGGGAGCTACTGGTCTTTCTTTGGACAGCTTGTTATTTTAATACTGATCCAGATCGGTGGGCTTGGCGTGGTGACAGTTACGGTTTCGGTCACATTGTTGTCCGGGAAAAAGATTTCTCTTATGCAGCGTACGACAATGCAGGATGCCATTGCAGCGCCAAGGATCGGAGGAATTGTCCGACTGACGAAGTTTATATTAAAAGGAACATTTCTGGTAGAGCTTATCGGAGCGGTATTACTGCTGCCGGTTTTCGGAAAAGATTTTGGCGTGAAGGGAATCTGGATGTCAATCTTTCATTCTATTTCTGCATTTTGCAATGCGGGATTTGACATTCTCGGAACGACGAAAAATACGTTTCCGTCCCTCCTGCAGTATGCGGGAAATGCTCTTGTAAATGTAGTGATTATGCTGCTTATCATTATTGGCGGCATTGGTTTTCTTACATGGGAAGATGTGTGCACGAATACATATCATTTCCGGCGCTATCGACTGCAAAGCAAGATCGTTCTCGTGACGACGGCAGTGCTTATTTTATTGCCGAGCCTTTTCTTTTTCTTTTGGAATTTTAAAAATCTTGCAATGGAGGAACGGCTGCTTGCATCGTTTTTCCAGGCGGTGACACCGAGAACTGCCGGGTTTAACACCGTAGATATCGGAAAGATGGCGGAACCGGCACAGACACTTATTATCATTCTTATGCTGATCGGTGGATCGCCGAGTTCTACAGCCGGAGGTATGAAGACAACGACAATTGCAGTGCTGCTCTTAAATGCATTTGCAACATTTCGAAGTAAAGATACGGTAAGTGCATTTCACAGGCGAATTGATAATCATGTAATACGCGATGCAGCTACACTTTTGATGCTGTATGTGATGCTTTTCTTTGGCGGCGGAATCGCGATCAGCATGTATGAAGGCCTGCCATTGGCGGAATGCCTTTATGAGACGGCTTCGGCGGTTGGAACAGTGGGACTTACACTTGGAATCACGCCACACCTTCATATGGCGTCCCAGTTGATCCTTATCGTGTTAATGTATCTTGGAAGAGTCGGAGGACTTACATTGATCTATGCTGTATTTTCATCCAGAAATAAGAGCAAAGCAAAGTTCCCGGTAGAACAGATTACAGTTGGATAGTTTGGAGGAAATAAACATGAAAAATATTTTACTTATTGGACTTGGAAGATTTGGCAGACATCTCGCTGTAGAGTTAAATGAGCTCGGCCATGAGGTTATGGCAGTTGATGATGATGAAGACAGAGTAAATGAAATTCTGCCATATGTTACGAATGCGCAGATTGGAGACAGCACAAATGCAAACTTCTTAAAATCACTTGGGATTGGAAATTTTGATATTTGTTTTGTAACAATTTCGGCAAATTTTGAAAATTCATTGGAGACGACTTCGCTATTAAAGGAGCTTGGAGCAAAGATTGTTATCTCCCGGGCAGAACGAGATATTCAGAAGAAATTTCTATTAAGAAACGGAGCAGATCAGGTCGTATACCCGGAACGCCAGGTAGCCAAGTGGGCATCTATCCGGTACACGGCAGACCACATTTTGGATTATATGGAAATTGACGCATCCCACGCAATTTTCGAGGCGGAAGTGCCGGAGGAGTGGCTTGGAAAGACAATCGGAGAGCTGGATGTCCGAAGAAAATATAATATCAATATCATTGCAGTGAAAGATAAAGGCGGGGTGAACATCGCCCTTTCCACAGATACGCTTTTGAAGCAGGATGCGACAATTTTAGTAATCGGAGAACATAAAGCGATTAAGAGATGGTTCAACATATAAAATCTGAACGAGCGGACCTTCTTATATAGAAAATACCTTTTACAGTTTATCAATTTTGTGTATTAGACAGGATAAACCTAGTGGAGTAGTATGTTTTCTAACAGCTGATATAGCTGTACACAAAATATAAGGAGGACAGTAAAATGGGAGAAAGAAGATTAACGTTCCGCGGGGGACGTGCAATGGCGTTGGTTCCATTTGCGATATTTATTATTATTACGATAGGATTATCTTTCGCAAATTTTCAGGATATTAATGCCATGGTTGCAGCAGGTGTGATCGCACTTTTGATTGGAATGCTTTTCAGCAAAGATCTGGATCGTTATTGGGATGTTATATTAAAAGGACTTGGTTCGAAAGTAGCGATGACCGCAGTGATGTTATGGTTAGTTGTGGGAATGTATGGAGCCATATTGAAAAGTGGACATATTGTAGAAGGACTTGTATGGGTTTCCGTAAAACTTGGAGTGTCCGGAGCTGTATTTACAGTATGCGCATTTGTTTTCTCGGCATTGTTTGCAGTGGCAACAGGATCTGGGTTTGGAACGATTTCAACGATGTGCTTTATTTTATATCCGGCGGGTATTTTATTAGGATGCAACCCGGCGGTTCTGGCAGGTGCGATCTTATCTGGAGCAGCATTTGGTGACAACTTCGCACCGGTATCGGATACAACGATCATTGCAGCAACCTCTCAGGAGTATAAATATACAAATGGAGCGGCAAGCATTGGCGGCACCGTAAAATGCAGATATAAATATGTTTTTATCGCTGCGATCATTGCAGCAGTATTGTTTTTTGTATTTGGTGGTTCCGGAAATACACTGGATCCGGCAGAAGCAGAAAATCTGTTGAAGCAGTATCAGATGCCACAAGGATTGTTACTTTTGATACCTACATTGGTAGTTATTATTCTGGCTGTAAAAGGAGTAAATATCTTTGCCAGTCTTGGAACAGGAAGCATTCTGGCGATTGTGATCGGATTGGGAGCAAAGCTTTTCAAACCGACCGATCTGATCTGCATCAAAGACGGCGCAATCAGTGGAACGATCACAAGTGGAGTATCAGGTATGTTTAATGTATCAATCCTGTTAATGATCGTTGTATCTATGGGAGAGCTGCTTATTGCATCCGGATGCATGGAGGCAGTTGTAGATTGGCTGAACAATTCAGTCATCAAAACAGAAAGAGGCGCGGAAATTTCGATGTTCTGCCTGTCTACCGTGTTTGGTATTCTGATTGCTGCAATCAACACAATTGCAAATATATGTGTAGCTCCATTTATCAATGCAATCGGTAAGAAAAATGACATTCATCCATATAGAAGAGCAAATATACTTGCGACAACCATTTGCTCATTTCCATTTTTCCTTCCATTCGGCGGATGTGTATTACTTTTGCTTGGTGGAATCTCTTCGCAGACAGATGCATATGCATTTCTTCCGAAGCTTGGCGCAGGAGACATGATTACTACGACGTTTTACAGCTGGGCAATCTGGGCAGTGATGCTTGTAAGCTGCATTACCGGAAAGGGAAGAGCATTCGAAGGAAGAAATGGAGAGTATATCGAAGCAAAAAAGAATCCGAATAAATAAGAGAGCAGTTTTTAAATGCAAAGGGGGTAAATTTTAAAATGAATGAACTGACAAAATTAATCAAAGCGGACATGCTTCCGGCACTTGGTGTGACGGAGCCGGGAGCGATTGCATTCAGTGTAGCGAAGGCACGTTCCTACACAAAAGGAGAATTAAAACATGTAAATGTTGCAATGAACAGTGGAATGTATAAGAATGCATTTACGTGTGGAATTCCGAATTCCAATGAAGTGGGCAATGTGTTTGCTGCAGCACTCGGCTATGTGGCTGGAAATGCAGAAAAAGGATTGGAATCGCTGGCGGATGTAAAACCAGAAGACAATGTTACCGCACAAAAGCTCATTGACGAAGGTAAGATCACCGTCGAGTTAAGTGGTATTACAAGTCGTATCTTTATCCAGGCAACAGTGGAGACGGAAAGCAATAAGGCAATAGTTACGATCCGTGATTCTCACACGAATATTACGAAGATTGAAGTAAATGGTGAGGTGCTGGAGGAGAGTGAGGCAGAGCATGCCGCAGATACGACAGAGGCGGACGCAAAGGAAGAGGTACATTCTATTCACGGCTATACATTGAAGGAAATCTTAGAATATGTAGAAACAGTTCCGGTAGAAGAGATTGAATTTGTAAAAGAAGCTTACAAAGTAAACCTGGAATTATTCCACGAAGGACTTGAAAATCCACGCACGACATTTGCAAGAACGCTTCTTGCAATGAATGGTGGCAAAGAGATTTCCGATGATGAGAAGAATACAGCGTCTCTTCTTTGCAATGCAGCCATCGAGGCACGCGTGATCGGACTCGACAAACCGGCAATGAGTATTACCGGTTCCGGCGCACATGGAATTATCGCTACAATGCCACTCTATGGTGTGTACAAGATTAACCACTTGAGTGAAGAAATTTTGTATCGTGCGACAATGTTGAGCTATCTTGTCTGCACTTATATTAAAGAGTACTCCGGAAGATTGTCTGCATTTTGCGGATGCGCGATCGCGGCAGGATCTGGTATGGCTTGCGGAGTCTGCTACATGAAGGGTGGCAGATTAAAGGAACTGGAATATACCCTCAACAATATGGCATCTTCCATTACCGGCATGATCTGCGATGGCGGAAACCAGGGCTGTACGATGAAAGGTGTGGCTGCCTGTGACACAGCATTTCGATCAGTAGAATTTGCACTTGAAGGCGTTCATATCGACAAGGCTCATGGTATCAACGGGACGACACCGGAAGAGACGATGCGCAATATGGGACTTATTGCATCGCCGGGAATGGTAGCGACAGAGAAGACGATCGTAGAGATTTTCGAAGATAAGTTGAGATAGTCAGAGACAGGATTGCGGAAGGCAAACCATCAGACATATCATTGGCCAACTTCGGCACTTGCAAAGAAGCTACCAAAGAAAAATCGCTTAGGCCTGAGAAAAAAGGTCTAAGCGATTTTTACATTTGGTGTGTTATTCGGCATCTTCTTTTACAGTAAATACTTCGATGATCTTCTTTAATGTCTCGTGAAGATATGGCATATATTCTTCCATCGATACCGGTGTCTGTTTTAAGATGCAGCTGTAACTTGTGGAGCCGATCAGCTCAATGATCGTATAGAGCATAAGGCTTGGTGACGTACAGTTGACATGATAACGTTCCAGTGATTCTAAGTAATGGTCGAAAAATGCCTGTGGCAGTACGCTGGCACCGTTCGATACTTCTGCCTGGAAAATTCCCCAGGATAGATTCTTCGCAACGAACTGGCTCAACGGTTCATCGGTCATAAATCTTCCTATAATGTAATCTGTCATAAATAATACTTCGTCTTCAAATGTTGGCACATTTGCTTTATCCAACTCTAAGTGCGCATCGTTGAAAAGCTGCGTAGCTTTGTATGCGATCAGTTTATCGCGCAGGTCAAACTTGTCTTTGAAGTACAGATAAAAAGTACCTTTGGCAAGCCCGGCGCGATCTACAATGTCAGCGACAGTTGTCTTGGAAAATCCTTTTTCTGTAAATAACTGAAAAGCTGCCCGCAACAGAGTATGTTTTTTTTGCTTTTTATTATCGTCTACTTTTCCCATAATCATTCCTTCTTATCCTAATTACATATATTAATAGGGATTGTTTGTCCTTTTATGTAAGCTTTACATTTATATGGTAGGTTATTTTTACTTGCTTGTCAAGAAAAATGACTTTTTTTCATTTTTTCTATAAAAAAGATTGACTAAAAGTCATTTTAGTGTATACTATACTACGAAAGAGATTTATGAAGAGTATTAAGGAGATGATACGACAATGGTTAAGGTAGGAAAGTGGATTGCAAAGCACCGAGTAATTGTGCTGATTCTCGCATTGCTGCTGACAATCCCGTCAGCAATCGGAGTAGTGAAGACGAGAGTTAATTATGATCTGCTGAGTTATCTTCCGGAACATCTGGAGACGGTAAAAGGCCAGGATATTCTCGTAGATGAATATGGCATGGGAGCGTTCTCCATGGTAGTTGTGAAGGACATGGAATTGAAAGACGTCCAGCAAATGAAAGAAAAATTCAGTAAGGTCAAACACGTAAAGGACGTGTTATGGTATGATGATGTTGCAGATATTAGCCTTCCGGTAGAGATGATCCCGAAGGATTTAAGAGAGTCATTTTTCAAAGGCGATGCAACAATGATGTTAGTATTATTCGATAATACAACATCCTCAGATGATGCGATGGATGCATTGACACAGCTTCGTCATGTGGCGAATAAGCAGTGCTTCATCAGCGGTATGACAGGAATTGTTACAGATATTAAGAACATAGCAATGCAGGAACTGCCAGTATATGTGGTCATTGCAGCAGTTCTGAGTCTGATTGTTCTGGAGCTGACATGTGGATCTTTTGTCGTTCCTGTTTTATTCTTGCTCAGTATCGGACTTGCGATTTTGTATAACCTGGGAAGTAATATTATCCTCGGAGAAACTTCCTATATTACGCAGGCATTGACAGCGGTACTGCAACTTGGAGTTACGATGGACTATTCTATCTTCCTGCTGAACAGTTACGAAGAAAATAAAAAGAGGTTCCCTGGTGAGAAAGAACGTGCCATGGGGCATGCCATTTCCAACACATTCAAGTCTGTAGCGGGAAGTTCTGTTACAACCGTAGCCGGATTTGTTGCACTTTGTGTTATGACATTTGCACTTGGACGTGACCTCGGAATCGTTATGGCAAAGGGTGTTGTGATCGGAGTTATCTGTTGTGTAACTGTGCTTCCGTCACTCGTATTGTTCTTTGATAAGGCGATCGATAAGACACAGCACAAGCTGCTGCTGGCGCATATGGATAAGCCGTCCGCATTTATTACCAAGCATTACAAAGCATGGATTGTAATCTTCCTTGTATTATTGCTTCCGGCTATTTATGGTAACAATCATACAAAGATTTATTACAACATTGCTGATTCACTGCCGTCTACACTGGACAGTAACGTAGCGAATGCAGAGCTTAAGAAAGACTTTGATATGAGCAATATGCATATCGTCATGATGGATAAGAACATGGATTCACTGGATAAGCAGAAGATGTTTGATGAGATCGATAAGGTCAAGGGTGTTAAATGGACAATCAGCATGAACTCCTTGATCGGACCAAGCGTTCCGGATTCTATGATCCCGAAGGACATTAAGAAGATGCTTAAGAGTGATAATTACGAACTTGCATTCGTAGGTTCTGAATATGAATCAGCAACCGATCAGGTAAATGCACAGATCAAAAAGGTTGATAAGATCGTTAAGAAATATGATAAATCAGGAATGGTGATTGGCGAAGCACCGCTGATGAAAGACTTACAGGATGTTACAGATACAGACCTTGTAAGAGTAAATGCAATTTCCATTGCAGCCATTTTCATCATTATTATGGTGATTTTCAAATCCATTTCGTTGCCGATCATCCTGGTATCTGTTATTGAATTTGCAATTATGGTAAATATGGCGATTCCGTATTATCAGGGAATCAGCCTTCCGTTCGTTGCCAGCATCGTTATCGGAGCGATCCAGTTAGGAGCAACCGTTGATTACGCGATTCTGATGACAACCCGTTATCAGCGTGAACGACAGCACGGCAAGCAGAAGATGGAAGCAATCAGTATTGCGCACAAGACAAGTATGGAATCTATCATCAGTAGTGGACTGAGTTTCTTCGCAGCAACATTTGGTGTTGCATGTTACTCAAAGGTTGAGATGATCGGATCTATCTGTACACTGTTAGCGCGAGGCGCTATCATCAGTATGATAGTCGTACTTTTTGTACTGCCGGCAATGTTTATGATTTTTGACAAAGTAATCTGCAAGACATCCATTGGTTTCCTTGATGATAAGAAAATGGTAGGAAATGATGTGTATGCCGCAGAGGCGAAGTAAGGTAGAAAGGAAGTAAGAAGCATGAATAGAAATAGTAAATTGATCAAACGTGGACTCACAACTTCTCTTGCTGTAGGAATGTCGGTTATGGTAGGTGCGATGCCGGTATATGCTGCAAGCTCTGATAAAAAAGATAACGATGACAAATTATATAAAGAAGAAACTGTGTATGTAAATGCAGATGCATCCGGTAATACAGATGAAATTACTGTATCCAACTGGCTGAAAAATTCCGGTGATGTTTCCGGAAAACTTACAGACAAGAGTACACTGAATGACATTAAGAATGTCAAAGGTGATGAGAAATATACAGCAGACGGTGACAAAATTACATGGAATACAGACGGAAAAGACATTTATTATCAGGGAACAACCGACAAAGAACTTCCGGTATCCGTAAAACTCACTTATTACCTGGATGGAAAAGAGATTCAGCCGAACAAGTTAAAAGGTAAAAGCGGACATCTGAAAATTAAAGTAAACTATGAAAATAAATCCAAGAAGAATGTGGAAGTAAATGGCAAGACAGAAAACATGTATACAGCTTTCGTAATGATGACGGGTATGATTCTTCCAAATGACAACTTCACAAATGTTACGATCGATAACGGAAAAGTTATTTCTGATGGAAACAGAAGTATTGTTGTTGGATTTGGTATGCCGGGATTAAAAGAAAGCCTGAACCTGGATGATATCAAGGATGCAGATGATCTTACAATTCCGGAAAGCCTGGAAGTGGAAGCAGACGTAACCGATTTCGAGATGTCTTCTACATTTACAGTAGGCTTGAGTGACCTTACAAAGGACTTAGATCTTGATAACATTGCAGATATGGATTCCCTTCAGAATGCACTCGACGAGCTCGATGATGCAGCACTGGAGCTCGTAAGCGGGTCGAACACACTTTCCGATGGAACAAAGACACTTGCAGACGGAGTGGACAGCTACACAGAAGGTGCAGATACGTTAAATGATGCAATCCAGAAATATTTAAGCAATGACGGAGAATTAAGCGGTAGTGTTACAGAGTATGTAAATGGCGTCAACAAAGTTGTAAAAGGTGTCAATGACTACGCGAAAGGAACAACAACTCTTGCAAATGGAGTTACATCTTATGTAGGTGGCGAGAAGAAGCTTGCCAAAGGAGCAAAACAACTTACAACATTGAGCGATGGCCTTACAAAGATCCAGGGAGCGATCGACAAAATGAAAGCTTCTACAGACGGTAAGGGAGAGGCAAAAGAAGACTTAACGGTTGCTTCCGCACAGCTTGCAGCCGGAACAGCGCAGTTAAAGAAAGCTCTTGGCAGTGCAGAAGTACAGGCATTACTTGGTCAGGTTGACGGAATGGTAAAAACCGGTAAGGAGATGATCGCAGAGACAGAAAGCCTGCAGACAGCAATGAATACAGGAATTGCTGCACCGGTACAGCAGATCGGTACAGATCTTGAAAGCTTACAGAAAGAATTAGGTACAATCAATACGCAGCTTGGTAATTTACAGAAAGCCTGCGAAGCAAAAGTTACAGAATTAAATAAATCCATTACAGATTACAATGATGCGGTAGATAAAGCACAGACAGCTTCCGAGAAGAGCAAGAAGCAGATCGACAGCTCTGTTGCAGCATTAGAGAAACAGAAAGAAAATGCAACAGCCGCAGAGAAGAAAGAGCTGAATGAGTCCATCGATGCATTAAAAGATGCGAAAGACGCAACAAAAGATATCGATGCATTAAAGAAACAGGATAAAGTCAGCATTACAATGCCATCTGTAGATCCGACAAACATTCAGAAGATTGCAGCTGATATTCAGAAACAGGGTACAACATTTGAAAACACAGCTATGGCACTTCAGGTACAGCTTCCGGAGATGCAGAAAAAACTGGATGCTATCGCAAAAGGAAAAGATGCGCTTCCACAGGATGATGTGAAAGACCTTACAACAAAGATTGATGCATTGAATGCTGGAATGGAAGGATTAGACAAAGGTATCGTAGCTCTGGCAGGAGGAATCAATGAGTTAGATGGTAAGACTTCTGTCGCTTTCCCGAAAGCACAGCAGGGAATTGCTGCTTTGAACAAAGGATTTTCACAGCTCAGTTCTTATAATGATGCCCTCACAGGCGGTGCATTGAAATTAAAGAAAAATAGCCCGACACTCGTAGCCGGAGTAAGCACACTGCAGAGCGGAACAAACAAGCTTGCAAACGGTCTTAATACACTTGGCTCACAGTTAAGCGAAGGATCTGCAAAGCTTTCTTCTAACAGCGATGAGCTTCGCTCAGGAGCTGATAAGTTAAGCTCAGGAGCAGAGGAGCTTGCAAACGGAGCAGATAAATTCCAGAAAGAAGGAACAGGCAAGTTAAAGAGCACATTCGAGGATGAACTCGGTGATGTTCTGGATCGTTTCGATGCACTGACTTCTGACAAGTGTGCTTACAAGACATACAGCGGAAGAGACAAATCTATGGATGGAGCAGTAAAATTCGTCATCGAGACAGACGAGATCAAATAATCGCTACAGGAAATATATTTTATAGCAAAGACAATTCACTAATAATTGTATCATCTTATAAAGAGACAGAGAGCTTTGACCACAGTTCTCTGTCTCATTTTAATTACCATAGCTTATCGCAGTATCCGAAAAGGGATTAGGTTTAAATGGTGGCATAATTATAACAAGCAAAAACTGAAAAAGAAAGGATATTATAGGATAATAATTAAATAATATATGTAAAATCAAAGATAAAAATAGGAATTAGCGGTCAGCACTATTTTGAAAAGATTGAAAAATAAAGTCGATTCGGATACAATAAAAGAAAAAGGAAGGGGGAACCCGTATGATCTCAGACGAGGAGGCATATTGGCAATATCTGGATGGCATAGAACAAGGTGCCGACATTCTGGTAGACAGATACGGGGATGCGCTTACCTATTACATCCATGGATATATCCATGATATACATGAATCAGAAGATTTGATGATTGAAGCATTTTCTAAGATTTTTGCAAAGGAGCGTCCGATTAAGGGGAATGGAAGTTTTAGGGCTTATTTATATAAGACAGCAAGGAATCTGACAATCCGGCATAACCAGAAGCATAAACTGTGGTTTTTGCATCTGGATGATCTGACTTTTGATCTGCCGAGTGAGGAACTGGTAGATACAAAACTTCGACAGACGGAGAGAGAACGTCAGCTTTATGAAGCGATGGCAAAGTTAAAAACAGAGTATCGGGAAGCATTGTATCTTGTGAGTCTGGAAGGAATGAGTTACCGGGAAGCAGGAAAGATTCTCGGAAAGAGCGAACAGCAGATTACGAATCTGGTACATAGAGGCAAAAAAAGTCTGAAAATCATTCTGGAACAGGAGGGATTTGTATATGCGGACGAATAAAGAGCGTCAGCAGTTGATTCATAAAAGAACACAGGAGATTAAGATAGAAGAGCGTAAGAAAAGACAGTATATGATCAGTGGAATAAGTATTGCCGCATGTCTGATCGCTGTAGTCGGTCTGGGAATGTATCTTCCGAGTGTTATGAAGCAGAACGCTGCAGGTAAGATGAATTACAGTCCCGGAATGGCAAGCATGTTCGGACAGTATGATGCGCTCGGATATATATGTATGGGAATACTGGCATTTGCACTTGGTGTGTGTGTGACAGTGTTGTTATATCGGATGAAACGTGCAGAGGAGCATCGGCAGGAGAAGAAACAATATGAAAAGAGTGCGGAACAGGCGAAAAAGGATGAAGAGTAGAAGCAGGGAGCATACAGATGAATTTTGAGTTGATTGACAATTTTATGCAGGTCGGTGTAATGCTTGTGGCGGCAGTGGCAGATATTATTTTCTGGTTCCGGCAAAAAGACCGGATCTATATTATTCTGGCGCTGGAACATGGTTGTTTTATGATGGGGACTTTGTATTATGTGTTATACCTCTTCATTCGCGGTGACGTTCCGCAGATTTTTTATGTAGCAGAGATTTCATGGATTTCCAGCTATCTCTTTCTGCATACTTATCAGATTGTGCGCAGAGACGGGGAAAAATCCCGTTTTGCGCCTGTCCCTGCAGTCTGTGCGGCTGTGATTTTTATAGTCGCAATGAGAAGTGAGATATTCGGTCCGGCAATTCTGTCTACAGGAGCATTTGCAGTGACAGTCGGAGCAATTACGTATATAGCGGTATTTCATATGCAGTATGGAGACGACATCCGGTTGACAGATGTGTGGCCGCTGATCTGTGTGATCCTTCAGCTTGTTCTATACATAAGCTCGCATTTTTTCAATGATTATACAAAATTTAATCTGTATTTCCTGATTGATTTTGTACTGACTTTTTCAGTCGCCGGTCTGCTGCCGTGTACAGTTTCGGAGGTGAAGAAACATGATGTACATTGAAAATATTTTCATCTGTATTGCAGTACCGATGTTGTTGTCACTTCTGTTTATACCGGGTGAGGCGAGAAAATATACGTTTTTTGTTACAACCGGAATGGGAATGTGTATGCTGTCGGCATATGTGAACAGCTTTTTTATGAATTATTATGGAGCAGATGCAGTACAGGCGGCAATTGAGATTACGCCGGTCTGCGAAGAAGTGATGAAATTATTTCCGCTTCTGTTTTACATTCTGATTTTTGAACCGAAGAAAGAAGAAATACCAAGAACCGCGATTGCGATTGCGGTTGGATTTGCAACATTTGAAAATATATGCTATCTGACAGAGAACGGAGCAGCAGATTTTGAGATCCTTGTAGTCCGTGGATTTGCTTCCGGTGCGTTGCATATCCTGTGTGGGATTCTTATGGGATTCGGGATTACTTATATTTTCCGGAGACGTACTCTTGCAATAACCGGAATGGTCGGACTTCTTGGAGCGTGCAGTGTATTTCATGCAATTTATAATCTTCTTGTTTCTGCAGAAGGGAACTGGAGAGCATTTGGATATCTGTTCCCGACAGTCATGATACTTGGGCTGTTTGCCGGATGGAAGAGCATAATAAAATTAAAAGAAGAAAAAAATTCTTTCACTTAGGAAAAATAAGTGAAAGGATTTTTTTTATTGTGTCTTTCGTATAGATAGAGAGTGAAAAAAGTATATAAAATCGAGAAAGGAGGTCGGAAAATGGATCAGAAGGAGATCAGAAAATGTAAGATCCGTCGCCGGAGTCTGTTTTTGCGCTGCCGGTATGACAGGCGGATTATTTCAGGATTAATAGCGATAGCTATTGTACTGGCTGTATGTATGGGGAGGATGTTTCGTATGACACACATATCTGGAGTTGCGACGGTAGCATCCGGCTACGGATCTGTTCTCCTGCGCAACGGAGCAGATATTTATGTACTGATCGGTCTTGCTGCTTTTGTGGCAGGTGTGGTTGTCACCGTTATCTGTATGCGGTTTCGGAAAAAGAAGGCAAACAATATTTACAGTGAATAAATAATCAATATAAATACAAGAGGTGCAGAGGATGAATTACAGAAAAAGAAAAATGTTGGCAGGGACCCTCGCAGTAGTACTGGCTATGTCGTCTGTACTCGGATTATCCGTTCCTTTGCCGGTGAAAGCGGCGTCTGACGCCAGTGTGACATATCGGTATAAAAACAATGCGGAAAGCGGCCCGGTAAAAGACCGGACAGGGATTCGTTCGGTGAATATAGATAACAAGATATATTATGATATCCATGATGGAGATCCGGAAAAGCGCTTGAATCTGGCAGATCAGAAGGCTTTATTTAAAGCGGTTCTGCAAAGTGGAAAAGATATGGATGGTGGCACAGATAGTGTGATCAGTCAGTGGTCGTCTCTTGCAGAGCAGATTTATGGAACGCATAGTAAAGTTGCGGCAAGAGTAAATGCAAACGGCGGATTTGAGAATAATTTTACTACAGAAAATACACGGAACAAAGCAGGATATGCAGATATTTCCGATGCGCTTGCACAGCCGGAAGAGCATGTGAATGGAACAAAAGGAAAGGATTATACAAAGTGGAGTGGGCTTTCCTGTACGACCAGTCTGAAAGAGGTACGACAACTTGCTGCAGATGAAATCGCAGATGCGATTCATCATAAGATCAAAGGAAGTGATGTGCTACAAGAGACCGAGAGTGCAGAAAATACATTAAAACAGTTAAATGATGATACCGGACAGGATGTAGTATTTTCGCTTGTTACGTGTGTGGACCGCGCAGGCAGAACATTTAAGTATAACTATAATACATTTGGAATTGCATTTTATGATTTTAAGTTAGCGGTGCTTGCCGGAGACGGACTGGAATATATTACAAAAGCACAGGAGTATGAGTCGCTGCAGCAAGCGGCAGAAAATAATGCCGGCGGGGTATCTATTCAAACAAGTAGTAAGAAAGATCCGGAACTCAGTTATTATAAAAATGAATCAACAAAGGCAAAAAATGTGGGAATGGAGTTAAAACAATCTCATTCGCTTACAACGTCCAACACTTTAGAGGCAGGAAAGAAGTATTCTTACAGTGAGATGATCAACCCGGATATCGGACTTTCAACGGGGATTCCGCTTTTGGGCGAGATAGAAAAAAAGTCGGGACTGGAAGTTACATGCGGAGAGGCATTGCCTACCGCTTATTCCGGGGAGAAGGAGTATAGTCTGTTAAAGGAAAATAAAGTTTCCACCAATATAACGCTTCCGGCACAGACAGCAGCCGGAGTAGAATCTTCAGGCGTTGCAACGAATGTAAAATTAGGTTATGACTGTCCCGTGGCAGTGACATTTAAAACAGCAATTTTCTCGTTATCGGGCGTGGTGTATGATGATAACGATAAAGTGCAGATGTTCCATACATCTGGATATCGGCAGGGGCATTTCAGTACGATTTTTGGAACGGATTCAGAAAAAGGCGGCA
The DNA here is from genome assembly GCF_014287705.1 of Dorea hominis. Classification (NCBI taxonomy): domain Bacteria; kingdom Bacillati; phylum Bacillota; class Clostridia; order Lachnospirales; family Lachnospiraceae; genus Dorea; species Dorea hominis. The sequence goes on along the minus strand of NZ_JACOOY010000004.1, from coordinate 85,762 downwards.
CGACAGCGATGGATAATCTGTATAATCGTGCAGTAAAATATGTAAACACACAAAATTACGAAGAGACTTATGGACAGACTGTTGGCTGGTCTGAGAAAAGAAATGATGAAAGACCGGCAGATAAAGTAAATAGCCTGGACTGGACAGGAATCTTAAACGGAACGATCAACGAGGATGAGGTCGGAACAGAGACGGCAGCAGTACGTGTGAACAGGATCCTTGTAAGTGACGACGGAGAAATCCAGAGTACATTTGACGTAGAGGATCTGGAAGAAGAACGTCCGGTTTCTTATGAGACTGAGATGACAGCAAGCGGTATATATAAACTTAGAAATAAGACGTATTACTTATATGATAAAGTTGTGAAGGACAGCAACGGAGAAGAAGTTGAAAATGAATGGAGCTATGATGAAAATTCCGGAGTATACAGGAAATGGATACAGCCGATCGGAAAGGCAGACAAAGAAGCACTAGAGGCTGCAGGAATAGAGAATTATATGCTCCAATTGATTAACAGTGTGAATTTTTATTATACAGAAGATACCTCTATCTATGGAACACAGAGTACGGATGATAGTAAAAATATCGCGAAGAAGGCGAAAGAGAATGTCTCTTCCGGTACAATGACTCAGTCAGCAGGCAGTGAAAAAGTAACGTTGAAAGATAAGGTAGCATGGCTGTCGTCCCATTGTCCGATGGCAGTAACTGGTGGTGTGCTCCGTTATGATGCAAATAGTACGCATTCGGATGTCAAAGGGCTCATCCCACTGTATCCTCTTAAAAAAGTGGTTGTTACAAATGGTGTGAAGACGTTGAACATGCGAAGTGGAGATCAATTTGCACTGGAAAAGATTACAGTAAAAGGAACAAATAAAAATGGCGTAGATTACTATGGATTTAATCAAGCCCATGGGCACTGGGCTCTTACAGACAGTAAAGGCAAAGAGCTGAAAAAAAGTAAAGTGGCATCTATAGAAAAAAATAAAGCGACAGAGAAAAAAGTATTGAAGGCGGGTAGTCTTAACAGTGATAAAAAAGAAACGGTTTACTTAAAATATATTATTGATGAAGACAAATATAAAAGCCTGAACAGTACTGTAACTGTGAAAAATTCAGAACTCGACGCCACAGCCATGATCAAAGTAAATGTAACAGGAAAGCGGAACATACACAAAGGCGATGTTATTACGAAAGGGATATATCGTTATAGGGTGACAAATTCGAAAACAGACGGAACAGGAAAAGTGGAAGTTATCGGATTTGCCAAAAAATGCAGCAGTAAAAATGTGTCGATTCCAAAGAGCATTTCATGGAATTCGGTCAAATATAATGTAACAGCGATTGGAAAGCGTGCGTTTGAAGCAAATAAGAAAATCAAAACGATTGTACTTCCGGATTCTATCGAAAAAGTTGGATACAAAGCATTTTACAGGTGTTCGAATCTTAAGAAACTTACAGTTGGAAAGAATGTAACAAAAATGTTTGCACATGCGTTTTGTCAGAATAAGAAGTTGAAAAAGATTGTATTTAAAGGAACAAAACGGATGAGGTTGGAGAAGCCACATGTATTTATTAATGTGAAGAATGCAAAAGTATATGTGCCAAGGAGCAGATATACAACGTACAAAAAGCTGTTATGCGCTTACGGACTTAAGAAATGCAAGTTCGTAAAGCAATAACATAGAATGCCTTCTTGGCAGACTCTCTTTATATACCTTACGGGAAAATGGTGTCGGGATTTCCGGCACCATTTTTCTTTGCTGATCATATGCGGATATAGCGGAGAGAGAGATTTTATGTTAGAATCAAGAAAATGCAAATGACTGCCGAGCATATGCGTTCGTGCAAATCATTGAGAATTTTATATATGTCATATTAAGCAAACAGAGAATTTGTAAAGAATGAAACCTGAGATAATTATAGGAAAATAATAGCAGGAGAGACATAGAATGGTAAAAATAGATCTGATTACCGGATTTTTAGGCTCCGGGAAGACAACATTTATAAAAAAATATGCAGAGTATCTGATCGGACAGGGGATGAATATCGGGATTCTGGAAAATGATTATGGAGCTGTCAACGTTGATATGATGCTGCTTCAAGATCTGATGGGAGAAAAATGTGAACTGGAGATGGTTTCCGGTGGCTGCGATAAAGAGACGCACCGCAGACGGTTCCGCACAAAGTTAATTTCCATGGGAATGTGTGGATATGACCGGGTGATCGTGGAACCGTCGGGCATCTATGATGTAGATGAATTCTTTGATGTTTTGCGGGACGATCCCCTGGACCGTTGGTATGAGATCGGAAGTGTTATTGCAGTGGCAGATGCGGCTCTGGAGGAACATTTATCAGCAGAAGCAGATTATCTGCTTGCGTCGGAGGTCTCCAATGCCGGCTGTGTCATTTTAAGCAAGACAGATCTGGCGAATGAAGAAGATAAGAGAAATACGATCGCACATCTGAACCATGCGCTTGCCGGTATTGGGTGTAAGAGAGTGCTGGAGGGAGACGAGATACTGGAAAAGACAGCGGACAGTATGACAGATACGGACTTTGAGCGGATCATGGCAGTGGGATATAAACAGGCAAGTTACCGTAAGATGGATGCAACAGAAGAAGATTTCACGTCTTTGTATTTTCTGGAACTTCATAAAAATGTGCAGGAACTGGGTGAAGCTGCCAGACAGATTTTGGCAGATCCGGCATGCGGACATGTCTTCCGCATCAAAGGATTTGCAAAAGAAGACGGTTGGAAACAGATTAATGCAACGAGAGACCATATGCTGACAGCGGATGTCGCGGAAGGGCAGGAAGTGCTTATTGTGATCGGTGAGAATCTTCAGAAAGAAAAGATTGAAACATATTTGTTGTAAAGAAATTTTGTTTATATTTTGGAAAAAGCTGTATAATATAGATAGTATCGAAAATGAGGAAACGGCATTTCCGGACAAATATTTTAAGAGACGGAGGGTTTTAAAATGGGAAACAAATATTCAGGAACAGAGACAGAAAAGAACTTGATGGAAGCATTTTCAGGTGAGTCACAGGCGAGAAATAAATACACATATTTCGCATCGAAAGCAAAGAAAGAAGGCTTTGAGCAGATTTCTTCCCTGTTTTTAAAAACAGCAGATAACGAAAAAGAACATGCAAAAATGTGGTTCAAAGAATTAGAAGGAATCGGAAATACAGCAGAGAACCTGGCAGCGGCTGCAGAAGGAGAAAACTACGAGTGGACAGATATGTATGATGGATTTGCCAAGACTGCAGAAGCAGAAGGATTTCCGGAGCTGGCTGAGAAATTCCGCATGGTTGCAGCGATCGAGAAAGCGCATGAAGAGCGCTACCGTGCACTGCTTCATAATGTGGAAGCACAGGAAGTATTTGCGAAGAGCGAAGTAAAAGTATGGGAGTGCCGCAACTGTGGACACATCGTAGTTGGCGAAAAGGCACCGGAAGTCTGTCCGGTATGTGCACATCCACAGGCATATTTTGAAGTACATGCAGAAAATTACTAAGATTCGATGAAGCAGAAAGAATAATCAAGAGAAAATTACTGAGATAAAAGGAGGATATCCCGTTGACAATTAAAGAAATAGCAAAACTGGCAGGCGTATCGAGTGCGGCCGTATCCAGATATCTGAACGGAGGCTATGTCAGTGAAGAGAAGCTTCTGGAATATACAGATGGCAGATTCAGGATGCGTTTTACAGACAATAGAAAGACTTGCGTTTCTGCCGGAAGAGACTGCCGGTATGTAGAAACGGATGAAGTGACGAATATCCGTGTTATTGCGGATGTCTCTTCCGTAGAAGTATTTGTAAATGACGGAGAATATGTATTTTCAACGAGATATTACCCGGATAAGTACAGCATTAATGTACAGGCAGAAGGAGCAGACATCTGTCTTGCAGAAATAAAATAAGGACGCTGGGGCGAAAGCTTTCAACGATGACAGCGTTAAAAAGGAGCCACTGATAACAGATGAAAAGTTATCGGTGGCTTCTTTCGGGATATTTTCAGTTACCTGTTGTAAGCATTTGCTCAGAAATGGTCAGGTAATTAAAGATTACGAATAATTTGCTTGCTATCCTCCTCTTGCGTACGGATCACAATAATATCATTTAACTTTAATATCATATTTTTCTGGGGAAGCACAGACAAATGATCGCGCAATACTAAAAAATCGGAAATATTGCTTTTGTGCTGGTATTGCTCGACGAAACCGGCGCTGATAATACCGGTCGGAATAGCGACAACACCGACGCCGAGATAAGCAATGCAGAAAATAAAAATGGTTACATATTCCATGCCGCAAAAGAAGCCGGATAAAAAGGACAACTGTTCAAAGGTTTCCAAAAAAGTTACAAGAATATTGGAAATGATCACAATCGTAATAAAAAAATCAAAAGCCCGGCTGATACGATTGCTCTTGTCGCCAATCTGAATAATGTTAAATATCTTTTTCTTCATAATGATTCCTCATGATTTTACTTTTCGATTCCGTGTGCAAGATTACGTTTTCCGTAAGTGGAAGGACCTTCCGTGCACCATTGCATAAATTGTTTGATCTCTTTGATCTGTAATCCTGATTTTTTCAAACATTCAATAACATGCAACGCTTCCATTTCCGCATCGGAAAATTTCCGGATACCGGATTTGGCAATATAGAGGTGTTATCGTATTGACAATGATATATATGACAGATATAATCCAATTATAAAAATAAACAAAAATGAGAATAAATACAACAAGATAATATACAATATATACAAAAAATTAATATATGAGGAGGACTTATAGAAAACACTAATAACACATATTTGTTTGGGGAAAGGGAAAAAGTATGAAAAAAAAGAATAAAGAAAAAAAATGGCATGCATCTGTTAAGAAATCGGTATTTTGTATGGCGGCATGTTTAACACTGGCCGGATTGGCTAAGCCATGGGACGTACATGCGGCAGTTCTTGGAGAAGATATGAAACAGGGAAATATCTTAGAATTGCAATCCGGCGATTGGAAAGAAGATTATGTGGTTTTAAATCCAACGGAGACGAATGTCGGGACAAGTGGAACATTTGTAATGTTGAATGGATATTACGATAAGATTATGTTCGATGAGAAGGGAGAATCGAACGCGTGGGAAGGAAGCAGTGCGCAGAAATATTGTACAGAGTATTACAGGAAGCTTCCGGTTACAGTTAAGGATCGAGTGATTGGCGTAAGGACAACGGATACAGAGAGCGGATCGGCATGGCTGGATGTAAGTAATATTGACGGAACGAAAACAGATAAAGATAAAGTATTTTTCTTATCGTTTAAAGAGTATGATGCATACAGAACCGGAGCGAATCTTAGTAGTGGTTACAAATGGCTGCTTCGTTGCCCGGGAACAGACTGTAGTGAATATCATGATTATATTGGAGTGGTGGATAATGATGGATCAATTCATAATTATTCCATCGAGCATCTGATCGCAGCAAGACCTGGATTCAATTTACGGCTTCCATCAGATATTTGTGCGGTGAAAACAGAAAAAGACGGTGTAACTGTATGGAAAGCGGATGCAGATAAACTGGGACATACTTATGGTGCACCGGTATATGAATGGTCGAAGGATAATCGGGGATGCACAGGAACGATTCGTTGTGAGATTTGTGGAGAGAGTATTGTTGAGAAAGCAACAGTATTTGTAACAAGTGAAAAAAAACCAACAGCGAAAGAAAATGGAATGGATGTATATACAGCAATATTTCCGGATGAACGTTTTCAGACACAGGTGAAAAATATTTCCATTGAGAAACTGCCATCAAAGACAGAGACAAAATCTAAGAAGATTACAGCAGGAGCAAAATATACAATTGCCGGTTCTGTATACAAAGTGCTTTCACCAAAGGCAAAGACGGTTTCAATTGTGAAAGCAAAGAATGTAAAGAGTTATACCATTTCTTCTACAGTTAAGATTCAAGGAAAAACATTTAAAGTTACGCAGATTGAAACGAAAGCGTTCAAAGATTCTAAAATTGTTAAAGTAACAATTGGAAAAAATGTAAAAGTTTTAAAGCCAAAGGCATTTGCGGGATCAAAAGTAACAAAAGTGATTTTAAAGACAAAAAATCTGAAGAAATCAACAATTAAAAACTGCATGAAATCATCAAAAGTAAAAACAATACAAGTAAAAGTCGGAACAAAGAAAGAGAATAAGAAGATATTAAAAGCATATAAGAAATTCTTCAAGAAATCAGTTCTTGGACGAAGCGTAAGACTTTTTTAATAAATTGATTAGAGAGAAGAAGTTGTATAAAGCAAAAGTTTGGGAAAGGAATGAAAGAAAATGAAGAAAATACAAAGAAGATGGATATATACTTTTCTATCGATCGTGCTGATTTGTATATGTGGTCTAATTTTCCGGAAACCACAAACAGTATATGCGGAAACAATAAATGCGAAGAGGATAGCGGATATAAAAACAGGGGATCTTCTTTTTATGGGGAAAAATGCGGAAGGTTATACGGGATTACCTTGCTGGAGGGTGCTTGAAAAAGACAGTGACGGTAGTGTGCTCTTGTTATCTGAATATCTTTGGAAAGGGGACGGAACCGAAGCCGGAGAGCTGATTCATTTTAATACAGATGAAACAAAAGGAAATCTGTGGACGAAAAGTGAAGCAAAACAGTGGTGTGCAGATTTTGAGAATGCCGTGTTGGCAGACGTCGCTGGCTTAAAAATAAAAGAAACGACAAAATCAGACGCATTTTTTCAGTCTCCGGATATTGTGACAATACAATATTCAAAGCAGGAGAATTTGTTAAATAAAGATAAAGTATTTTTCTTATCGGCTGAAGAAGTGGCAAAATATATGCCGGAGAAAAATCAGCGAATTGCATACCTGCATGACGGGAAAAATGCAGGAAAGGCAGAGAGCTGGTGGCTCCGTTCACCGCGTGAAAACAGTAATGTGTGTGCGGGACGGGTTTTCAGCTATGGAGATCTGGGAAAGAATTTTGTGTATGAGATAAGTGCAGCAAGACCGGCATTCTGGGCGGACTTATCTTCGATCAAATCTATAACCGGAACAGAAAACAAAGGGAGGCAGATCTGGTTTATAGATGGTGCAGAAGATCCGCACAGCTATGCAGAGCCGGAGTATTATTGGTCAGATGATCAAAAAACATGTACCGCAGTGACGAGTTGCGTTATCTGTGGAAAAGAAATAACAGAAAATGTAGTTGGCGTGTCAGAGATTATAAAGAAAGCAACGGAGAAAACAGAAGGTGTATGTTCCTTAACCGCAACATTTACAAACAAAATATTCCAGACACAGGTGAAGCATATTCCGCTTGCAAAACAACCAGAAAAACCGACATCAAAACCGGAAAAGAAGATTGTGTCCGGAGCGAAATATACGGTAGCAGGTTCTGTATACAAAGTGCTTTCGCCAAAAGCAAAGACAGTTTCTGTCGTAAAAGCAAAGAATGTAAAGAGCTATATAATTTCTTCAACTGTCAAAATTGAAAGTAAAATATTTAAAGTCGTACAGGTTGAAGCAAACTCTCTGAAAGCAGCAAAAATTGATAACGTAACAGTTGGCAAGAATGTTAAGACATTGAAGAAAAATGCATTTGCGGGATCCAAGGTAATAAAGGTTGTTCTGAAGACAAAGAACTTAAAGAAATCTCAGATCAAAGGTTGCATGAGTGGCTCTAAAGTAAAAAAGGTTTATGTAAAAGTTGGAACAAAAGCACAGAATAAAAAAGTTCTAAAATCATATAAAAAATTTTTTCGGAAATCTGTAATTGGTCGTAAAGTAAAGATTGTATAGAAATACATAACATTTTACAGTAATGGGGAATATCAAGCACAGTAGGATAGTCTGTGTTAGATATAAACAATTTTCCAAGAGAGGAGAAAGAAAACATGAAAAGAAAAATTGTTACAAAGAAGGGCATTGCGCACACACTTTCGCTTGCAATGCTCACAACAACTATTCTTGGGGGATCTGTTCTGGGTATGGCAGGTGCACAAGAAGTTCAGGCAGCGGCACCTAGTGCGGAGATAAAGAAAGGCGATCACGTATCTATGGGAGTTGCTGATGATAGTTATGTAGGAACTCCAAGCTGGATTGTACTGGATACAGCAGATACAGACGGGGATGGAGCTGCCGACAAGGCATACCTTCTTTCAGAATATTTGTGGAAAGATAAAGAGGGATCAGATACTTTGATCTTTAATCAGATGGGGAAAGGAAATAAGTGGGATTCCAGTAATGTGAAAACATGGTGTGAAAATTTTTACAAAAATGTTTTAAAAGAATCCGATTTGGTAAAGGAAACAGATATTTCTGATGTGGCATATAAAGATGGAGCTTATAAAGAAGGAGAATCTAAAGCTAACAAAGTATTCTTTTTATCAGCAGAAGAAGCAGATAATGCAGAATATTTCAAAGATAATGCTGCAAGAATGGCATATTTTCCAGGAGAAAAATATGCCAATGCATGGTGGACACGCTCAACAGCAAAGATGGTAAACCGTGTCGGATCTGTCAGTGAAAGTGGAACACTTGGCAATGCGAATATCATGGACAATACAAAATGGGCTCGCCCTGCATTTTATATGGATCTGACAAAAGATATCTGCATATCAAAATCTGACAATGAAGACGTAACAACATGGAGCATTAATGTTGAAGATACCGGACATAAATATGGTGAACCGGAGTACAGCTGGTCAGAAGACAACAGTTCCTGTGAAGCATATACAATTTGTGAAAACTGCGGCAACAGAATTAATGAAAAAGGAACAGTTACTTCAGAAGTGACAAAGGAAGCAACAGAGCAGGAAGAAGGAAATACTGCTTATACAGCAACATTTACAAATGATAAGTTCCAGACACAGGTGAAGAATGTTCCAATCGAAAAATTACCGGCAAAACCAGAACCGACACCGGAACCAAAGCCAGAACCAAAGCCGGAGAAGAAGATTGTAGCAGGCGCAAAATATACAATTGCCGGTTCTGTATACAAAGTGCTTTCACCAAAGGCAAAGACAGTTTCTGTTGTAAAAGCAAAGAATATAAAGAGTTATACCATTTCTTCTACAATTAAAATTGCAGGTAAAACATTTAAAGTTACACAAGTTGAAGCAAAATCTCTGAAAGGCGCAAAAATCGCTAAAGTAACCGTCGGAAAAAATGTTAAAACACTGAAGAAAAATGCATTCGCAGGATCAAAAGCAACAAAAGTTGTTCTGAAGACAAAGAGTTTAAAGAAATCTCAGATCAAAGACTGTATGAAAAGCTCTAAAGTAAAAACAGTTTATGTAAAAGTCGGAACAAAAGAACAGAATAAGAAGATGGTGAAATCTTATAAGAAGATTTTCAAGAAATCAGTAGTAGGAAAGAGCGTTACAATCAAATAATGATTGTTAAAAAATAACAGAAATAATAAGGCGGACATTTCAGCAGAATGTCCGCTTTTCTTAAGATTTCTTGAATGCTTTCTTAAGATACTTTGAGGTGTATTGTTTTCGCTTTTTTGATGCAGTATTCTAAGTTCATAAATGAAAATACAATCCCGAACAAAGAGCGAGGAGGAGAAGCGATGAAAAAGAGCAACGCATTCGTGAAGAGGCTTATGGCAGCAACAATGGCAGCAGCATTGTGCGCGACTATGACGGAGCTTCCGGTGGCAGCACAGGCAGGACAGAATGAAAAAGGCATAGAAAGTAACGCGGGTAATGATGCGGCAGATGGCACAGTGTCTGATGCGGATACAGAATCGAAAGACGCATTTGACATACAGAATATTTCAGGTCTTTACAATGAACAGAAGATTACTTTGTCTAATCCGGAACAGGTAAAAGCCGCGTACAGCAGGGCAGCAGAAGGACTTCTTGTGTCCGGCAATTCGACGGATGTGGCAGACAACACATTTACATTTGCGGATGAATTTGATTTCTCCGGCGGAACGATCGGAAGAGTGGATGTTGATGCATTGTCAGTAAAAGGAACAAAAGCAAAACTGGAATTTTATCTGGATGACAACACAACTCCATTTGCAGAAGTAAAACCTGCAGAGCAGAAACGTGCAAAAAAATGGTACACCAAAATCGAGACAACAAGTGTATCCGAGCAGAAAATTACCGGAAAGCATAAAGTATCGTTTAAGATTGTTCCGGGTGAAAATGAGACAACAACCGGAATGGCACTGCGTGCGATTACATTTACGAAAAGTACGGTCCCGACCATATATTTTAATATCGATGAGACAAAAGGAAGCATTGATTCGATGAATGGCGACCAGCAGCATGATACAGAGTGCTACGGTGATATGAAGGTGGAGATCCCGAATGGATACACCTGCGAATATGCCAACGATAAAGGAAAGACGAACAATCTGAAGACTGAAACCTATTCAATGGAATATATCCGCGGACGTGGAAATTCCACATGGGGCACCGGGAAGAATCCATACAAGATCAAGCTGGATAAAAAAGCAAATCTGTTTAATATGGGTAAAAACAAGCACTGGGTTCTGTTAGCTGATTATTATGATCCGAGCCATATCCGTAATAAGATTACATACTGGATGGGTAAAAAACTTGGCATGGCTTACACACCGGAGTGTGTATATGTAGATGTTGTCATGAATGGACAATATTATGGAAGTTATCTGCTCTCTGAACAGGTACGCGTCGGAAACTCCCGTGTAGATATCGATGATCTGGAGGCAGATGACGAATCCAAAGCTGCAACAGATGAGCCGACGATCACAGGCGGATATCTGCTTTCAATGTCTCCATACAAAGATGAAGATGGAAAGATCATTCATACAAAACAAGGCACAGATTATCTGATCGAAAGACCTTCTTTCGAAGATTATGAAAATGAAGCGCAGTATAATTACATTTCTAAATATGTGCAGGATACAGAAGATGCGATATATGGAAAAGATTTCAAAAAGGACGGAAAATCTTACGCAGAATATATGGATGTCGATGCAGCGATTGATTATTACTGGATGCAGGAATTCAGTATGAACGGTGATGCGTTTGGCAGCACAAGTACTTATTTATACAAACCACGGAATGGCAAATTATTCTGGGGACCGCTTTGGGATTTCGATTATGTAGCGTGGGGCAATAATGAATACAATGAATATAACTGCGAAGGCTGGGCAATGAAGGAGAATGCCTGGTTTGGACGGTTATTTAGGGATAAAGATTTTGCTGATAAAATGATCGCGCGTTGGACAGAGATCCGCAAAGTGATGGAAGAAGCCAGCAAAGACGGCGGTCAGATCGATCAGTATGCAGAAAAAATCCGCAATTCTATGAAATATAATGCTTATCAGTATGGCGGCAACTATGATGTAGACGAAAAAGATAAAACTTTCCAGCAGAGTGTGGATCAGCTTAAAGGCTGGATTCAGGCGCGTATCAAATGGGTGAATGAAAATATAAATACCTTACAGACAAAATACCACCAGGTAAAATTCATGGATGGTAAAAAAGTTCTTTCCATACAGAATGTAGCAGATGGAGACAGTGCTGAGTTTCCTAAAATGGGAACAAAGAAAGGCTACGTTTTCAGTGGCTGGTACGCAAACGACGACGGAGAGACGTACCGCGTAGATAAGAAAATGGAAATTTACGATGATATGACAATCACAGCTAAATGGACACGTGCTGATAGAATAAAACCAGTCTCTAAGATTATACTTGGCTATGATAAGATCACACAAACGTATTTCCAGACAGATTCAGATTATTTAGATGATGATGAGACAGATACATTATCTATTCCATATTATGTAATCGGAGGAAGCGGTGAGAACGAGGAGCTTATATGGAAGTGCTCTAATTCAAAAGTCGGTAAAATTTCCGGGGATGGCGAGATACAGATTCTTGGTGTTGGGGATACGGTAGTTACAGCATCTACAAAAAACGGTAAAGTAAAAGCAAGCTGTAAAGTACATATTATAGAGCCGGTTGATGATGAGATATATTGTAACGGATTTGATCTGAACAAAACGGATGTGAAAATGAAAAAAGGTGGATATACGGTATTAAATGCAATTCCATATCCGGATGATATTACAGAGAGCTTTGACGTAGAATATTATTGTGACGATCCGGCAGTAGAGTTGGAAACATTTGGAAATAAATGTATCGTAAAAGGTGTTAGGGACGGTGAGGCACAGATTACAGTTGTTTCTACTATGCAGGAGAGCGGAACGGTTATCCGGGTTTGTAAAGTGAAGGTTGGAACTGCTACTCAGAAACAGGTGAAGCCGGGAATGAAAGTGGTATCCGGAGGAATCGCATACAAAGTCAGCAGCGTTACTGTAAAAGGCGGAACTGTGAAAGCAATCGGAATTTCAAATGCGAAGAAAACAAGCCTTAAGATTCCGTCAGCGATTAAGATCGCAAAGAAAAAATACACAGTTACAGCAGTAGCATCAAAAGCATTTAAATCCAACAAAAAACTGAAATCCGTTGTATTTGGTGCAAATGTGAAGCGGGTTGGAGAGAAAGCTTTTTATGGATGTAAGAATCTGCAATCTGTACAGTTTAAATCCGGAAAAGCGAAATTCGGAAAACAGGCATTTGCCAAAACGGATTCTAAAATGAAGCTGAAAGCGAAGAAAGCAGATCAGAAAACCTATCAGAAGCGCCTGAAAAAAGCAGGAGCGAAAAATGTGACTGTGAAGTAGTTGAAATATTGAAAGAGTGATGCCGGTGGTGGTGGATAACTTCCTGCTCAGGCACTATCATAAAAAATGCTGTCTCGTTATGATATATTCAGAAAATTGGGAACATATCATTAGAGACAGCATTTATGCGTGTTGCTATTAGTAGTTAGATTAAGTCATAGTGACTCAAGGTCTCATTACATTAGATGGCTCTTGTATACTCTTTCAACCATTCACGCTCATCGTTGTTCAGGTGCGGAGCAACAATCTCATAAACTTTCTTATGGTAGTCATTGAGCTGTTCTCTTTCCTGATCTGTCAGCATCTCAGGGATGATGGCATCCAGATCGATTGGAACGTAAGTGATTGGTTCAAAATATAAGAATTGACCATATTCGTTCTTCTCGCCTTCTCTTACAAGCAGTTCATTTTCAGTACGGACACCGTGGCTTCCTTCAATGTAAATACCCGGCTCGTCTGTGATTACAAGACCAGCCATCAGAGGTGCATGCTCTTTTTCACGGATTGCACAGCGGAATCCGCAGGATGCTTCGTGGATGTTCATTAGGTATCCGACATCATGTCCGGTTCCGTGGTTGAAGTTGATACCACGTCTCCAAGCAGGCATTCTTGCCAGAACATCCAGATTGTAACCGGTTGTTCCTTCCAGGAATACGGCATGTGCCAGATTGAAGTTACACTGAAGAACAGTTGTAAAATCTTCTTTCATACGTTGTGTCAGTTTACCAAATGCGAAAGTACGGCTGATATCTGTAGATCCTTCTAAATATCCGCCACCTGTATCTGTCAGGAATAATCCGTTCTCAGTAAGCGGGATATCTGTTTCCTGAGTCGGCTCATAATGCACGATCGCACCATGTTCGCCGGATGCGCAGATCGGCTCAAAACTCTGCCACAGATAACCTTCCTGCTCTTTACGGAAAGTTTCCAGTTTGGCAGCAGCGCTTAACTCTGTGATTTCAATCTTACCAATGTTAGTTTTCAGCCAGTACATGAACTTCGTCATGGCTACGGCATCTTTTTTATGTGCATTAATGATATTTTTGATCTCGACATCATTTTTCTTTGCTTTCATAGCAATTGTCGGATTTACCTGCTGTACAACTTTTGCTCCGTCCGGAATGTTGTTGAACAATGCATAGTTTAATCTGTTTGGATCAACAAGAACAGTAGAATCAGCGCTTAAGTTCTTGATATCCTCATAAATTGCATTGTACGGATGCAGTGTAATGTTATTCTTTGCAAGAGCCGCTTTCATATCATCATTCAGCTTGCGCTCGTCAATGTAAAGCTTCATCTCATCCATTGTTACAATGGCATAAGAAAGAAGCAGCGGGAAGAAATCTACGTCATCTCCACGCAGGTTTGTGATCCAGCATACATCATCAAGAGCTGCGATGATATGCACATCAGCGCCGGCTTTTTTCATAGCCTTGCGAACACGAGCAAGTTTGCTTTCTGTGCTCTCACCGGTGTATTCTTCGCCAAGAGCAAATGCCGGTTTTTCAGAAAGTGCCGGACGGTCTGTCCACACCTTATCTACCAGATCTTCAGAATAGTTGATCTTACCATTTTTAGCTGCAACGGCTGCTTCTAGTGCAGTACCTTCTTCGATAGCGATAACACGTCCGTCGAAGCCAAGTGTTCCATTCTCCGGAAGTACCGAAGCGATAAATTCTTCTTCTGTCGGTACACCAGGCTCGCCCATTTTATAAAGCTTCACACCTGTGCCGTTTAACTGCTGCTCAGCCTGCAGGAAATATCTTCCGTCAGTCCACAGACCAGCCTGGTCTTTTGTGAAAATGGCAGTTCCGGCAGAGCCAGTGAAACCTGTCATGTATTCCCTTACTTTAAAATGATCGCCCACATATTCGCTCTGATGAAAATCATCGGTTGGAATCATGTAAACGTCGTAACCACGTTCTTCCATTAATTTGCGAAGAGCGGAGATTCTTTCTGGTATTGTCATAATAAAAACCTCCTTCATTTTTCTTATATAGAAATACCTTCCAAACAAAGATTGTAGCACAATCGTTAATAAATGAACAGGAAGAATATTGTCAAATTTTTGTGATCGCGTTAAGTTATATAAAAAAATTCCATCCGCTGCATACCTAATCACAGGGCTGAAAAAAGGCAAGACTTATTATGTAAAAGTCCGCACTTACAAGACTGTTAAAGGTAAGAAATATTACTCTGGAGGTTTTTATGACCTTTGGATAGTTGTATGAATGAGAGATATCCTTTATACTTATTGTAGATAATATACTAGGGGAGTAGAAGCAATCAACAGAAAGGAGACGCGTATGAAAAAGAAACATTGGAAACAACATGTAACTACAGTTATACTTTCTGCAACATTGTTCCTTGTATTGATATTCATGTCAGGAAAATTGGGGATGGTTGCATATGCATCAGACAAAATAAGTGGAGAAGTTGGAACATTAAAATGGTATTTGGAAGAACAAAAGGATGTAGTCGATGAAAAGGAACAGGTGGAGACTGCGCTTGTGATTTCCGGGAAAGGAGAGATTCCAGATTATAAAAATCCGGAAGACAGACCGTGGAATGGAATTGCGGATCAGATTGAGAAAGTGGAAATCAAATCAGTGAAAGGAAAGGATAATATAACAAAGATTGGAGCAAGAGCTTTTGAAAATTTGCCAAATTTAAGTCGGGTATGGATTCCATCATCTGTAAGAATAATTGAAAAATATGCATTTAAAAACTGCCCAAAACTGGATTTTGTAACCATCATGTCTTCTACGGGTGTGGATGAAGAAGCTTTTGATCCGGACGTAATACAGGATGTCATTTGCGATCATATGTATATGGGAAGAGTTTATGTTGCGGATGATATTGTAATGGCTACACTGAAAAAGGATGGAAAATGTAGTTATGAAATTTATTGCAGTGGTTGTGGAGATTACGTAGACAGTGCAGGAGATCAGAAAATTCCGTTTATAAAATCCATATATTTACAAAAGAAAAATTATGTGTATACCGGTAAAAAGATTACACCGGAAGTTATCGTAAAAGACAGAAAGAGAAAAGTACTTGAGAAAGACAGCGACTATAAATTAAAATATTCTGCAGGAAGACAGTATGTTGGTACTTATACGGTAAAAGTGAATGGATATAATAAGTACAGATTCACGAAGAAACTGTCCTTTATCATTAAGCCGCAAGGTACAAAGATTGTGAAAATATCTGCCGGAAAGAAAGCATTTACAGTGAAAGTGCAGAAACAAAGTATACAGACAACAGGGTATGAGATTGCATATAGCACAAATAAGAATTTCGCAAAAGGCACGGAGAAGAAACTGGTGATACCGAGTAATAAGACAACAAAAAAGAAAATTACCGGATTAAAAAAAGGCAGAAAATATTATGTGAAAGCCTGTACTTATAAAACAGTCAAAGGGAAAAAATATCATTCCAGATGGAGTGAAGTGAAAACTGTGAGAGTAAAATAACACTGCGAAATAATCAGCCGGGATCATAATAGCCGGGACTTTTCAAAAAATTATAACAGAAGAAAGGATTAACTATGGTATACGCAAGTCACCTGATCGCAGATAATGAGATGCAAGAAATAATAGAACAGACAGGAATGGGCGTGGAGAGTATCGATTTTTCCATTGCAGATGTTCTGGATCACTGGGAAGAACATTTGCCGGAATATAAAGAGAGGCTTCACGTAATGGAAGCCGCACATCTTACGCTGCATGGTCCGTTTCTGGATCTGAATCCGGCGGCGTATGACAGTCAGATTCGTCAGGTGACAAGACTTCGCTTCGATCAGTCCTATGAAGCAGCAAGAGAACTGGGCGTAGAAAAGATTATATATCATAGTTGTTATTATCCACAGGTTTATTTTCTGGAAGGATGGGCAGAGCGTGTTGCAGAATTTATGAACCAGTTTCTGGAAGGACGTTCAGACATAGAAGTTGCATTGGAAAATGTATTAGATCCAAAATGGGAGTCGTTAAAAGTGGTTGCAGATCAGGTAGAGGCAGATAATTTTGGCTTGTGTCTGGATATCGGACATGCTAACTGCTATTCAGCTCAGCCGGTAGAAGAATGGGCGCAGGGATTAAATCCTTATCTTACGCACATTCATGTACATGATAATCATGGTGATAGAGATGCGCATCTTGCACTCGGAGACGGTAATCTGAAGTGGAAGAAAATTCAGGAGATATTTATGCAGGAAGAAAAAAGGCGCAGAGAAACCGGTTGCAAGAAAGAGCTGACATATACAATCGAATGTGCGAAGAAGGAGTGGATTTTGCAATCTTGGGAAAAACTCTCATGTATGTAAAAATATTTATCGATTTAAAGGGAGATGCGAAAAAACTCAATCGAGTTTTTTTACATCCCCTTTCGATTGCCATAATTCAATAAAGACTTTGTGCCGTAGATATAAGTTTGCGGAAAACAGACCGTTTTCCCAGCTTCGCTTGAAGGCATTGTAGCATACCGGGTTTCATGTGGCAAGAACGAGGAAAAATAGAAATTCATATTTTTTGAGTAGAATATCAAATGTTCATATTTCCTTTCGAATGTTAAACTTTAGTCACATTAAAGATAAGTGCATGTAAAGAAAAGCACAAGAAGGAGATAAAGGGAATGGAGAACAACAACAGTAAAAGTAGTGTAGTTTACCAGGGTAAGATTCCTGGAAGAGTAAAATACTCCTTTGCGTTTGGGGCATTGGGTAAGGATTTGATTTATGGAATGATCGCAACATTTTCCATGATCTATTTTACAGATATTATTAAAGTAGCACCGGCATTCATCGGAACTATGTTTTTTGTAGCAAAGATCTGGGATGCGTTTAACGACTTATTCATGGGAATGATCGTTGATAACACAAGAAGCCGTTTCGGTAAATTCGTACCGTGGCTTGTAATCGGAACTCTGATCAATGCATTCGTATTTGTAATCGTATTTACAGACTTCCATTTATCAGGTGTAAGCCTTTGCGTATTCGCATCCGTTATTTACGTTCTGTGGGGAATGACTTATACAATCATGGATATTCCATACTGGTCAGTTATTCCGAACCTGACTTCTGATCCGCAGGAACGTGAGAAAGTATCCGTATTACCACGTATTTTCGCAAGTATCGGTCAGTCACTGATCATCGCAGGATTTGGTGTACAGATCATCAAAGGCCTTGGTGGAGATTACACAGGATACCACAGATTTGCATTAATCATTGCAGCAACATTTATCTTTACAATGGCAGTATGTGTACTGAATCTTCCAAAGATCCAGCATGATGTCGATAAGAAAGATAAGATGAAATTCAAAGATATTTTCACAGTCATTAAGAAAAATGACCAGTTAAGATGGGCAGTTCTCCTGATCCTCTTATATAACGTAGCAATTCAGGCTATCATGGGAGTTGCAACATACTATTTCAGTTATGTATGTAACGATGCAGGAATGTTATCTGCATTTATGATCAGTGCATCTGTTGCTGAGGTAGTAGGTCTTCTGATCTTCCCGAAAGTTACAAAAATTTTATCCAGAAAGAAAGCATTCTTAATGGCATGTGTACTTCCGCCGATCGGATTAATTCTTCTGTTAGTTGTTGGCTTTGTATGCCCGACAAATATTCCACTGACTGCAATCGCAGGTGTAATTGTTAAGACAGGAACCGGTCTGGAACTTGGATGTGCAACTGTATTCCTTGCTGACGTCGTAGATTATGGCGAGTATGTGCTCGGAAACAGAAATGAAGGAGTTGTATTCTCCCTGCAGACATTGATCGTTAAGCTGACGGCTGCATTTACATCACTGGCAATTGGATTTGTTCTGGAACTTACAGGATATGTTCCGAATGCTGTTCAGTCATTTGCAACACAGAATTCCATCCGTATTTTAATGTGTGTTGTACCGACTATTGGAGTTATTCTTGCATATGTTGTATTTAAGAGTAAATACAAATTAAGTGATGAATTTATGAAAAAAGTCGTAGCAAAGATCACTGGTTCTGTGGTTGAAGAATAGATAAAATAATCATAGTGAACAAATAAGACAAGTCGATTTTAGAGGGATAAAATCGGCTTGTCTTGTGTTATAATATGAGGAAAAGCCATTGGTTATATAAGATGAATATGAGGAGTGTGACAATGAGGACATTTCAAATTATTTTAGCAGATGATGAACAGCAGATCCTTCATGGAATGGAAAGAGGTATTGACTGGGAGGGACTTGGATTTTCAGTTGCGGGAACGGCACAGAACGGAAAAGAAGCGCTGGAACTCATGGAAGAATATCATCCGGATCTGGTGATCAGTGATATCAAGATGCCGTTTATGGATGGTCTGGAACTGGCGAAGAACATACATGAAAATTACATGAATACGAAGATCATTCTATTTTCCGGATGGGATGATTTTGAATATGCCCGCCTTGCAATTAGCTATGGCGTGTCGGAATATATTATGAAGCCGATCAACTATGATGAGATGCGAAAGCTTCTGACAGATATGCATGAAGAACTGGACAGGGAATACGATGAGAAAATAAACCGCGCCCGGCTGGAACATGCCTATGCAGAGAGTCTCCCACTTTTAAGGCAGCAGTTTTTCACCCGTCTTGTTACCGAGCCAATGGATGTAAAAGAGCGGGAACAACAGATCAAAAGTTTAAAGCTTGATTTTTCAGATTTTGTTTATTCAGTAGTAGCAGTCAAAGTGCAAAAAGGCGAGGAAAAGGATATCTTAAGTGAACTGTCGATCAAAGAGACATTAAAGGAAGCGCTGGAAAAGATTGCAAATGTGTATGAATTTGGTATGAGTGATAAAGAAATATTTATCCTTGGCAGTAACAAAAAACACGATATCGGGAAAATCACCCGGACGATCGACGAGACGGCTGTGCTGATCGAGCGTATTTTTGGCAGCAGGATTTCCTGTGGGATCAGTGGAAATGCAGAACGCTTGAAAGATATGCCGGTGTTATACGAACAGGCGGTGGGGGCGCTGGATTATAACCTCGTTCTTCCGGAAGAAAGTTATACTTATTACAATGATATTATGCCTCTTCAGGAAGTGGAAGATGACTGGAACACACAGGTAGAAATGATTGGAAAAAGCATTACACACTGTTCGGAAGAAGAACTGAAAAATCAGGTGGGAGAATTACTTGCATGGCTGCATAAGGGGCATTATAACCTGAATGAATATCAGATTGTCATTCTGGAGATATCCTTTTCATTTGCAAGATTTTATAAGAAATATCAAATCACATCCGATACAGAATTTGCCGGTTCCAAGAAGATGGCAGTGAAGATCCTTTCCTTAAGTACAGGAGAAGAACTGGATCACTGGCTGATGAATTACTGTCAGCTCATCCGTTCGCTGATCCAGAAAAAGCAGATAGATAATAATGTAATTCTGGCGGAAAATGCGAGAAAGATTGTAGAAGAGAATTTCCAGAATCCGGATCTCAGCGTAGAATCCGTATGCGACGAACTGCATGTCAGCACATCCTATTTTTCAAAAATATTCAAGCAGGAGACGGGCGGCACATTTTTGAATTATTTGATCAGCCGCAGAATGGAAGAAGCGAAGAAACTGCTTTTGCAGACGGATTATAAGAGCCATGCGATCGGTGCAATGGTAGGTTATCCGGAGCCGAATTATTTCAGCTATGTATTTAAGAAAAACTGCGGTATGTCACCGGTGAAGTACAGGAAACTGGAAGGAGCGGAACATGAAAAATAGAAAAATAAGCATCCGACTTGTATTTCCGGTTGTGATGTCGGCATCTATTGCAGTTTGTATTATTAGTTGCATGCTGTTATTTTCCTATTATTTTTCTACATATTTTCAGAAAGATGCGATTGAGAAAATAGGAAAACAAAAAAATGCACTGGCACAGAGCCTGGAAAAAGAAATTGACAACATGAATGATCTGACAAATTCTATATATTATCAGGAGATCAAGGAATATGATGTGGGTGGCAGATTGTTCAGTGAAGAAATGCAGCATCGTATCAACCGGGAAACAGACACGATTTATGCGGCAGCATTGTATGATGCAAACGGCAGAGATTTATGGCATTCAGAGAATCTGGAAAATATGCAGAAAGAAGAGATTCGCGAAACGACATGGTTCCGTCAGGCGAAAGAAAACATAGAGACGATAAATTATGGACAGAAGAAATTACTGCTGAATGGAGAGTCCTGCTATATTTACGAAATCAGCCGCTATGTAGAATATATCGATCATGGAAGTATGAAATCAGGAGTTCTTCTGCTGGATTATTATACGGATTCGATGGATTCTGTTTTGCAGCATTATAAAAATCAGAAGTCCGCATATTGTTATCTTTTAGATGCAGATAACCAATTATTATATCACCCATTTGAAAAACAGATTGTTTCCGGCCTGTATAAGGAGAAGACGATAAAGGAGGCACTTGCGAGTAAAAATTACAAAATATACAGGGCAGACGGAGAAAGATGGATGCTCATGCGGCAGCAGATCGGTTATACCGGCTGGAATGTTGTGCTTGTAAGTTCCATGTCCAGTCTGGATCTGGAAACCCGGAATCTCTATTCCGTGGCATGGTTTACACTTTTGCTCGTTGGTGTGATTCTGATCTTCCTTGATATTCTGCTTTTTCGCAGTTTTACGAATCCGGTTTACCGTCTGCTTCGGACGATGCAGGAATTTGGAAAAGGAAATTATGAAGTAAAAGCAGAAGAAGAAGGAATCGGTGAGCTGAAAAATTTAAGTGCACATTTCAATATTATGGCCGATAAATTACAGAAGCAGATGGAAGAAATCCGTGAGAATGAAAGAGAGAAGCAGAAGATGGAGAAGAAGCTTCTGCAGTCCCAGATCAACCCGCATTTCTTATATAATACATTAGATTCGATTATCTGGATGATCCGCAGTGAAGAATATGAAGGTGCCGGCGAGATGGTTTCATTGCTTGCAAAATTTTTCCGGACTTCCTTAAGCCAGGGAAAAGATATGATCCCTCTGGAAAAGGAATTGGAGCATGCGACCAGCTATCTCGCAATCCAAAATATCCGCTTCAAGGATAAATTTGAATTTAAAGTAAAAGCAGATCCGGCGTTATTGAAATACCTTTGTCCGAAGTTATCGATACAGCCACTTCTGGAAAATGCAATCTATCACGGAATGGAAGGCATGTATGAGGACGGCGAGATTGAGATCCACATTTATGACAAGGACGGAAATATAGGAATAGATGTAGCAGACAATGGTCTTGGAATGACGCAGGAAAAAATAGATTATATTATGCACAATAAAGTGGTATCCAGCAAGCGTGGATCCGGAATCGGTGTGCGGAATGTAAATGAGCGGATCCAGCTGATCTATGGTGAGGAATATGGAATCACGATCACGAGTGAGCTGGACGAAGGAACAACTGCGACAATTACAATTCCGAAGATGGAGGAAACGGATGAGACAGAGTAGAAAAAAACATGCAGTTCTGATACTGCTGCTTCTGCTTATCGCACTGGTATCAACCGGGCTTATGACGAAGCACAGCAAAATAGAAAAAAGAAGCAGGATGACAGTTGTTTTTCCGAAAAATGAACCGGAAGATCTGTCGGCATTACAGGATGGAATCCGCGATTATGCATACGATCATCAGGTGAAATTAGATGTCTGGTACAAAGAACAGATGTCAGCAGAAGAACTGAAAAAGCTGATAAAAGAAGAAAAGAAAAATAATTCAAAAGGTGTCGTGCTTGTCTATCCGGAAAACTATCTGGAGAAACAAGCAGATGGCTATGTTTATAAGGATGTTCTTGCTGTGACAGATAGAATGCAAAAAGAATTTAAGTATTACGCTTCCTTTGCAGAGAGTAAAGAAAAAGCGTACCGGCTTCCGGTAAAGACATCGGTTCTGGAGCAGGTAAAAAACGGGAAGAAAAAGGAGATCCTGCTGGAAAATACATATAAACTCGGATACGAAAGCATGAAGATGAAAACGATCACTCTGAAGCCGGTAAAGCTTGACAGAGAGACGATGGAAAGCGGTAAATATGATGCATTATTTGCCGGATAAGGAGCAAAAATGAAATCAAAAATGGATAAATACAATCTGATACTAGTGGGACTTTTCATGTTCCTGGTCATTCTTACTATCCTATGGAAAATGCCGCAAAAGGAAGACCGGTACGTGCATGTAGGAATTGCAGCGTATGATCTGGATGATACTTTTATGGAGAGTTATATAAAGGATCTGCAGGATAAGATGGAACAGATGAAAATAGAAGGAAAGAAAGTTTCCTACGAGATTTACGATGCAAAAGGAAGCAGCCGGAAGCAGGAAAAGCAGCTACAGCGCATGTATGCACAGAAGTATGATGTAATTCTTGTCAATCTGGTAGAGCCGTCTTCTGCGGCAAGCATGATCAATGATGCGGAAGATGCAGACATTCC
The DNA here is from genome assembly GCF_014287705.1 of Dorea hominis. NCBI lineage: Bacteria > Bacillati > Bacillota > Clostridia > Lachnospirales > Lachnospiraceae > Dorea > Dorea hominis. The sequence goes on along the minus strand of NZ_JACOOY010000004.1, from coordinate 62,600 downwards.
GGTCATATTATTTAACCGTGAAGCAGATGATAAGGATCTGAAAATTGTAAAAAAAGTCTGGTATGTAGGAACAGATGCAAAAGCAGCCGGAGCCATGCAGGGAGAAATGTTAAAGAAAATCTGGGAGGAACAGAAAGGAAAGATTGATCGGAACAAAAACGGGAAATTGGACTATGTGCTTGTAGAAGGAGAGGAAACACATTTTGATGCCATTCGCCGGACAAATGGATTTCTTGAGTCGAGCGAAGATATGCCTATGAATCAGAGAGCAAATCTGTCAGCGGACTGGAAGAGAGAACTGGCGACAACAAAATTTGCAAAACTGGATAAAGAAATAATTAACAACGCGGAAGCTGTTATATGCAACAATGATGATATGGCACTGGGCGTCTACGATTATTATAAAAAACATCATTTGCAGATGCCGGTAATCCTTGGAATTAACAATAGCCCGGAAATGAATCGGAAGATCATGACAGGAGAGATCTACGGTACGGTTGACAACAAGATGGAAGACCAGGTTGAACATATTTGTCAGCTGATGAAGGCGATTTTAAAAGAGAATACTAAAAAATATAAGAAAGTCTGGTACAGCACACCTCATGCAATCACGAGGACGAGCCGCAGAGAATAAAAGGCTTAAGATTATAAGCTGAAAGTAAGTATAAAAATAAGCATGAAAAAAGGACCATGCAGTCCGCAGGTCCTTTTTTAGTGACGGTACATTGCTGCGAGATATAAATAATTAGCACCATAGAAATCCATAACCTCGTGCAAGTAATTTTTAATTCTTTTCATCATATCGATTCACTCCTTTCTCTTGATTACATGGTCATTATAAGATGAAAATACAGATAATGCTTGCCAAATCGGACAAAAAAGTAGACAAATATTGCATTTCAAATATCAAAGTGATAACCTTGGATACAGAGTAAAGCAAAGCAGAAAATAAAAGAGGCGGACAAGAGATTATGCATTTACAATATAAAAATACAAAACAGAATATCCAGGCAGTGCAGAAGAGGGCACGTCACGTTGCGCCGCATCTTCACAATACGCTGGAGCTTGTTTATGTGACGGAAGGAACGCTGGAGCTGGGTGTCGGACAGGAGCTTTATCATCTGGAAACAGGAGACATGGGAATTATATTTCCGGATATCATCCACCATTATCAGGTATTTGGCGCAGATGCACATAAAATTTATCTTGTAAATATAGCGGCAGGAAGTATCGGATTCTTCGGTGAAGAGTTACAGAAATATGCACCTGTCATGCCAGTGATCAAAAGGAGCGAACTGGGAGAAGAGGTTATTCATGCGCTGTACCGCATGATGTTGACGCAGGAATGGGAGTTCACGATTCTGCAAGCGTATTTACAGATCGTGCTTGCAAGATGTGTACCGCTTCTGGATCTGGATGAAAAATCCAAGGTTGGAAGTGATGATCTGATCTATCAGACAGTAGCATATATTTCCGGACATTTCAGGGAAAATATAACGTTGGATAAGATGGCACAGGATCTGTGCGTAAGTAAATATGCGATTTCCCGTGTGTTTTCGGGAACATTTCACAACAATTTTAATCAGTATGTAAATGATGCGAGAATCCGCTATGCATGTTCGCGACTGGAAAATACCCGGGATTCAATCATAGAAATCTGCCTGGACAGCGGATTTGAAAGCCAGCGGACGTTTAACCGTGCATTCAAAGAGCGTTACCGGATGTCACCGAGCGAATATCGGAAAAAATGGAGAGAACATTCCGGTGTTATCAGTTTGTAAAAATGAAAAGAACATCCAGTTATTTTGTGTTTGTAAAAAGAGGACGTTATTATGGAAGATGCTTATGTATTGCAATTATTAAAACCCAAATTTAAAGATTTTCATTTAAGTTTTTGTGGCTATGCAGAATGTGAACCTCTGCATAGCTATGGACCGGCCTCCAGGCCTAATTATATATTACATTATGTAATGAAAGGGAAAGGCATCTATCAGGTGGGGGAAAACAAGTATCATCTGTCAGAAGGACAGGCATTTTTAATTGAACCGGAAAGTCTGACGTTTTATCAGGCAGACAAGGAAGAACCGTGGGCATATCTATGGGTCGGATTTGGGGGGACAGAAGCTTCCAGATTCGTGCGGGATTTGGGACTAAACGGGCGACAACTGACCTGTGAATGTGAATATGGAGATGAATTAAAAGAAATCGTTTTTGAAATGCTTCGTCATACCCAGTCAACAGCAGAAAATCTGTATTATCTCCAGGGAAAGTTGTATCAGTTTTTTTCGGTGCTGGCACGAGGCATTGAGATTAAAGAATATGCAGATAATACAAAAGAAAGCATGCATGTACAGGAAGCGATTGATTATATTAAAAATTCTTATTCGCAAGGTATCACAGTTGCAGATATAGCAGAATATCTGGCATTAAACCGAAGTTATTTATATACAATTTTTATGAACAGCCTTGGAATTTCGCCAAAAGATTTTCTGACAGAATTTCGGATCTCAAGAGGAAAAGAACAGCTCGTACTTACGGAACAGTCGATTGAAGACATTGCAGTTTCCTGTGGGTATCGCAATTCGCTGGCATTTGGAAAAGTATTCAAACAGAAAATAGGAATGACACCAAGTGTATATCGGAACAGTAACCGTAAGAAGGCGAGAACAAGACTGATTTCTGCACAAAATGAATTGGAAGAATATCAAAAACATAAAAAGATTTATGTAAAAGATATTGAGAAAAATAAAGAAAGTAATAGATAAAATGTTCTGAAAGACATCATGTACCTAACATTTGGGATATTATTCTTAACAAAATGGTATAACGGATGTCTTTTTTTTCGCGTTATACTTGCATTATGGAAAAAAGGAACAAGTGCACAAGATTCCTCACTCAGATAACAAATAAATAAAGGAATATTAGAGGAGGAGAATTATGGCGACTCAAAAAGAAAATCAGAGAAATCCGCAGTATAAATACGCATCTACGAGAGAAAAATTATGTTTTGGTATTGGAGCTATTGGCAAAGATGCCATCTGTAATCTGGTAGGAGCATTTTTAATGCTTTATTTTACAGATACTTTGTATCTGGCACCGGCATTTGTCGGAGTACTGTTTTTTGTAGCAAGAATCTGGGATGCAATCAATGATCCGATGATGGGAATGATCGTAGATAATACACATACTCGGTTTGGTAAATTTAGAATCTGGCTGGTGATCGGAACGTTAGTGAATTCCGTTGTATTTGTTTTACTGTTCCATAGCTTTCATTTATCAGGAACTGCCTTGTATGTATATGTATCTGTAATGTATATTTTATACGGAATGACTTATACCGTTATGGATGTTCCATATTGGTCATGGCTTCCAAACTTGACCAATGATCCGCATGAACGTGAAAAAGTATCTGTCATTCCGAGATTTTTTGCAAGTCTTGCAGGATTCTCAGTAGCAACATTTGGTCTTTATATTATTAATCATCTGAATAAGCTTGCAGGAGAAAGTAATCTTTATGCAGAAAAAGGATACACTTTATTTGCTATTATTATCGCAGTCGTATTTATCATTACGATCGGTATTACAGTATTCAATGTAAAAGAAGAATCTACAGTTGGTGCATCAGCAGAAAAAACAAGTTTGAAACAGGCATTTCACGTAATTGTGAAAAATGATCAGCTGCTTGCTTTTATAGGTTTGCTTCTGACATTTAATCTTTGTACACAGATTGCAAAAAGTTTTGCTGTTTATTATTTCAAATGCGTTTGCCATGATGAATATTTGTATTCTATTTTTGGATTTGCGATCATCGCTGAAATGGCCGGACTTGTATTTTTCCCGAAAATCGCCAGCAAGATCAGCCGTGAAAAAGTGTATGCATTTGCATGTGGACTTCCGGTTGCGGGTTTCATCCTTCTTGGAATAGCAGGATATGTTGCTCCGCAGAGCAAGGTATTGGTTGTAATCTGTTGTGCACTGCTGTTCTTTGGTTCAGGACTTTCACTTGGTGTAACAACTTGCTGTATGGCAGATGTAATTGATTATGGAGAAGTAAAATTCGGAGTACGTAATGAAAGTGTAACTTGTTCTGCACAGACATTTCTTATGAAGGCAGCAACAGCTGCCGCAGGTGGATTAACCGGAATCGGACTTCAGATAGTAGGATACAATGCAAAAGCAACAGCTCAAAGTGCAGGAACCGTATTAGGAATCCGCGTATTGATGATTATCATTCCGATTATTCTCGCAATTGTTAGTTTTGGTATTTACAAAAAATATTATATTTTAAAAGATGAGAAGATGGAAGAAGTTACAAGGAAAGTAAACGAAATGCATGCCAGAAAGCAGGATGCATAATTTAAATATAAAAGAGGTAGTTTATGAGAAAAATTATTTTCCATAAGGAAACAAAAACATTTCATTTATATAATGACAAAATCAGCTATATTTTATGTGTATTAGATAATGGACATTTAGGACAACTGTATTTTGGTAAACGAATTCATGATAAGGCAGATTTCTCCTATTTGGTGGAAAAATGTGGACGACCAATGACATCTTATATTTATGAGTGGGATCGTAGTTTCTCGTTGGAACATATCAGACAGGAATATCCGGTTTATGGGACAACAGATTACAGACATCCGGCAATAGAGTTATTGCAGGAAAATGGAAGCAGAATCAGTGAATTTCAGTATGATGGATATGAGATCTCATCCGGGAAACCGAAACTTTCCGGACTTCCGGCAACTTACACAGAAGCAGAAGAAGAAGCACAGACACTGCGTGTTTTCCTGAAAGATTCTTTGACAGGTGCTCAGCTGGAGTTATTATATACTATTTTTGAACAATACAGTGCAATAGCAAGAAGTGCACGTTTAAAAAATAGTGGAAATCAGAATTTACATATATTAAATATGATGAGCTTAAGTCTGGATCTTCCGGACAAGGATTATATATGGATGCAGTTATCCGGTGCATGGTCAAGAGAGCGTTATGTGAAAAACAGAGTTTTAGAACAGGGAATTACAGCAATCGATAGTATGCGTGGAAATTCCTCTCATGAGCATAATCCATTTATGGTATTGAAACGAGAGAATACAGATGAAAATGTAGGAGAAGCCATTGGTGTTAGCCTTATATACAGTGGAAATTTTCGGATACAGGCAGAAGTGGATACCCATGATGTTACAAGAATTACAGCAGGTATTAATCCGACAGGATTTGATTGGAAATTAGAACCTATGGAGAGTTTTCAGACGCCTGAAGCAATGCTTGTATATAGTGATCAGGGACTGAATGGAATGAGTCAGACTTTTCAGAAATTATATGCCAAAAGGCTGGCAAGAGGCTATTGGAGAGATCGGACCAGACCAATTTTGAATAATAATTGGGAAGCAACTTATTTTGACTTTACGGAAGATCGGCTTGTTGAGATCGCCGGAAAAGCTAAAGAATGCGGAGTTGAATTATTTGTACTGGATGACGGATGGTTTGGCGCAAGAAGAAATGACAGAGCCGGTCTTGGTGACTGGGTAGCAAATCCGGATCTTTTACCAAATGGGATAAAAGGCTTAGCTGAAAGAATTGAGAATCTGGGGATGAAATTCGGTCTCTGGTTTGAACCGGAAATGGTAAACAAAGATTCAGATTTATATCGTACACATCCGGACTGGATCATTCAGACCCCGGGAAGAAATACTTCTCATGGAAGATATCAGTATGTACTGGATTTTTCAAGAAAAGAAGTTGTGGATTGTATTTATAATATGATGAAAAAATTATTGTCAGAAGCTAAGATATCTTATATCAAATGGGATATGAATCGCAGCATTACAGAGTGTTACAGTGTAAAACTTCCGGCAGACAGGCAGGGAGAGATATTTCACCGTTATATTTTAGGCGTATATGATTTATATGAACGTCTGACAATGGCATTTCCGGAAGTATTATTTGAATCCTGCGCGAGTGGTGGCGGAAGGTTTGATCCTGGCATGTTATATTATGCTCCGCAGGGATGGACAAGCGACGATTCAGATGCAATTGAACGTCTGAAGATTCAATATGGGACTTCTATGTGTTATCCACTCAGCAGTATGGGAAGTCATGTATCGGTTGTTCCGAATCATCAGGTATTTCGTAATACTCCGTTACATACCCGTGCGAATGTTGCATATTTTGGAACCTTTGGATATGAGCTGGATCTGAATAAATTAACAGAGGAAGAAATCAAAGAAGTAAAAGAACAGATTGTATTTATGAAAGAATACAGAGAGGTGTTGCAGTTCGGAACATTTTACAGATTGAAGAGTCCGTTTGATGGAAATGAAACTGTCTGGATGGTGACCAATGAAGATCGTACACTTGCGATTGTAGGTTATTACCGTGTGTTAAATGGAGTTAATCAACCGTATAGTCGTGTCCGTTTACAGGGACTGAATCCGGATATGCTTTATGAAAATGTCTGGAATCACACAGAAAATTATGGAGATGAGCTGATGAACTTTGGACTTATCACCTCTGATGTAACAGCAGGAGAAGTGCCGGGAGATGCTGTCCCGTGTACGGATTTTGAATCAAGAATATATATGTTAAAAGGGAAAAAGGAGTAGGAGGAAAGAAGAACAATGAAAATAACAAAACGGGCTGGGATGATGATTTTAGGAATCTTGTTTATTGGTCTGTGTGTGTCTTTCCTTCGTTTGTCCGGGTTTGGCGTAGACCCTTTCAGTGCAATGAATCTTGGAATCAGTGGATTTATCGGCTGGAGTTTTGGAACATGGCAGTTATTGATGAATGCAGTGATTCTTGTAATTGTATTTTTCCAGGCAAGGCACTGCATTGGTGCAGGAACTATCATTAATATGATTTTTGTCGGATATATCGCAGATTTTGTTTGTTGGCTGGCACAGGATGTAGTACAGATAGAAATGTCTCTTCCGCTTCGTATAATTGCGCTTGTACTCGCCCAGTTAATGGCATCAATGGGAGTTGCATTATATATGGTTGCGGATATGGGAATTGCACCATATGACAGTGTGGCAATCATTATTGAAAAGCTGACACATCAGAAAATTCCATTTCATAAAGCAAGAGTACTTTCAGATGTGGTTGTAGTAATTGTTGGAATTGCATTTGCAATCGCATCAGGAGCAGGAATCTGGGCTGTTGCAGGAATTGGTACAGTGATTAATGCATGTTTCAACGGACCTTTGATTCAGTTTTTTAAAACAAAACTTGAAAAAATGTAAAGATTCCTGTAAAGAAATGTAATAAAAATTTATAACCCCGCAATAAAAAGGAAAAAGAATTGAATTTAAAAGGTTCTTCTATGATCGAATAAAAATCATAGGAGAACTTTTTTTGCAAAAACAGGATTGCGAGGCAGAAAGGCTACGTTTATAATAAAGAATAGAGAATATAAGGGGAAAAAGACAGATGGCAGAAGAGTTAAAAACGAGAAGAATAAACCGGGAGGATATGCTGGAGCTGACGCGTCGCATGACAATAAGCCGTAACTGTTTTTCGAGAGTTGTAGGAGCGTATTTTGATGAAGAAGGATATGTGGATGGTACATTTAATATTCATTTCTTGAAATTATCAAAAGCGGATCAGGGAAAAAATTTGAAGCTTGCAAAGGCAATCCCGTTTGCAGATACAAACAGGCAATTAAAAGAATATGTATTTCCGAAGACGGCAAAAAAGCCGGGAAGTATTTGGCAGCTTCTGATGGCATTGAAAGAGTGTGAACTCAAAAATGACGGACTTCTGGAAACATTTTACGAAATCCTGGGAGAGAAGCTTAACCAAAACAGGGAATATGGATTTTATCTGTTTTATGGCTGCTATGATGTGCCGAGAAAAGGCAACGACAAGACAGAACAGTGGGAATCCGAAGAAGTATATCCGTTCCTGACAGGTGTATTTGCGCCGGTCAGTGGAGATTACGAGATGGGCGAGCCGCAGTTTGGCTTTTTATTTCCGGCATTTTCGGACCGGAGTGGAGATTCCGGAGCGATTGCATGGTATGAGAAGAATGCAGGCAGACCACATGAGGAATTCTTACAGCTGTTGCAATTAATGTGATTACAGAGTTTGTGCTTGATTCTGACAGAAGATAGAAAAATCAGCAAAAGACAGAAGTATTATTTAAAGGGGGATAAAAGATGTATTATGTACCTGATGGCACACAGATGTGTGGCTATTATGAATGTGAAGAGTGTGGGAACCGTTTCTTATCACTTACGGTAAGACCACAGATGGTCTGTCCGGCATGCGGTGAGCAGCCGGATATGGAGATCGGCCCGGATGAGCCGATGCCTGTAATAGAAGAAACGGCAAAATTATTACAGGTAATCCAGGGCGAAGATGAAGTAGAGAAAATGGATGCTTTGCTTTCCCTTGCAGTAACAGGCGGAAATGAAGAGTGGATATAACGAGCATAAAATACAGCAAAATCCTGATAGTTTCCACCCGGTAACGATTAGATAAAAAAGAGGAAAGTAAAAAACCGCATTGCAGCAAGTTTAATCGCTACTGTAATGCGGTTTTATAATTTTTATAATATTCGGAAAAGCCACCCGTGACAGTATCACGGGTTACAGTTCTTGCACGGCTCATACCCCGAATTGATGAGCTCAGAGCGTTTCCCGGTATATGTTTTCTTATTCTTATCTTTCATCATCTTCACGCTCCGGCAGTCCGGTTTGTGAAATTTGTTCGTGTTCTCGTTAATGATGTAAGTTCCTTTTGCGGAACTCTGTCCGGAACGGCGTGAATCTTTCGCAGAGCTGTCGCCAGTCTCATAATCAATCTTGATTCCCGGCTGTACGTTATACACATATACGCAGTAGGAAATGCCTTTGCCTTTGTCCTCAACAGATTCCGCTTCCATCAGTACACCGTCAGCCAGTAAGTTTTCATCCGTATATATCGGCGTTACCCGGTACAGAACGTGGTTGTTTGTCTCTTTTACATAGTCAGCAACCATATTTTCAAAAGGCAGCATGCCATCTACATTCAGATAGCGCGTTCCGGTCATGAGATTACTTTCGTTCGCATTTTCAGCGGTGAGCTGATAACCGATCAGATGACAGCGGTTGTAGAGGTATTTGCCGTCTACGTTGTTGTACTTCACTGTGTGCCAGCCGGAAGGTTTGACCATACCGATCCGTCCGCGCTTTTCCGTTGGCATGGTTGCTTTGCAGACATTGGCATAAGCAGTGCGGCAGCGGCCGAGCGCATCTAATTTGCTGTACTTCTCAAAGACTTTTTTCGTCAGGTCCGACTTCTTAAAAAACGGTACATTGTTATGAACTTTGATATAAGGCGAACCAGAGTACTTCGGTATCTTAGAAGTACTTACAGCCGAAGTTTTTGCCTTAGAAGCGGCAGCCTTTGTCTTGCCTGCGGTATCAGAACCGGCAGTATTACCGGAATCCGCCTGTGCAGATGTATCATCCGAACTGTCTTCGGCATTCGTATTTTGATCTTCAGATGAAGCAGATTCCTGCGTAGTCGTTTCTTTAGAAGACGAAGACTGTGAACTGTCCCCGGCATCCGCACAGCCACCGAGCACCAGCACACCGGCAAGTATAATATTTGCAAGTAATAACTTTAATTTTTTCATCTTGTCCATATCTCTCTCGTTATCTTATCGTGTGAAAATCCCTTGAACTCCTTCTGGTCTGCCAGAGTCCAGCCGTGCAGATCAATGTCAAAATAATAATCAGCCGGGTAAACACGATTCCAGTGATACAGAACAATCTCATCCAGTCTCGATTCATCAATCAAATATTGTCCGTTTTCAATAAAACAATAGTCGTTGTCATCTGCCTGGATCAGAAAATTATTTGCAACCTGGATCCGGGATGTATCGTCCGTTTCAAACTGTTCAAGACTGTATTCATTCATCCAGATCCGTTCCGGCATCGTATAGGCAAGAATGTCATGACGCACTTCGCGGTCCTTCGACTGACGACGCCGGTTGAACATCATGCCATTGTTGTCATCAACGCAAATAATAAGTTTCATGTAAGCTCCCCTTTCCCTTACTAATGGTAGTGGTTTTATTATACCACAGATGACGAAACTATGTTCGTATAAATTTTACCAGAAATGAATCGTTTAAAATTAAAAGTTGCACTTGTGCTTTCCGGAAGAAGTCACAACTATGAATTCGAGCGAGTGGTATTTACAGCCGCCAATAAATTACATCAGAAATTCCGGGAACATCATAAATCCATGTGTTGCCGAGTGCTGACAAATAATTTCACATGGAATACAGCAGAACATAAATTAAACTGTGAAGATCTGGTTCGAGATGCAGCATTAATTATAGAGTCCATTATTCAGACAGATCTGAAAGCATATTTGCCGGAAAATGGTGGGAAAAAACCGGATGCCAGAGCAAGAATCCATAGAAATTCTGACAGCATCCGTATTTAGTATATCAGAAAATGTATAGGACGGAACCGGCTTAAACGATTGTACCGGGATGCATTTCGATATTATTTCCTGAGAATATCTACAGTATGAGATCCGGCACCGACAAGCTCCGGACGTTCACATATGGTCAGATGATAACGGATAAATGCTTCAAATGTGGCTTCATCCATTGCATTTAATACCGGACGCATATAATCCGAAGGACCGTCGGCTGAAATGACCTTAATCCGTTTCAGACCGGCGGCTTTATTATAGGCATCCATATCTTCAAGCCGTACATAATCATAGAGATCTTCCGCTTCCGGCTGTACACGGAAATCTTTGCTGATCTTGCCATTTTCCAGACATTCGAGAATGTGATTCTGCCTGAACCCGTAAGTCAGGATACTGTATTCATTCATGCAGTATGCAACAAGCATGACACCATCATCTTTCAGAACACGTTTCGCTTCTTTCAAAGCCTGTACTTTCTCTTCTGTCGTGAGCAGATGATACATCGGCCCAAAGACAAGCACCATGTCAAATTCTTTGTCCGGGAACCGTGAAAGCTTCAGGGCATTTCCCTGATAAGCTTTGACGGTACTGTTTTTCTGCTTTAAAATCCCAAGATTGTATTTTACAAGCTCGACAGCCGTAACATCGTAGCCTTCTTCGGCGAGTGCGACACTGTAACGTCCGGTTCCTGCGCCGACATCCAATATTTTCGCATGAGGATCATCCGGCAAATAGGCATGGATATATTTCATGGAAGTTGTAAATTCTACCTGCCCGTGCCGGCTATTCAGACGCTTCTCTTCATTAAATTTATTATAGTATTTTTCTAATTCTGTCATCATAGTAAATAAGGCTCCTTCATAAGTCGCTGAGTTCGTTTAAAAGTATAGCATATTCTGAGGATTTTGAGAGAAAATCACAGAATTTTTACCATTTTCTTGGGAGGTTTGAAAAGTTAGATTCGGTATGGTATGCTAGAAAGGTAAAAGATAGAGAACAAGTAAGAATAAAGGAGGAATCTATCACTATGATAAATTGGAAGAACACAGATACCCTGGCTTCTTATCAGGAGCTTGCAAATGTAAAACGTGTGAATCTTGCAGAAGCAATGTCCGGTGAGCAGGGAGCAGAGCGTGTGAAAAATTACAGCGTTTCTATGACAGAGGGACTTGATTATAATTATGCTGCAAAAGAAGTAGATGATACTGTGATCGATGCACTTGCCAAACTGGCAGATGAAGCACAGCTTGTTGATAAATTCGAAGCACTTTACAACGGAGAAGTAATCAATACAGGAGAGAACCGTCTTGTACTTCATCATCTGACACGTGGACAGCTTGGAGATAAAGTAGTGGCAGACGGTGTAGATAAACGAGCATTCTATGTAGAACAGCAGGAGAAGATTGCTGATTTTGCAAACAAAGTACATGCAGGAGAGATTGTAAACGGAGCCGGCGAGAAGTTTACAACTGTCGTACAGATCGGTATCGGCGGAAGTGATCTAGGACCACGCGCAATGTATCTGGCACTTGAAAACTGGGCAAAGAAAAACGGTCTGTTTAAAATGGAAGCAAAATTTATCAGTAACGTAGACCCGGATGATGCGGCAGCAGTTCTTAATGCCATTGATGTTGCACATTCTATTTTCGTACTGGTATCCAAGTCCGGAACAACATTAGAGACCCTGACCAATGAATCTTTTGTAAAAGATGCATTAAAGAACGCAGGGCTGGATGCAAGTAAGCATATGATCGCTGTAACAAGCGAGACATCACCGCTTGCAAAGAGTGATGATTACCTTGCAGCATTCTTCATGGATGACTATATCGGAGGACGTTATTCTTCTACATCTGCAGTTGGTGGAGCTGTACTTTCACTGGCATTCGGACCGGAAGTATTTGCACAGTTCCTGGAAGGAGCAGCGGCAGCAGACAAATCTGCAACGAACAAAGATGTGCGTAAGAATGCGGCACTTCTGGATGCTATGATCGGAGTATATGAGAGAAACATCCTTGGTTATCCGGCAACAGCAGTACTGCCTTATTCACAGGCTTTAAGCCGTTTTCCGGCACATTTACAGCAGCTGGATATGGAATCCAATGGTAAATCTGTAAACCGTTTCGGAGAGCCGGTAGATTACGTGACAGGACCGGTGATCTTCGGAGAGCCTGGAACAAACGGACAGCATTCTTTCTACCAGCTTCTGCACCAGGGAACAGATATTGTACCGCTTCAGTTTATCGGATTCAAGAACAGCCAGATTGGCACAGATGTTGTGATTCAGGACAGCACAAGCCAGCAGAAATTATGTGCAAACGTTGCAGCACAGATTGTCGCATTTGCATGTGGTAAATCTGACGAAAACCGCAATAAGAACTTCGAAGGCGGACGTCCGTCAAGCATTATCATCGGAGAGAAGCTTGATCCGAAGACATTAGGTGCGCTGCTTGCTCATTATGAGAATAAAGTAATGTTCCAGGGATTTGTATGGAACCTTAACAGTTTTGACCAGGAAGGCGTACAGCTCGGAAAAGTCCTCGCAAAACGTGTACTTGCACACGAGACAGACGGAGCACTGAAAGTATTCAGCGATCTGTTGAATATTTAATATACGAAACAGTTTTAAAAGGGGGTAGTCCGAATAAGGATGCCCCTCTTTAGATATGTGTAAAATTGGATGTAGTAGCCAGATTATGAATAATGATCATGGCATCATAATAAAAGAAAAAAATCCCCACAGCTTGTACCGATTTATTAACAGAATGGATACAGGCTGTGGGGTATTATCGTTATAGAAGTGTTATTAATAAATTATGGCAACTATATTATAAAGTTGTATTATTAAATGACCCAATAGTATTTAGCGCACACAGATATAAACCATATAAGCTGCATACATCAGAAGCATAAGGATACCTTCTTTGCGGTTGATCTGCTGCCTGGTCCATGCAAATGCAAGAACGATCACGCTCATAATAATGAGCAGGATAATGTCGATGACATTTTCCATCAGGAATGAGATCGGGCTGATCACAGTTGCAATTCCGAGTACGAATAAAATATTGAAAATATCTGATCCGATGACATTGCCAAGTGCCATATCAACTTCGCCTTTTTTAGCGGCGACCAGTGAGGTGACAAGTTCCGGAAGACTGGTTCCCATAGCAACGATCGTAAGTCCGATCAGTGTCTGACTGAGTCCCATCCTGGAAGCAATGGACGATGCACCGTCAACAACGAAATCTCCGCCAAATTTGATTGCGATCATACCTCCGATAATAAAGACAAGACTCTTCCATGTTGGCAGGATTGCAATATTTTCTTCTACAAATTCAGCCTGTTCTATCTGTCCTGACTGTGCGGGATCCGAGAGAACTGCTGCACGGGCTTTCTTTGCAGACTGGATCATCCAGAGCAGATAGCCGACAAAAAGAACCAGGAAGATAATTCCGTCAATGTGTCCGAGTGTCATGCCGATATAGCCGAGTACAAGCATCAGTGCCGCACAGATGATAGAGAGCGGAAATTCCTTCTTCAGTGTATCCTGGCGGATCGTCAGAGGAGAAAATAATGCGCAGGCGCCACAGACAACCATCAAATTGAAAATGTTCGATCCGATGACATTGCTGACGGCAAGGCTGTTGTTATTTGCAAGTGACGCAGTCACGCTGACTGCACATTCCGGAAGACTGGTTCCCATAGCAACGATCGTCATACCGATGAGCATGGCAGGAACATGGAATTTCTTAGCGACAGAAGAACTTCCTTCGACAAAAAAATCCGCTCCTTTGATAAGTAACACAAATCCAATCACGAGAATCAGAATAGCTTTTAATAATTCCATTTTACGAAATCCTTTCTGAAATTTTTGAATAAATAATGTATTTTATATTTATATAATGATACCCAAATTTGGAAGCCTGAATCCACATGAGATTGCTCATGAGCGGATGAAAGACTTGCTGGACATTACATCTATTCTATTACATACAGTGCTAAAATGCAACAAAATTAGAAACCCCTGTTTTTAACAGTTATGTTACTAAAATGAGGTAGAAAAGCCATATATTCTATGGTATCATAAACAAAATATATTTTTCCTTAGAAAGAGAGAATCATTATGCAGGTAGATGAATTTGAAATATCAAAACCAATCGATCTTAAGAAGCTGTTCCGTCTGCTTGCGTAGCTTCTTGAACGGGACATAATAAGCGCAGAAAATAACAATAAAAATATCCCCATTGTGTGTGGTGCCACAATGGGGATATTTTCTATATTTTGTTGTTAAAATAAGGGGGCTTTTTTATACGCTCGGCTCAAGCGCTTCCTCAGATTCAACAGCTTCTGTAGTTTCTGCGATAATTTCTTTTACAAGTATTCCTTTCTTCTCGCGGATGTGTTTGAAAACTGTTCCGCCTATAAATCCTGCAAGTAAACCGCCTGCTGCTGCAAATGCAAGAGAGATTACAACAGTTCCCGGCGCATTAAATGCAAATGGTGCAAGAAGTCCAGGAATTGGAGAAGCTGTACCAGGCGCATTATTCACAATGTGGAATACCGCCGCTGAGATACCTGCAAGTCCGCCGCCAAAGAAATTCGAACAATAGATAGGAATTGGATTGGCAGTTACGATCGGGGCCTGTGTTAAAGGCTCTAACATAACGCCGATTACGTTACCTCTGTTACCAAGTTTCAATTTGTGGAATATCATACCGTTTGTGAAAGAACCACCAAAGCATGCAACTGCGGCAATACCCATTGGAAGTCCTGTCAGCCCTAACATGGCTGTCAGTGCCATAGAACTTAACGGTGATGTACAGATCATTTTCATAATACCACCGAGCAAGAATCCCATAACGATCGGGGACTGATCGGTTGCTGCTGAAATTGTAAGACCGATTCGTGATAATAAGATGTTCACACCCGGTTCTACACTTACAACGATAATACGTGCGATTGGAGCGACTGCAAGAGCACCAACGATTACGTTCACACCTTCCGGAAGTTTCTTTTCAATAATCGGTGCAACAAATCCTACGATATATCCTGCGATAAATCCAGGAAGGATTCCGTAACCTGCAACGGCTACACCGGCTACTACTCCGTATAACGGGTTAGCTCCCATACAGATTGGAACCATGATTGCCGCTGCAACACCACCCATGCTTCCGGATGTGGTTCCAACCTGTTTTAAAAATGAAATACCAAACAAATCTCCGCTGATATAGCTGTGAATTGCCTCGACAAGGAATGTTGCAACGGCTGCATCTGCCATACCTGACATTGCAAGCGATCCCTTCGGCATCTTAAGACTGAACAGTGAAAACACTGCTAATGTTGCGACCAATAAAGCTACACCTGATAAAACTGTTACCATACGTTACACCTCTCAACTTTCTTTGATTTAAAAATTCTATAAGTCCGTCCGTTTATTGATAGGTATAATATATATGCACGGTTACAAAAAGTTTCAATAGGTGACAATATGCATACAAATAAGCGCGATTATTATAAATCATTGTGCATTTTGACAACGAAAAGCGAGAGAAGTCAGAAAATGACGAATCTTCAAATTACCGTGTCTGACAGTTTTTTGACGAATACAATCCATTTCTTTCCGCACCTGTTCAAAATTGTAAAGTGTACTGGAATAATCAACGAAGATCTCGTTTGAGTAATCATCCAGACCGAGATGTGCCAGATTGACAAGACCGTTAAACGCAGTACGGCGGATACGCTGCTCCATGGACTTCGGATTATCACAGAATTTACTGCACAGTTCGCTGACAGTCATTGTATCCACGCTTTCCGGGTGCATACACATGTATTTGACGATCGTAATAATATCTTTGCTACCGGTATCGCCTATAATTCCGAGACGTGTAAGGATCGTGCGCAGATTTGCCTCAATCTGCTGCTCATTTGCTGACTTGGAAACAGAGGATTTGTTTGTGTCAGGGGTAAAAATATTATGCATCTGCTGAACCATCCGTTTCATGGAAAGACCGTCGCTGACTTTGCGGATGATGGATTCCACTTCTACGCTGTTGATTGGTTTCTGGATGAAAAATTCTACACCGGCTTCATAGGCAGAAGCAATCATATCCTTGGAAGCAACCTGTGACAGCATAATATAGGCTGCGTCCGGAAGAATTTTTTTCGCTTGCTTGATGAAAGAAATGCCGTCCATCTCCGGCATAAGGAAATCGACAAGAACGATGTCCGGGCGCATGACAGGCAGATCTGCCAGTGCCTCTGCTGCGTTTTCCGCACTTCCGCAACAGACACCGAGTCCACGCGTATTTACGATCAGTTTTAAAATGTTTGTAATGTTTTTATCGTCATCTATAAAATAAAAAGACATCATGATTTGATCACCTCAATTTGATTCTTTGGTATGCTTACTGTAAAAGTTGTATTTCCCGGCACGGATGCCAGTTCGATTGAACCGCCGAGACGTTTTTCGACAAGATCTTTCACAAGACCAAGACCGATTCCACGGCTTACTTCCCCGGTTTCAAAATTAATTTTGGTTGAGAAACCGGTATTAAAAATCTCATCTTTGTATTCAACCGGGATTCCCGGACCGTCATCTGTAATTTTGAAAATGACAGCTTCATCCTGGGAAAATATGGAAATCATAAGAGTTACAGTCTGTTCCTGTGCGGCTTCCAGTGCATTGATGAGAAGATTACGGAAAATGGATAACAGCTCATAATGTTTGGAAGTATAAAAATTTGTTTTGCAGATAAATTTAAAATTCAGTGTCTTATCCATGGAATCAGCAAGTGTAAACATGGAAGTCTTAAGCAGTGTGAAAATCTCTTCCAGATACATGCCGTCCTGTTCGACTTCCTCGTTCAGTGCTTCAGAAATTCCACGCATGATCAGAAGGTATTCTTTCTTGATCTCGTGGATATCTCTTGCAGTTGCCAGAGCGGAAGTAGATAATTCTGCCGGAACATCGGCCTCCGTCAGCTCCTGATATAATTTGTAAGAATGATTCATTGTCTCTTCAATAAGCAAAGTATTTTTCTGCATCCAGACCATTTCCCCATTCAGTTTGGAAATGAGAAGAACGAGGCGCTGATAACGCTCTTCATGTTCCTTTTTCAAAAGAAGCATCCGGTATTTTTCAAAAAGTGTCAGAATCAGCCAGACCACACAGGAGCGGAAAAAAGCTGTCAGGAAAATACCTGTCTGCAGGCGGATATGAAATGCGGAAATATCCAGACGTACAAGCAGTTCCAGAAAGTTTGCCACATAGTCAATTACGGTCAGAACGAGTAGTGTGTGATTTCGGTTCGGATATTCTGAAAATGCAGTTGTGTCTATATCTTTTCGCTGCGTCAGTTTTCTGAAAAAGCTTTTGCCGGAAGATTTCCATGATGTTATATTTTTAACATATATATATAGAAGAAACCCGTAGCAAAGATAGAATGTCATTTCAGGAAAATACCGGGAAATCGGTGCTGTAGTATCTGTTACGATCCATGCAAGCAGCATACGGAGTGAACAGACGCCGACTGCTGAAAGCACTGTCACCGGAATCAGTGGAAAATCCTGGATCAGAAATGTCATGGCAGACAAAAAAATCACAGCAACAGATAGCTGAAAGTTCCGGGTGAACAAGCTGATGCTAAGCTGTGAGAGAATAATAATGACTGCACTGTAAAAACATGATTTCTTTATCGGTATGTTCATTGTAAATTATCCTCAGTGAAAAAATTCTGTTTGCATATCGTGGCGGGTTCCAAAGTTTGTCATCCATATATGAGCAAGCTCATATGGATTTAAACTTTTGAACCCTAGTATCATATCTAGTGTATCTGACAAAATGACGAAAATCAATAGTTATACTATGATTATTTTTGTTATATTTATAATAACATAACAAAATATTTTTTGACAAATATTAGAGGATTATTGTAAACTATAAACAGTTTCCAAAAGACTGCATTACGGATTGGTATGGTAATTGCAGAGGGGTAACAAATCTAATAAGAAAGAAGGAACAACAAATGACAGTACCAGAGAGACTCGAAGCACTTCGCAAACGGATGGAGGAGAAGAAGATTGATGTTTATGTAGTGCCAACCGCTGATTTCCATCAAAGTGAATATGTTGGGGAACATTTCAAGGCGAGAAAGTTCATCACAGGATTTTCTGGTTCCGCAGGGACAGCAGTCATCACAAAGACAGAGGCAAGACTGTGGACGGACGGACGTTATTTCATCCAGGCTGCAAAGCAGTTGGAAGAATCTACAGTAGAGCTGATGAAGATGGGAGAACCGGGTGTGCCGGAGATGAATGCTTACATCGAGAAAGTGTTACAGGCAGGGGAAACACTTGGATTTGACGGAAGAGTAGTATCTGTCGGAGAAGGTCAGGGCTATGCGGACATTGCAGCAAAGAAAGACGCACATGTGAATTACCAGGAAGACCTGATCGATGAGATCTGGAGTGACCGCCCGGCAATGTCAGAAGAACCGGCATTTGATCTGGATGTGAAATATGCAGGAGAGACGGTTGCTGACAAACTTGCAAGAATCCGTAAAGAGATGAAGGATGCAGGAGCGAATACACATGTAATGACAACACTGGATGATATCTGCTGGATGCTCAATATCCGTGGAAATGATATTGATTTCTTCCCGATGGTATTATCTTATGCGATCGTTACAATAGATGGCGTAGAGCTGTATATTGATGAACGTAAACTGGATGATGCGTTGAAAGCAAAGCTGGCAGCAGATGGTGTGAAACTTCATCCGTACAATGACATTTATGAAGATGTGAAAAAGTTTACAGAAGATACAGTTGTGATGGTTGATCCAGGTAAATTGAACTATGCAATTTTCAATAATATTCCGGAAAATGTGAAAACAATTGAGCAGAGAAATCCGGCAATTCTTATGAAAGCAATGAAGAACCCGGTAGAGATCAAAAACATCCGCAAAGCCCAGATCAAAGACAGTGTAGCTCATGTCAGATTTATGAAATGGCTGAAAGAGAATGTCGGAAAGATGAAGATCACAGAGATGAGTGCGTCAGACAAGCTGGATGAGTTCCGTGCAGAGATGGGCAATTTCATCCGCCCGAGCTTTGAGCCAATCTCTTCCTTTGGAGAGCATGGAGCAATTGTGCATTATACATCATCTCCGGAGACAGACGTTGAGCTGAAAGAGGGACAGCTGTTCTTAACAGATACAGGCGCCGGATTTTATGAAGGATCTACAGATGTAACAAGAACTTATGCATTAGGCGAAGTGCCGCAGATCATGAAAGACCATTTTACATTGGTTGCGATCAGTAACTTGCAGCTTGGCAATGCAAAATTCTTAGAAGGATCTACAGGTATGGTTCTGGATATCCTTGCAAGAAAGCCTTTCTGGGACAGAGATTTGAACTTCAATCACGGAACAGGACATGGAGTTGGTTATCTGCTTAATATTCACGAAGGACCGACTGGATTCCGCTGGAAATACCGCCCGGGCGAGACTGAGCCGCTTGCAGAAGGCATGATCATCACAGATGAGCCGGGAATCTATATTGAAGGTTCCCACGGTATCCGTCTGGAAAACGAACTTCTGACAAAGAAAGGAACTCTGAACGAATATGGACAGTTCATGTATTTTGAAGCGATTACACTGATTCCGATGGACTTAGATGCCATCAACCCGGATATCATGACAGCAGAAGACAAGAAGCTGCTCAATGATTATCATGCGAGAGTATACGAAGTGATTTCGCCATATCTGAATGACGAAGAGAAAGCATGGCTTGAGAAATACACAAGAGCAATTTAACAGAGATAGAGAACTTCATGGCTGGCGCTTCCCGTTTCCGGTGTGCGCCAGCTTTATTGCTATATAATTTAGAAAAATTGAAAAAATCACAAAAAAACACCTCAAAAAAAGTGTATATTTGGTTAATCTGTTTGTTATAGAAGAGATATAATAAGACCGTAACAAGAAAACCTACTTAACACACCTCTTTGTATTGTAAGACAAAGTCGAAGGATGCTAAGCATATCAGATTTTTGGAGGAAAAGATAAATGAATACTTTAAAAGCTGAAAAAAGAAGCATGGACATCAAAGCAAAGAAATTAAGAAGAGAAGGATTTGTTACGGGCAATGTATTTGGCCGCGAGATGAAAGAATCTGTTCCGGTAAAAATGGACAAAAAAGAAGTAGAAAGCCTTCTGAAGAAGAACAATAAAGGAAGTCAGGTTATGCTTGATGTTGACGGAACAAAGCATAATGTGCTGATTAAGGATATTCAGTTTGATCCGATTAAAAAACAGATCAACGAAGTAGATTTTCAGGCATTGGTAAGCAACGAAGCAGTTCACTCTGTAGCTGAGATCGTATTAGTTGATGCCGAGAAAGTAACAACAGGCGTATTGGAAGAACATCTGGAAGAAGTAGCATTTAAGGCATTACCGAAAGACCTTGTAGATAAGATTGAAGTCAATGTAGGCGATATGCATGCAGGTGATACAATCAAAGTAAAAGATCTGGATATTGCCAAGAATCCGGAGGTTACATTATCTACGGATCCGGAAGCACTGATCGTAAGTGTAACAGAAGTTCATGCATCAGCAGATGATGAAGAAGCTGAAGACGGAGAAACAGCAGAAGCATAATATAAAATGCCTAGATAGAAAATTTGAGATTGTAAAAAATAAGAAGCACATTCTGATGCAAAGATGAGAAGCGTTAGGATGTGCTTTTTAATAATAGAAAACGACAGCCACTTACGACCGTCGTTTTTGATATAGTAAATTATGTTATTGCAGTTTATTTCACTGTAAGTGTCTTGGAGAAACTTACCTTCGTACCGGTTTTCAATTTAGCAGTGATCTTCACCTTACCGGTTTTGGAGCCTTTCTTCACAATTCCGTTCTTATTGACAGTAGCGATATCTTTATTGCTGCTGGTCCAGGTAAAGCTGGATGGATTAAGAATTGGGCGTGCATACATGTATGGACTGTTGTAGTCGGTATACAGTCGCATGGAAGGATTTTCATTGTAGAGCTGATCGACGGAGGAGCGCATTGAAAAATATTTCTTTTTCAGATATTCATTCTTGGTGTCTACATTTTTCGTGTATTTTACCTTGGATTTGGACTTCTCTACTTTTTTAACTTTGGTATTACTGAACTCAATAGAGTATGTTACGGAAGTGATATAGTCGTACTCTGTTGTTGTGTAAGTAGCGGCGATACCGGCGCACTTTGCCTTGGAGAGCAGTAATCCTTTACGGTGAGGCGGAGAAGCAATCCAGGAATCAACAACTGCTTTTGCACTGGTTATACTGCCTGAAGCACCAAAGTCGGAAGGCTCCATGTAGTAACTTCCGCCGATTTCCAGACAGTCTTCATAGCAAATACGTTTATTCAACGTCTTGGTAAGTTTCCCGTTCGGTCTGCGGTGCGGGCTGGTCTGTGGTGTGTAAATATTCAGTTCCGCACCACGGGTGATGGCAGCCTTTGTAAGATCCTTATCCAGTTTCAGAGCTTTCAGATGTTTTTTCTTACGGTATTTGTTCACATACTTTAAAATAGCCTGTGCCTGCTTGTAATCCTGGGTTACAGTAAGGGAAATCTTACCGGTTGACGGTGCCTTGGCATAAGAAGTGGTTGGGCCGGCGAAGCATGCAAGCTCTACTACGAGAGCGGCAGAAAGTGCTGCGCAGGCAAGTCGCTTGAACCATTTGTTTTTCATAGCTTTTCCTCCGATGAATAAATATTCTATAAAATGAGTATATCATACATGCGTATGTATGACTATATAAAAAAGAAATCCCGGCATAATGCCGGAATCCCTTTTCCATTGTATCATCTTATTTTGTTTTTAAAGATTTTACTTTTGACCAGTCAGAGTGGAAGTTTTTCGCTCCGACTTTCTTGTAAGTTCTGATTCTTACATAATATTTCTTGTTCTTCTTTAAGTTCTTAATTGTCTTAGAAGTAACTTTGTTCTTAGAAATTGTAACAGTTTTTACTTTGGAACCAAATCCTTTCTTAACAGAATACTGAATCTGATAACCGGTAACCTGCTTGGTCTGTTTTTTACAGGTTGCCTTGAATGCTTTTTTGCCAGCTTTTACAGATTTCAGAGAAGTTGCTACCGGGCTGATCTTGAATGATTTAGTGATCTTTCCTGTGTAGTTTCCTTTGAATGTTACAACTGCTTTTGCTCTTCCGACTTTTTTATTAGAAGAATATTTTACAGTATAATCCGTGCCGTTTTTCAGCTTCTTACCTTTTACAGTAACTTTTACAGCCGGTTTGATGGATTTTCCATTGTAAGTATAACGTACTTTGCTTAAGGAAACCTGGTTGGATTTTACAGCCGTTTTCTTAGCAGGCTTATCCTGATTCGGTTTATCCGGAGTTGTTTCATCTGCAGATTTGTATTCAATAACATTGTTGTACATAGAGATGGATCCCATCTTGAAAGTAACGATTCCGTTGCTTTCTGTGAAGTTCAGTCTCTGGAGTTTACCGTTTTTGTCGATGTAGTAAACATTTTTTACAGCTTTTCCTTCCGGAACCACTCTTGTGATTACGAAATCACCGGCTGCCAGTTTGGAAATCTCAGTTCTGTACATGTTGATTGCATCGATATCAACAACTTCATAATCTTTGCCTTCTAATTCATCAACTTTGTAATCTTCTAATACGCGATCGTTGATGTAGTAGCTTCCTTTACCGAAGTTCAGACCTGTAACTGTTGTGTTGTTTGAAGAGCCAACCATAACAACGTCACGGTCATGTTCTGTTCCTTTATCTACGAGGTAAATGCCTCCGACGCTTCCGCAGCTGAAGTGGTTGAATGTGTATTTTCCTGCTCCATATTCGGATTTGTCTTTTACAGTTAATGGGAAGGATTCTACGCCGTATTTGTCGCTTTCTACCTGTACCATGTAGTTGTAATCTTCCATCAGGCTTACGTTGAGGTTTCCTTCTGCATCACTGACACCATTTACAGTTTCGTAAGGGCTTACCAGTTTTACGTTAACATCCGGAACTGTGTTCATGTTACCTTCTTTGTCTACATAGTATACTGGAAGGCTTACATTGACACGTGCAGCATCTTTTGGATCTTCCAGAGCTGTCTGTCTCTTTGTGAGATCAAAGCTGCTTTCATTTTCATTGCATTTATAGCAAAGTGGTTTGTCACCTGTCTTAGACAGAGTGATGTAATGATTTGGCATCTCGTATTCGGAATCCTCAGCATATACGATGTAGTGATGATCTTTGAACATTTCTACATCCGGAAGTACTCCGTTGTGAGATTTAACAGTAGTTTCAATGGTCTGTGTTGAGCAGTTGTAGAATACAAATGTGATGTCTTTGTCCAGAGGTGTAGCTTTCTCTGTAGATTCATTGTATTCATTTACTTTCATATCTTTTAATGTTACTTTGTCTGCGGCATAAAGTGTTTTTACTTCCTGGCTGTCACCGCATTCATCATCAGAGAACTTCTTGCCGGTTGTATTTTCCTTACCGTCGATTCTCTTAAGATCCAGGTAGTTGTAGTTCAGACGTCCTTCGATATCTTCCACATCATAGCCTTTCAGGACAGCCTGTGTCTTGCCGGCTTTATCCTGCTGGAACTGGAATGGAATACCGCCCAGTTCTTTGTACTGCTTGAATAATGGGTTTGTATCGAAATCAATCTCATAAGTATCATTTTCATCCAGAGTCAGAAGATAGTCGGTGTAACTTTCACCCATAACAACAACTTCACCTTCACGGCTCAGGACAGTTTTGGATTTATTTGTATCCAGACGGGTCATCTTGAAGGATAATCCGCCTTCTGCGTAATAACCGTTGTCAGAGAGCAGTAAGCTCATCCAGCAAGAAGCCGGAACGATACAGCTTGGATCCTGTTTCTTGTCCAGTTTCTTTACAACGATCTTAGTGCATACCTGCTCGTCAGCATCAATACCTTCATCATAGTCATAATAAAGTGGAGCCTGGTTGTCATAACGTGCGTAAATACGCATTAATTTATCACTCTTGTAAGCACCTACGATATTGTGTGTCTGCCAGTATTTGTTAGCTACATCAAAACCAATCTTGTACTGCACTTCGGCTTTCATCTTTACACCGGAGAGCTTACCGTCTTTGGTCGTATAACGTGTAGAGTAGTTATTACTATCCAGAAGGGTCTGCATGTTGATGAGGTCAAATGCCATACCATCTTCTACCGGAGTACCGTCTTCGTATACAACGTCGATATCAGCAACGTTTACATCCTTATTGTAAGGTACTTTTACCGGATCTTTTGCGCCATATTCCTTAACCGTAAGTTTTCTGACAGGTGTCTTTGTGATGGTCTCGGTTTCATTGTCATAATGTAACAATGTTTTGGAATTCTGGGTTGCAGCTACACGAACGAAACCGTCCTGTGCGTAAGCCAGTTCATAATCAGTCCAGAAATCTTCATCTTCGTAGTCATCGATAGAAACTTTATACGGAACACCGGCTTCCAGTTTTAAGTTGGAAAGTTTACCATCTTTTGTAGTGTAGGAAACAGTATCATTTGCTGCATCATCTGTATTATAGAAAGCAAATACATGTCCGTCTTCTACTGGCTTTCCATCTGCATATGTAACCTGTAAAGAAGGAATGGTAACTTTTTCTGGTTTTGAATCATCTGCGCCATATTTCTTAACAAGAAGCTGACGGATTGGAGTTCCGGTAACTTTGTTGTTGGTTGTGTCATAGTAGAATAATGTTTTGGAATTTTCATCTACACCGGCACGGACGAATTCGTCCTCAGCATAAGCCATTTCGTAATCAGCCCAGAAATCTTCATCATCATCAGGGCTGATACCAAATTTATACTGTTCATTTGCAAGAAGTTCAACATTGTAAATCTTACCATTCTTCACAGTATAAGTATCCGGGTAAGAAGATTCACCGGCGAAAGAGACTTCAATAACATGTCCGTTTTCTACAGGTTTACCGTCTGTGTAGTTAACCGGAACAGAAGGAATGGTAACTTTAACCGGATCTTTTGCGTCGTATTTTTTGATGACTAATTTACGGACAATTTTGTCTGTAATCTTGCCCTCTGTCATATCGTAGTGTAATAAAGTTTTGGAATCTTTATTTACAGCGACACGGACGAAGCCATCCTGTGCGTAAGCCATATCATGTTCTTCAATATAATCCCAGTCATTCCAGCTTAACGTAACTTTATAAGATACACCTGGAACCATTTCGATATTTTTAATTAAACCATTTTTTACTGTATAAGAAGATTGCGCGCCGTCTTCGCTGTTGAAGAAAACTATGGTAACGCCATCTTCTACCATTTTCCCGTCAGCATAAGTAACAGGTATAGAATTAATTGTTACTTTCTCGACTGCTTCATCATCATCTTTCTTATCGCCGTCGTCTTTTGCATTATCTTTTGTGTCATCTGCTGCTTTTGCCTGTTTCTTTACAGTTGTTTTTTCTACTGCTTTAGATTTGGCCGCCTTTTTATCAGCAGATTTGTTTTCGACTTTTGCGTCGTCTTTTTGATCTTTGTCTTCTGTTACAGTTTCAGCTTTTTTGTCTGTTGCTGATTCTGCTGTGTCCGGGATTGTGATCTTACCGGACTCGTCCTGCCGGTCATCTGTTGCCTCTGTCTGGACTGCTGTGGTATCCACGTCTTTCGCGTATACGAAATTCGTTGGAATCATCGTCAGCGTCATCGCAGAAGAGAGCAGAATTGCGGCAAGTTTTGCAAATCTTTTTTTCATAACTTTCCTTTCCTCTCTTTAAAATTAGTAAAAATTTATAACAGACCACTTTTATTGTAACTTTCTATAGGTAAATTGTATAATTGATAATTATAATAAATGAGGGTATTTATAGAATCTACGTATTTGAATATAGGTGACACAGGAAATATAATAGTATCAAAGTGAATGTGCCGGTGAATGAAATGCCGGGGACTACAATGGGAGGAAAAAGAAAATGAAAAAGAAAGTGATCAGTATTTTGCTGGCGGCAGCGTTGATGATCGGTATGACGGGTATACCGGCAAAGTCCGCATCTATTGGAAATCTGTGCGTACAGGCGGCGGATGCGGTGGAACTTAAGAAGCCGCAGATAGAAACGGACACATCGATGGAAGCCGGACAGCGGGTGACGTGGGATACGATTTATTATGGATATTATCCACAGACGGAGATTGTGTCGGAGAAGACGCAGTGTGGTGCGGCGAAGAATCAGAAGTGGAGTAAAGAATCCGATTATGAAGTTAATGATAAAGTATATCAACAACTGCAAGACGCTAAATATACGAAAAATGGAGATACGGTCATAGATGGTGTAAAATATCGCCGAATCCGAAAGGAAGACAGCACTTTTCCTGCAACAAGCGGACAGGATATCCCACATTATTATTTCTGGGCAAGAAGTGTGACGTATCACTATTTCCGTTATGAACCGATCCGCTGGCGTGTGTTAAATATAGCAGATAAGAATGCACTTCTGCTTGCGGATGTCTCATTGGATGACCAGCTATATAATAGAGAAGCAAAAGATACGACATGGGAACAGTCATCGATCCGGAGCTGGCTGAATGGATATGGAGAGGAAAAAGAGAAGAACTTTAAGGATACAGCTTTCCGGGAAAAAGAGCAGCAAGCGCTTGTAAATACTTCGCTTCAGAATTTGGGAAATTTACATTATGATACGGTCGGCGGATCTGATACGAATGACAGGATTTTTCTGCTTGCGGAAATGGAAGTGTACGGCGGTGCGCAGGCACTGACGCATGGATTTATTTCCAATTATCGTGACGGTGATCCGGGTGCGAGAGATGAGGCGCGTCGCTCCAAGAGCTCCACTTATGCGAAAGCAATGGGCGTGTGGAGCAATTATGAGGATGGATTTATCGGCAACTGTCTCTGGTGGACACGCTCGCCGGGACAGTACCAGAATTATGCGGCATATGTATGCAATTATGGATTTATCCGTAATTATGGGGAATTGGTGGATCGCAATCATATTGGGGTGCGTCCGTCTCTGATCATTGATCTTTCGGATGAGAGCAACTGGTCTTATGGTGGAACCGTTTGCAGTAATGGGGAGCAGAATGTGACAGAAGCTCCGGCATTGAATGTATTTGCAGATCAGAAGATGGATTATGTGGATGAGCCAGATGACGGAAAGAAAGATGATGATAAAAAAGACGACGATAAGAAGGATGATAACAAGAAGGACGATAACACACAGAAGCCGTCAGAGATCAAAGTGAGTTCTGTGAAAGTCACTTCCGCATTGTCGAAGAAAATTGCGGCAGGAAAGAGTGTGCAGTTAAAGACAACTGTCGCACCGGCGAAAGCAAGCAACAGGGCTGTAACGTGGAAGACAAGTAATAAGAAATATGCGACTGTGAACAGCAAAGGACTTGTGAAAACACTGGCAGCAGGAAAAGGCAAAACGGTAACGATCACGGCGACAGCAAAGGATGGAAGCAAGAAGAAAGCAAGCATCAGACTTTCTATATTAAAAGACCGTGTGAAATCTATTTTCATGAAAGGAACGAAAACACTTGCCCGCGGAAAGAGCAGCAAATTGAAAACGACAGTGAAGACGACCGGAAAGAAAGTAAATAAGACACTTCGCTATACAAGCAGTAACCCGAAGTACATAAAAGTCAGCTCTTCCGGTAAAGTCACGGCGCTGAAAAATGCAAAAAAAGGTGCGAGCGTGAAGATCACGGCGATGGCGCTGGATGGAACGAATAAGAAAGCAAGTGTGAAAATTAAGGTAAAATAAAGTAGTAAGCATTATTAATGGAATAGGGCAAAAATAAGAACATAAGAAACTGGAATGAAAGAAGCGCCTGCTTCGCAGATGTTATGAATCTGTGGAACAGTCGCTTCGTGGTTTAATATTCGGAGAAAGTATAATGTACAAATAAAAATCCCAGCAGGCGTATATCTGCTGGGACTTTTAGAGTTAAGATTCTACCGGAAAATCATAATCAAGGATCTTCTCAATAGAACGATTCGTTTCGTAAAATTCATTTTTCAAATAAGCAAGCCGTTCTTCGCCGGATGCTTCCAGATGATAGTAAACACGGATCATCCGCTTCCCGGCAGGTTTTTTATAATCGGAGATATATCCCTTTTCGATAAGTTTGTACAGGGCGGGATAAAGTGATCCCTCCGGAACTGTCAGATAATCGTCAGACAATTCTTTGATCAGTTTGGAAAACTGATATCCGTAGCAGTCTCCCTGTTCTTTTAAAATATGAAGTAAGAGCATCTCTACAGCGCCCTTTTTGAAATTATTCTGTGCCCGCATAATAGTGTCAATCCCTTCCGTTGCTAACTATTATAAAGAATAAACCTTAAGAAAACAACTATTTTTGCATTACATATACAATAAATATTAATAAAAAATTAAATAATTCTTAAGAAAATTTTCCGGTTGAACTGCATGTAAGTTTTACTGTACGGGTTACGGTGTCGATGACAGAGTTATTATAATAGTGTTTTGCGGTGGCTGTAGCGCTGGCTGTGTTCTTTGATTTGGATGCGGAGCTGTTTACAATTTTCCATCCATCCGCGCTGGATTTGGCAGATACACTAGAGGAAGTACATTTGGAAGTGCCTGATCCATATGTGAATGTACCGGTTACTTTGACATACCATTGTACAGAGTTTTTGTGGTAGTATCTGGCATATTTCGATTTGGTTACTGTATTTGAAAATGGTTGAAAATTTCGTGATGCATCATCTTCTATAGTGTAAATTAAATAGTCGCCATTATCTAAATATTCGATTTCGTTAGAAGATGAGGAAGCGAATACATTCATTGGAAACAGCATTAAAGAAAAAATAAGAATAAATGTTAATATTTTTTTCATAATAAGTTAACCTCCTTTTATTCGATAGATTCTATAACATGAGTTGGGATTGTTTTCTGTGTCTCCCTATATAATTTGTGCAGATAAAAGCTGCGTACGCCCGTTACAATAATGAACGCAATGAGAACTGCAACGAACATTCTGCGGATATAGCAGGTAAAACGAAGATTCTTGGTCAGATAAGAAGAATCACAGTTTGAATAATAGTCAGCTACGATTTCTTCGGGATTACCAAGTTCATCACATATTTCAGAATAATTAATAGCGGGATTTTCTTCAGACAGATTGGTCAATGCGGATTTGATATCCTGAAATAACTGCTTTTCCGTTGCTTTATGTATAGGAAGAAAAAGCTTGAGATTCTTATAATATGTTTTACACGCTTTGTTCATTTGTATACCTCCGAATTTGACATAATAATATTTATAAATACATTATATAGTTGATAAAAGAAAAAACAATACATAGAATATCTAAATATATATTGACGGAACAAAAATTGGATGATAATATCAGAATATAGAATGCTGGAAGGAGAAAAATAACGACCAGAGAAGGAGGAATATCTATGAAAGAAAGTCCATTAATACTTTATATTGTTCATTTTATTGTATGTGTTACAGTGATGGTAATGGTATCTCTTGAAATAAGAAAATATGGAACACAGGATATGTTATTATGCGCATTAAAATGGTTTTCACTTACTGCGGTGATAGGTTCGGGGTTCTTTTTGGATGAGAAAATAAAAAAAGTGAAAGAAGAAAGCCGAAAAGAAAAAGAAGAAAGTCGTAATAGCAGGGATTCTGAAAAGCAATGAAACAATCACAGATATTTAATGGACGCGGGAGAGAAAGATTATGAGTAAAAAAGGAAAAGTTATAAGTGCGGTAGTCGTAGTTACTGGATGTCTGGCGCTTGCCGGAAGCGTTGTGCAGAATAATTCCCAGGCAAATGGCAAGGTCTCATTGGAGGGCTTTGGAAAAGTACTGAAAAAAGAATACAAGAATCCAGAAGAGGCTTCCGCAAAAAACTTATATGCGAAGGGAAATTATTCAGAAATTACAAAAACTGATATGGAAAAAGCAATTGCATATTATAAGGCTAAAGGCATGAGCGAAGAAGAAGCAGAAAAAGAAGCTTATAAATATGAAAAAGAAAGCGCAGCATTATGTACAGAGGCAATGAAGGCAGGCTGTAAGGCGACAGACAAAGAAGTGGCAGATTATGTAAGTGATATGCGTGCTGAGTATGAAGGTAAGAAACTGGATGAATCCAGCCAGAAACAAGTTGATGAGATCATTGCACAGTTTGATTCACCGGAAGATTATTGGAAATATGAGAAGACGGTATATCAGAAACTTCTTCCACAGATCAAATATAGAGAGAAGCTGGAGAAGGAGTATAGCGAGAAGCATGCAGGTGACAGCAAGGCTGATTGGGGAAAATACTTTGACAATTACAGGAAAGAAATTGTGGAGAAAGAAGATTTCAAGCTTGTGAAGTAAATATATGTGTTATATCTTTAAAGGGTGGAGAAGATAAAAGGGGATACATCGAAAAGCGCGATGTATCCCCAAGCAAGCTGAGACAGGACGGAGGGATACAAAGAAGTATCTCTTGGAAGAAGTATAAGGGAAAAAGAGATACACAACAAGCCAAGAGCGTATCCCTCAGGGTAAAGAAAAGCCAAAAGGGGATATCCTAACAAGCTAAAGCATATCTCCAGAACAAAGAAAAGCAACAAGGGAGCTGAACTCCACGGATATACAATATATCCGCGGAGCCCAGCTCCCTTGTTTTTATATATGCATGAAAATTCATCCTCGGCGGGAGAAGCGAAAAGCAATTCTACTTAAGGAAATACTTCAGGCGTATCCCTACCGCAAAAATTCATTAATAACATGCAGTACGCCATCCTCGTCGTTGGACTTGGTGATGTAATCGGCGCGCTCGCGCACCAGCGGCTGTGCGTTCGCCATGGCAACGCCAAGGCCGGCGGTCTCGATCATCGTAATGTCGTTGTAACCGTCGCCGCAGCAGATCATCTGATCTGAAGTAAGTCCGATGCTGGATAACAGCTTCAGAAGAGAATGTGCTTTATCCACCTGCGGAGGCATGATCTCCAGGAAGAACGGATCAGAGCAGTAGATGTAGAGGTAAGAGCGGAAATAATCCGTCACTTCCTTCTGCGCTTTTGCAATAATCTCTGGTTCTCCTGTTACAAGAAACTTGTTCGCCGGTTCTTTAATATTTGCCGCAAAATCATCCATCTCGATGATCGGCATGTGATTGATCCGGGATTCTAGTTCGGTATATTTGTTCGGTTTGATTCCGGAGAGGATATTATCTGCTGTATAAGACAAAATATCCAGCCCGTCATATTTTCTTAAAATCTGCAGAAGAGGTTCTACAATATCTCCCGGAAGAGTCTTATTATAAATCGCCTGCATACTTCTGCAATCGGTAATTCTGGCACCGTTAAAAGAGAGAATATAGCTTCCGTAGTCTTCCAGATGTAGTTGTTTCGCAAGTGGAAGAACTCCCTTGGTCGGACGTCCGCTGGCAAGCACGACTTTCTTGCCCTGCTCCTGAATATCGATCAGAGCTTCCAGAGTGGGTCTGGAGATCTCTTTCTTCGAGTTGGTCAGCGTACCGTCGAGGTCCAGTGCTAATATCTGATATTCCATGGATTCTACACTCCTACAATGCTTCCAGAGCCTCTACCAGTTCAGGAAAATGCATTCCATGAGAAGCTTTGACAAGGACATTGTCTCCCTCTTTCATAATATTTTTCATCTCTGCAAGGAAATCCGCTTTTGTTTTAAACCAGTGTACTTCTGTACCGTCTACGGAAGCACCGTTTGCAATCTCTTTCGCAAGATCTCCGATCGCGCATACAACATCTACACCTTTTTCAGCGGCATATGCGCCTGTCTCGTAGTGCAGTTCTTTTTCATTTGCACCAAGTTCACCCATATTTCCAAGGACAGCAACTTTACGTCCGATCGCCATATCGAGAACATCAATGGATGCCTTTGTAGAAATCGGATTTGCATTGTAGCAGTCATCTAAGATCGTCAGCTTATCGGTAATGATGATGTGGTTTCTTCCCGGAATAGACGGGAGATTCTCGATACCGGCTTTGATTTCTTCATTTGTCAGATCAAGGCTGTATCCGACAGCGGCACCTGCCAGCGCATTGGATACCATGTGGATACCCGGAAGCGGAACAACGCAGTCAAAAGAAGTTCCGTTTGGCATGTGGAGCGTGCATGAAGTTCCTTTAAGTCCGAGCGGTTTAATATCTGTTGCGCGGAAATCACTGTTGTCACCGGTTCCGAAGAATACAGGCTCTACACCTTTGATCGGACCGGATTCACGTAAAATATCATCATCTCCGTTGAAAATGATGGTTCCGCCATTTTTCATATCCTGGATCATCTGGGATTTCTCCTGGAAGATACCTTCTCTTGTCTTGAAAAATTCCAAGTGGGCAACACCGATGTTCGTGATCACACATACATCCGGACTTGCAACAGAAGAAAGTCTGCGCATCTCGCCGAAGTGGTTGACTCCCATTTCCAGAATAGCAACCTGGTTCTCCTCGTTCATTTCAAAAATTGTGATCGGAAGTCCCCATTCGTTATTGAAATTTCCTAATGTCTTATGAACATTGTATTTCTGGGAAAGTACAGATGCGATCATCTCTTTTGTACTTGTCTTTCCGACACTTCCTGTAATTCCGACAACCTTTACATCGAAAGAATCACGGTACAGTTTCGCAATGTCTAAAAGTGCCTGACCGGTTGATTCTACCAGAATATACGGGTAATCGGTTTCGCCCAGATCTTCATGGGAAACGACACACATTGCGCCCTTCTCGATTGTATCCGGGATAAATTTATGTGCATTTACATTTTCTCCGTCAATAGCGACAAAAAGGTAATCTTTCTCGACTTTACGACTGTCGATCACGACACCTGCTACTTCCTGGGAAAGTTTGGATGTATCGCCGTGATAAGTTCCTTTACAGGCCTTGGTGATATTTTCCAAAGTAAGGTTTTTCATAGAATAAATTCCTCCTTATTGGTAGCGTGCTTTGATTGATTCATCAATGATCTGCTCGCACAGATCACCATATTCCAAACCGGCAGCCTTCGCAGCCTTCGGAATCAGACTCGCCGGAGTCATACCCGGAAGTCCGTTCATTTCCAGACAATAGAACTTACCGTCTGTATCGTCAACGATAAAGTCAGCGCGTGCATACACATCCATGCGTAAAGTGCGAAATGCCTTCTCTGCCATGCGCTTCATTTTCTTCTGTGTCTTCTCATCGAGAGAGACCGGAGGGCAGATTTCCTGTGCGCCGCCTGCCTGGTATTTGTTCTCGTAGTTGAACACACCGTCTTTAGGAATGATCTCTACGATCGGAAGTGCTTTGCCGGCGAGAATACCACAGGCAAATTCTCTTCCTTTGATATAAGGTTCAATTACAACTTCTTCTTCCTGATGGACATCA
Organism: Dorea hominis; assembly: GCF_014287705.1. Classification (NCBI taxonomy): domain Bacteria; kingdom Bacillati; phylum Bacillota; class Clostridia; order Lachnospirales; family Lachnospiraceae; genus Dorea; species Dorea hominis. The sequence goes on along the minus strand of NZ_JACOOY010000004.1, from coordinate 28,747 downwards.
AAAGACTGATGGATCGCATCAAGATATTCTTCTTCGGTGTGAACGATAAATACACCGATGCTGGAACCGCCGGAGCATGGTTTGATAACCAGAGGAAGATAATATCCCAGCTCGTCAAGCGGGGTATCTTTTGTCTGGCGATTCAGGGAAGTTCCTCGCGGAGTTGCTACACGACTCATTTTAAAAATCTGTTTGGCAACCAGTTTATTCATAGAAAGGGAACAACCCAGAGAATTCGGACCGGTATAACGGATGCCGAGGATATCAAAAGTAGCCTGCAACTTTCCGTTCTCACCGACAGAACCGTGCAGAGCCATAAAAGTAATATCTGCCATACGGCACAGCTCGATGACGTTCGGTCCAAGATAGCAGTCGGACTGATCAGGTCGGGACTTTTTCAAAGCATCGAGATCCGGCATCGTTGTTTTGATACCTTCTGCAATACCAAGTCCGGCGTCCGGAAGATCGAAGACTTCGTCCAGTTTATCCGCATCATAAGGTAGTCCAAAATAAACGTCCAGCAGATAAGCCTGATGCCCCCTTTCGCGTAGTGTTTTACAGATTCCTGCTCCGGAAATAAGTGATACGTCGCGCTCAGGACTGAGTCCTCCGGCTAATACTATAATTTTCATAAAATAAATTCTCCTTACTTAGTCAGATATGCTCATCTGATCAAGCAGCGATTTTTTCACATCGTATAATTTCTGTGATAAATCCACATGGATACGATGTGGGTAGAAGAGACGTTTGGTCTCATCCCAGAGTGTATCCGTCTCTTGCTTGCAGTAAGCTGCAATCTCCATAACAGAAGGAGAGTTGTAGACACATTCACCATTTATGAAGACTGGAACGAGAATCTCACGCATTGTGTATGTGCCACCCGGAAGCCTGGTCTTTTTCCATGTCTCGATTGGATCAAATAATAACAGATCTTCATTGGTGTCATATTCTTCGCCGGCAAAACAGATCAGATCAGCTTTGAGTTTTCCTGTTTCTTTATCATAGATACGATAAATGGTTTTGTTACCAGGATTTGTAATTTTTTCTGTATTTTCAGAAATCTTAATCTTCGGAATAAATTCTCCGTCCTGATTCTTTATGGCAGCCAGCTTATATACACCGCCGAAAGACGGGCAGTCCTTGGAAGTGATCAGATTTGTACCGACACCCCAGGAATCAATGGCTGCTTTTTGCATCTTCAGATCGTGGAGAAGGAACTCATCCAGATCATTGGATGCGCAGATGGTTGCATCTTCGAATCCGGCAGCATCCAACATCTTGCGTGCTTCTTTAGAAAGGTATGCAAGGTCGCCACTGTCAAGACGGATTCCGTATTTTTTGAGGGGATGACCAGACTCTTTAAATTCTCGGAATACACGAATCGCATTCGGTACACCGGATTTGAGAGTATCATACGTATCGACAAGTAATGTGCAGTTATCCGGATACATTTTCGCATAGTTCTTAAATGCAGTATATTCATCCTTGAAGCTCATGATCCAACTATGTGCATGTGTACCCATGACCGGAACATCAAAAAGCTGTCCTGCAAGAACATTGGATGTGCCGACGCAGCCGCCGATCATAGCAGCTCTCGCACCATAAAGTCCGGCATCCGGTCCTTGTGCACGTCTCAGACCAAATTCCATAATACCGTCGCCGTCTGCCGCAAAGACAATTCGGGAAGTCTTCGTAGCGATCAGTGACTGGTGATTGATGATGTTCAGGATCGCGGTTTCTACAAGCTGTGCCTCCATGATCGGAGCGATCACTTTTAACAGTGGCTCTTTTGGAAATACAACGGTTCCTTCCGGAATTGCATAGATATCACCACTGAAATGAAAACCGCTTAAGTAGTGCAGAAAATCCTCACTGAAAATGTGCAGACTTCTTAAGTAGTCCACATCCTCGTAAGTAAAATTCAGGTTCTTCACATAATCGATCACCTGCTCTAATCCGGCACATACAGAATATCCGTTGCCGCAAGGATTCTGGCGGAAGAAAACGTCGAAAATAACGGTTTCGTTCTGTTTCTCCTCATAGTATCCCTGCATCATTGTCAGCTCATAAAAGTCCGTCAATAACGTAAGATCTTGTCTGTTCATGGTCCCATTTGTCTCCTTTTTTATAAATTCCGTTCCATTATAGCACTTACAGAGAAAAAAGTAAAAGAAAAAAGAAAAGCCAGGCATTAGAGTAATGCCTGGTTCTTCTTAATGGTATCTTCAATAATCTTCTGACAGTTCTGTGAGAGCTGTTTTTTCTGTTCACGGTCCAGATCTTTTGCATAGATCGGCTTGCCATATTCGATGATGACGTGGGTCTTCTTAATGCGCGGGAACTGTTTCTCGAAAATCGAGATTGTGTTATTCATGCTGATCGGTACGATTGGACAACCACTTTTCTCAGCAATTTTAAAAGAGCCGCTGTGGAATGGAAGAACACTTAACTCTTCGCCGGTATTTCTCGTACCTTCCGGGAAAATGCAGATGGAGATTCCGCTTTTTACGTATTCAATTGCTTTGAGGATGGTCTTTAGTCCCTCTTTCGGGTTGTCACGGTCAAGGAAGAGGCAATAAAGGCGCTTCATCCATGTGCGGAGCAGAGGATAGCTCATCATTTCCTTTTTGGCAATGTATCCGGTGCGGCGTTTGCATCGGGAGTAAGTCAGAAGAATGTCAAAATAACTTCTGTGATTGCCAATGAAAAGTACCGGCTCATCCGGGATCCTTTCTTCACCGATTACAGTGATCTCAGTTCCTGCAATCTTAAGCATAAATCGGAATGCAGCCTGCACCATGCGCAGACATTGATAATCGGCAGCTTCCTGATTAAATTTGCTGATGATCCATTCGATACCCAGTACCGGGATTCCGAGGATCAGATATAAAAATAAAGTAATGACTACCAAAATAAATCTAAACATTTGTATATCCTTTCTTTGCCTGGGGCGCTTAATCAAAGCGTCCATATAATAAGGTAAGTTCACGAAGGGTATCTGCGTATTCCGGTTTCAGATCTTGTGCACGGAAACGCCAGCTCCAGTTGCCGGTGGCTTTTCCCGGCGTATTCATGCGTCCTTCATCTCCGCAGAATAAAAGATCCTGCAGCGGATAGATCGCATAAGTGGCAATGCTGGAAAGCGCTGCCTTTATCAGCCCATAACCGATCTTCTTCTCATCGGTTGTTCCGGTGTAAGCACAGACTTTTTTGCGGCAATGTTCCGGTAATGTCTTGTACCAGGAAAGTGTTGTAGCATTGTCGTGTGTTCCGGTGTAGCAGACGCAGACCGGAGATTCAAAACGGTGCGGTAGGTATGCATTTTCGTCGGTAGAATCAAAAGCAAACTGCAGAACCTTCATGCCCGGGAATCCGAAATGTTCACGAAGCGCATTTACCTCATCCGTAATGATACCGAGATCTTCTGCAATGATCGGCAGATCGTCGCCGAGTGCCTGGGAGATCGCATCAAAGAGATCCCAGCCCGGCACCTTCGCCCAGTGTCCGTTGACGGCAGTCGGTTCGCCGTAAGGGATAGACCAGCATGCGTCAAAGCCACGAAAATGGTCGATACGCAGGATGTCCAGATTCTTAAGCTGTGTGCGGATACGCGAGATCCACCAGGAGAAATCGCTGTTCTTATGTGCATCCCATGCATAGAGCGGATTGCCCCAGAGCTGCCCGGTTGCAGAAAAATAATCCGGCGGAACTCCCGCAACAGAGAGTGGATACCCTTTCTCGTCCAGGTGGAATAGTTCTTTATTTGCCCAGACATCTGCACTGTCCATGGATACGAAGATCGGGATATCGCCGATGATCTGGATGCCTTTCTCATTTGCATATGCTTTCAGTCTGCCCCATTCTGTGAAGAAGATAAACTGCAGAAATTTGTAATATCCGGCTTCTTTCTGCAAAAGCTGTTTTAATTCCTCTTTGTATTCCGGGGATGGGCTGCGGTACATATCCGGCCAGTCCAGCCAGCTCCTTCCGTCATTGGCGTCTTTGCAGGCGAGGAAAAGCGCGTAATCCTCCAGCCAGAAAGCTTCCTCCTGACAGAAGCGTGCGAAATCCTGCTTTAGCGGATCGCCCCCGTCTCTTTCGTAAAAACGGTTGTATGCAAGGCGGAAAATGCTGTGTTTCCACGGAATGACCGTTCCGTAGTCTACCTGTGCGCTGTCTCCGGCAGGTGCATCTTTCAGTTCATGGTCGAATAAAAGTCCCAGTTCTTTCAAATGATCCGGGCTTATAAGAAGCGGCTGCCCGGCGAAGGCAGAGAAACTCTGATACGGAGAATCTCCGAAACCTGTATGTGTTAGTGGAAGGATTTGCCAGAGTTTCTGTCCGGCGGCTTCCAGAAAATCAACAAAATGGTATGCCGTATGTCCAAGATCTCCGATCCCATATGGAGAAGGAAGTGATGTCGGATGCAGAAGAACACCCGCCTGTCGTCTGTATTGTTTCATAATTAAGTACTCCTTAGTCTGTTTCAATAAAATCCAGCTGCTTGTGTGAATGTACAAAAGCACATTTTTATGGCAACACTTTTATAAGTATACACCAAAATTGGTATTTTTCATAGGTTCACTGTGTATGATATTAAAGAGAAATTGCAGGGTGAGTGTATGCGGAAGTGGTTGTTGTGTGCAGGACTTGTTCTCTGTTTGTGGATATTGTGTGGCTGTTCGATCCGGAAAGTGGATGACACGCAGAAAAGAAAAGCCGTATATGAAAATGTCCGGAGAGAGGAAATACCGGAAGAATGTAAGAAATGGATTGAAGAAAAGAAACAGGAACCATTTACCCTGACATACGAAGATCAGGGCAGTCTGTATCTGTTCTGCGGGTATGGAAGAAAAAAGCAGGACGGTTACCGGGTGAAGGTTATAAAGATAGAAGAAACTTCCAATACAATTTTCTTTCAGACAGAGCTTGTCGGTCCGAAAAGAGGAACCGTAAGAAAAAAGAAGGAGACCTATCCGTACTGCGTGGTGAAAATGAAAGCAGGCGGGAAGATAGTGGTATTTGAATGATACCAGGGGTTCAGGTCTGCAGCCATATGCGCTTGCGCATGAGTGGATGCAGGACCTTGAACCCCGCCCACAACATGAGCATAAAAGTGGGATTTCAATCTCACGATATGCGAATGATGGGGGCGGATTGTGAGAGTGCGCAGCACGGAACAATCCGTGGGTATCATAAAGGATGGTTATAGCTTGATGAAAAACAATAAATAACAGGAAAGTGAGGTTGTCAAAATGGAGCAAAAAGATTATGAAACTCTGACATGCGAGACGCAGGAATTTAGGAGATACAGCCAGGGAAAAACGATTGTAGATCAGTTTTATGTGGATCAGGACTATAACGTGCCGGATGCCAAAAGTGATGTGCAGCGTGTGATCCTGAATGAAGGTACATTGCGCATCGAAGAGCAGAAAATTGTGGACAATTACATACGGATCAGCGGAAAGATACAGTTTCGCATGCTTTATGTGACGGATGATTCTGAGAAACGGCTGTCATCTCTGGAAGGAAGATTTCCATTTGAGGAGCTGGTTTATGCAGAGAAAGTGCCGGAGGGCAGTTTATTTATCAAGAGTTCACAGACGGAACTTACCGTAACGGTGATCCATTCAAGAAAGCTTGGAATCAAAGCACTCGTAGAATTACAGGTTTGTTCGGAACAGCAGAAAGAAGAACATCTGACAAGCGATATTTACAGAGAAGGAAGACGGGGGGAAGAAGGCAGCGAATACGCAGACGGACTGTGCAGAAAGAAGAGACAGGAGACACTTCTGAAAATGCATACGATGAAGCGTGATACATACCGGATCAAAGAAGAAGTACAGATTGGCGGGACAAAAGAAAATATCGGCACATTACTGTGGACCGAAGTCACTCCGGGAAAACTGGACACAAGGATTGGGGAGGAAGTACTTCTGCTGCAGGGTGAAATGCTTGTGTTCTGTTTTTATGAATCGCCGGATGGAAGGCTGGACTGGATAGAGCAGACGGTGGCATATGAAGGAAAGATTCCGTGTTATGGAGCAAAAGATTCCATGTATCACCAATTGTATCCGGTATTTACAGATGTGGCAGTGGAATCGCGCATGGACGAGGAAGGAGAAGTAAGAATTCTTGGCGTGGAAGCAACGCTGGATATGCGGCTGATCGTCTATGAAGAAGTAGAAATGGATGTGCTGGAGGATGCCTATGCGCTGGATGGTGAGTGTGAGATAAAATATAAGGACTGTCCGTGCGAAAAATTACTGATGCAGAATCATACCAAATGTAAAGTGACAGAGAAGCTGACACTTCCGGAGATTAAAGAAGATATTTTACAGATTTGCCACAGCACAGGAAGAGTGGAAGTGGAGAGTACACAGATTACAGAGAAAGGAATCGAAGTGGAAGGTGTATTGCATATCCAGTTTCTTTATATCAAATCAGACGATGAAATCCCGTTTGATGTATGGCAGGGAATGGTTCCGTTTACTGCATTTCTGGAAAGTAATGAGACGAACGATCGGATGCAGGTGGATCTGACGTGGTGCATCGAACAGTTAAATGTCGGACTGCTTGGAAATGCAGAAGTAGAAGTAAAAGCAGTACTTGCATTTCACGGATTCCTGAAAGAAGAAGTGAAAATACGCTGCCCGCAGGAAATGATCTGTCTCCCGTTTGATGCAGAAAAACTGGAAAAACAGCCGGGAATCGTAGGCTACATCGTAAAAGAAGGAGATACGCTCTGGGATCTCGCAAAGCGTTACGGCACAACCGGAGAGAGGATTCTTGAGATGAATGACTGTGAAAAGAATGGACTGAAATCTGGGGATAAAATATTGATTTTTAAGGAAAGTTTAAGTATACTGTAGGTAAATTGTATACAAGATACAAGGTATAGGGTAAAAAGTACAAGGAGAACAAAAGATGGACAGATTAGAACTGAAAGCACTTGGAAAAATTAATCTTGGTCTGGATGTGCTGGGAAGACGGGAGAATGGCTACCATGACGTGCGTATGGTTATGCAGACCGTTTATCTCTATGACCGTATTATTATGAAGAAGAGTAAGACACCGGGGATCAGACTTGAGACGAATCTCTATTATCTTCCGGTAAATGAGAATAATCTGGCTTATCAGGCTGCACAGATGCTGATGGACGAATTTCATATGGAAGAAGGTGTTTCCATACAATTGGATAAACACATTCCGGTGGCAGCAGGCATGGCAGGCGGAAGCTCGAATGCGGCAGCAGTTCTTTTTGGAATGAACCGGATGTTTTCACTTGGCCTGAGTCAGAAAGAACTGATGGAACGAGGTGTTAAGCTCGGTGCAGATGTTCCGTACTGTATTATGCGCGGAACCGTGCTGGCAGAAGGAATCGGAGAGATTCTGACACCATTATCCCCGATGCCGAAATGCTATGTTCTTATTGCAAAACCGGCAATAAGTGTATCGACGAAGATGGTCTATGAGAAACTGGATTCTCACGAAATCGAAGATCATCCGGATATCGACGGTATTTTAGCAGGATTAAAAGCCGGAGATCTGAAGAAAGTTGCAGGCAGCATGGGCAATGTACTGGAGCGTGTAACTGTGGATGCTTATCCGGTGATCGACCAGATTAAGAAAATGATGATAAAAGAGGGCGCGCTGAACGCTATGATGAGCGGAAGCGGACCGACTGTATTTGGAATCTTTGAAGAGAAAGCAACGGCAAGAAAAGCTGCCGATGCGATCCGGGATGCGAGACTGACAAAACAGGTTTATGTGACGAATATACACAATGCAAGGAGAAAAAGATGAAAGAACCGAAATTTAATGTGACAATGAATGAATATCTGCCTCTGCGTGATGTTGTATTTAATACATTAAGACAGGCAATTCTGCGCGGAGAGCTGAAACCGGGCGAGCGTCTGATGGAGATCCAGCTCGCAAATAAGCTTGGCGTCAGCCGTACACCGATCCGTGAGGCGCTTAGAAAGCTGGAGCTGGAAGGTCTGGTAAATATGGTGCCGCGAAAAGGTGCCGAAGTTGCAGACATTACAGAGAAGAGTCTGCGCGATGTACTGGAAGTAAGAAAAGCGCTGGAAGAATTATCCGTACAGCTTGCGTGTGAGAAGATCACAGAGGAAGAGATCGAGGAACTGAAACGGGTAGCAGAGCGATTTAAAGATACACTGGATGATCAGGATGTAACAAAAATCGCGGAAGCTGATGTGGCATTTCACGATGTTATTTATACGGCAACAGATAATCAGAAGCTGATTCTGCTGCTTAACAATCTGCGTGAGCAGATGTATCGTTACCGGGTGGAATATCTGAAAAAAGAAGAAGCATATCCGCAGCTTATCGCAGAGCATGAAGAACTGATCGATAATATTTCAAAGAGAAATAAAGAAGAAGCAACCCGCATCATGTGCGAACATATCGACAATCAGGTTGCAACCGTGATCAATGTTATTCACACAAAAAAAGTTTAAAAGGATTTGAAAATATTTGTATAAATTCCTGTGAAATGTGAAGACTCCCAATAAAAGAAAGGAGTACATAGAACAGGTGAGATATATAAATATAAAAACTTATAGAATTCAGAAGGCAGTCTGTGTTATACTGAGCGTCTGCGCCGCATGTCTTTTATTTTATGTGTTGTGTGACTGTGAAGAAATCAGGGCGCAGAGAGCAATTGATAAGACGCAGGAAAAACTTGCAAAAGAAGTATTGAGATTTCATGTTCTGGCGAACAGCGACAGCAATGAAGACCAGAAAGTGAAAAGGCAGGTCCGGGATGCCGTGCTTGTATACGGAAGCCGGTTACTGAAAAGCGATAGAAATAAAGATACATCTGCAGATGCTGACAGCATGGAACAGGAAGTATCAAGAGCAGAGGCAGAGCGACTTGTGAGGGAGTATTTGCCGGAATTTGAGCAGGAAGTAAACCGGGTGCTTAAAAAAGCGGGTGTAAATTACCGTGCGAAGGCAGTGCTGACAGATGTCTATTTCCCGGAGAAATACTATGGAAATATCTGCTTTCCGAAGGGATGGTACCGGGCATTAGAGATAAGACTTGGGAAAGCCACAGGGCATAACTGGTGGTGTGTGTTGTATCCGAGCATGTGTTTTACAGAGGCGGTCTGTGTGACACCGGATGAAAAAGGCAGAGAGAACTTAAGAGAAATGCTGGATGCAGATGCGTATGAACTGGTGACGAAGCCGGAAAAGTTCCGGTTAAAAAGCTATTTTTTCGGTGAGAAGCTGAACCGGTGGCTGGCAGACAGATAGAGGAGGAAATGTCATGACAGAGTTTCTGATTAGACATTTTGTAGAAAATTATGAAGATGTGGAAAAGGTGTCTGTGCGGACAGCATATGGAGTGCTGGCGAGTGTCACGGGCATCTTTTGCAATCTTTTTTTATTCGGACTGAAATGGTGTATTGGATTTTTCCTGCACAGTATTTCCATTATGGCAGATGCATTTAATAACCTGTCGGATGCAGGTTCATCCATCATCAGTCTGGTTGGAGTGAAGATTGCAGAGAGACCGGCAGATGAAGAGCATCCGTTCGGACATGGAAGAGTGGAATATATTGCGGCGCTGGTCGTCGCATTTCTTGTGCTGGAAGTCGGATTTACATTTTTTAAAGATGCCATTTCTAAAATAAGACATCCACAGGAAATGCGATTCCAGTTATTTTCGGTAGTTGTATTGATCCTGTCCGTTGCGGTCAAGTTGTGGATGAGCTACTTTAATAAGAAATTGGGAAAAAGGATAGATTCCAAAGTGATGATGGCGGTGTCGGCAGATGCGATCGGCGATGTCATTACGACATCGGCAACGATATTTTCAGTTGTATTTTTAAAGCTGACCGGGTATAATATCGACGGATTTATAGGTCTGGGTGTATCCCTTGTCGTTATGTGGGCAGGTGTCGGTATCGCAAAAGATACGCTGGAGCCATTGATCGGTCAGGCAGTAGATCCGAAAGTCTATTTACAGATCACGAATTTTGTGGAAAAATATGACGGTGTAGTTGGCAGCCACGATTTGATCGTACATAATTACGGACCGGCAAAGAGTATGGCATCAATCCATGCGGAAGTGCCGAATAATGTGGATATTGAAGAATCTCATGCCGTCATTGACCGGATTGAGCGAGAAGCCATGAAGAAGATGGGACTTTTCCTTGTGATCCATATGGATCCGGTTGAGACAGAAGATAAAAAAGTGCTGGCGATCAAAAAAGATGCCGAAGAGATTATAAAAGAGATGGACAAGCGTGTCAGCATCCATGATTTCAGGGTAGTAGGAGGTAGGGATCATAAGAACCTGATCTTTGATATGGTGATTCCTTACGAATATGATAAAGAGAAACAAAATGACTTAAGAGAAGAGTTTGCTCGCAGACTCCGGGAAAAAAATGACCGGTATCATGCGGTGATCACAATGGAAAGGAGCTATGTGGCAAGTGCAGCAGAATAATCATTATACATTTGACAGCAAAGTGCGGTTCAGCGAAGTCGATCATACCGGCCGTATTACCTTACCGGGGATTATCAACTATTTCCAGGACTGCAGTACATTCCAGTCGGAAAGTATCGGACTTGGCGTGGACTATTTTGCGGAACATAACAGAGCCTGGATACTAACTTACTGGCAGGTCGTGATCGAAGAATATCCGCGACTTGCGCAGGAGATTAATATAGCGACATGGGCGACAGAATTTAAAAGCATGTTGGGAAAGCGTAATTTCTGCATGACAGATACAGAAGGAAAGAAACTTGCATATGCCAATTCTGTCTGGGCATATATGGATATGAAAAAAGGACGCCCGGTGCGGCCGTCCGCAGAAGAAGTAGAACCGTACGGAAGCGGAGAACCACTGGAGATGGATTATCAGCCAAGGAAGATAAAACTTCCGGAGAGTGCGGTAAAAAAAGAGCCGTTTGCAGTGCGAAAATATCATATCGATACGAACGAACATGTGAATAACTGTCAGTATGTACAGATGGCAATGGAATATATCGAACATACCGGGGATATCAGGCAGGTTCGTGTAGAATATAAAAATTCGGCAGTGTATGGAGATATCATTGTGCCGAAAGTGGCAGCAGAGGAAACAAGAACGGTAGTGGAGCTTTGTGATGAGTCGGATCGGATCTTTGCGACCGTTGAATTCAGCTAATAGGAGAAAAAGATGAATTTACAGAATGAATTAGGAAAAAGAAGAAGTTTAATGGTAGTAAAAATCGTAGATTTCGGTGTATATCTCGGAACAAAAGATGAGAAGGTTCTGCTTCCGAAGAAAGAAGTGCCTGCCGGTATTGAAGTCGGAGATCCGATCGAAGTATTCTTATACAAAGATTCATCCGACCGTATCATTGCAACCACCCGCATACCAAAGCTGATGATGGGAGAAGTGAAGGTACTGGAAGTTGCTGACACAGCGAGAATCGGTGCATTTCTGGACTGGGGTCTGGAAAAAGACCTCCTGCTTCCGTTCCGCGAGCAGACAGCAAAAGTCTCCAAGAAAGACAAAGTATTAGTTGCTCTGTATGTGGACAAGAGCGGAAGACTGTGCGCAACGATGAAAGTGTATGATAAGCTCCGCACAGATGCGCCATACGAGAAAGACGCAGAAGTGAAAGGACGCATTTACGAGATCAGTGATAACTTTGGCGCGTTTGTCGCAGTAGATGATAAATATTCTGCGCTGATCCCGAAGAGAGAAGCGTACGGCAATCTGAAAGTCGGCATGGAAGTCGAGTGTCGCGTAACAAAAGTGCACGAAGACGGAAAACTAGATCTAAGTGTCAGAAAGAAAGCGTTTGAGCAGATGGATGATGATGCAGTCATGATTCTGGGCTATGTAGAAAAAAATGGTGGAAGTATTCCATTTACTGACAAATCTGATCCTGAAAAAATCAAGGAAACTTTTGGAATTAGTAAAAATGCATTCAAAAGAGCAGTTGGCAGATTATTTAAAGAGCATAAGATACAAATTAAGGAGAATGGAATTGAACTTGCGAAAAAATAGGTTCTTGAAATCCTAAAAAAATAAGGTATAATTAGTAGCGTGAGAAAAAGAAAAGAGCTTATCAAGCGTGAATAATGGAAGGAGAGCAATAGAATGAAAGTACAGAATATCAAAGACATCGACGCATTTTTTAAGACAGTTGACGATTGTTCAGGAAGAGTTGAATTAGTAACAGGAGAAGGAGACAGACTGAACCTGAAATCTAAATTATCTCAGTATGTTTCTATGGCAAACATCTTCTCAGGCGGAGAGATCCCGGAGCTTGAGATCATCGCTTATGAGCCGGAAGATACAGACAGACTGATCAAATTCATGATGAACAACTAATTAGAATCAGGTCGCAAAGAGATATGAGAAGGCAGATGGCAGGATATGCTATCTGCCTTCTTGCGTGTATAGGCTTCAGAGAAAGCTGACGTTACAACGTGCACTAATGTTATGCAGATTATGATTATGAAAAATTTAGTTCGGGATAACAAAAAACGCTATCATGGGTGGAAATGTGGTATAATATTCGAGATACCAGGGGCAAAAGCCTGAAACCACTATGTGCAGGCACATGAGTGGTTTTATGGAACAATTCGTATGGTATCTTAACAAAATGAAGAAATATAAGAATACATAAATTATAAAATAAAAAGGAGTCGGAATAGATTATGAGTTTTGCGCATCTGCATGTCCATACGGAGTTCAGTCTGCTGGATGGTTCCAATAAAATCAAAGAATGTGTTTCCAGAGTGAAAGAACTGGGAATGAACAGTGTGGCGATCACGGATCATGGAGTTATGTTTGGCGTGATCGATTTTTATCGTGCGGCAAAGGCAGCAGGGATCAAGCCAATCCTTGGATGTGAAGTGTATGTTGCGCCCGGCTCCCGTTTTGATAAAGAGGCAGTTGGCAATAATGATGACAGATATTATCATCTCGTACTTCTGGCAGAAAATGAGACCGGTTATTACAACTTAATGAAGATTGTATCCAGAGGATTTACAGAAGGCTACTATTATAAACCGCGTGTCGATATGGAACTATTGGAGCAATACCATGAGGGAATCATTGCTTTGAGTGCTTGCCTTGCAGGAGAAGTGCAGAAGAATATTCTCCGGGGAATGTATGGTGAGGCAAAGGCTGCAGCGTGCCGGTACAAAGATATTTTCGGAGAAGGAAATTTCTTTCTGGAACTGCAGGATCACGGAATGGAGGAGCAGAAACTGGTAAACCAGTCGCTGCTTCGTATGTCGCAGGAGACAGGAATTGAACTGGTGGCAACGAATGATATCCACTATACTTACGCAGACGATGTGAAGCCACATGACATCCTGCTCTGTATCCAGACTGGCAAGAAGTTGGCAGATGAAGACCGTATGCGTTATGAAGGCGGGCAGTATTACATTAAGTCCGAAGAAGAGATGCGAAAATTATTTCCATATGCACAGGAAGCAATCGATAATACACAGAAGATTGCGGACCGCTGCAATGTGGAGATTGTATTTGGTGAGAAGAAGCTGCCGAAATATGATGTGCCGGATGGTTTTACTTCCTGGGAGTATCTGAATAAATTATGTTATGAAGGACTGGAAAGACGGTATCCGGGAGATGATCCGAAGATCCGTGAACGTCTGGAATACGAGCTTAGCGTTATTAAACGTATGGGGTATGTAGATTATTTCTTGATTGTATGGGATTTTATCAAATATGCAAGAGACCACGGCATCAGTGTCGGACCGGGACGAGGTTCGGCAGCCGGAAGTATTGTATCCTACTGTCTAGGTATTACAAGTATTGATCCGCTCCGGTATCAGCTCCTGTTTGAGCGTTTCCTGAATCCGGAACGTGTATCTATGCCGGATATTGACGTGGACTTTTGCTTTGAACGAAGACAGGAAGTCATTGATTATGTTGTGCGGAAATATGGAACTGACCGGGTGGTGCAGATCGTAACGTTCGGTACAATGGCGGCGCGCGGCGTTATCCGCGATGTAGGGCGTGTTATGGACCTTCCGTATGCATTTGTAGATGGAATCGCCAAAATGATCCCGAAAGAACTGAATATTACACTGGGGAAAGCATTACAGTCCAGTCCGGATTTCAAAAAAGCTTACGATAACGATCCGCAGGTAAAAGAGCTGATCGATATGTCCATGCGTCTGGAAGGACTTCCGAGACATACATCCATGCATGCAGCCGGTGTCGTGATCAGTCAGAAAGCAGTAGAAGAATACGTTCCGCTTTCGGTAGGTTCGGATGGTTCGGTTGTCACACAGTTTACAATGACAACGCTGGAAGAGCTGGGACTTCTGAAAATGGATTTCCTCGGTCTCCGGACGCTGACTGTTATTCAGGATGCAGTGCGCCTGGCAGAAAAGAGTTCCGGTAAAGAGATTGACATCAATGCGATTGATTATAACGATAAAAAAGTACTGGATTACGTCGGAAGCGGCGAGACAGATGGTATATTCCAGTTGGAAAGTGGCGGTATGAAAGGGTTCATGAAGGAACTGAAACCACAGAATCTGGAAGACATTATCGCCGGTATCTCGCTGTACCGTCCGGGACCGATGGACTTCATTCCACAGTATATTAAGGGAAAGAACCATCCAGAGTCGATCACTTACGACTGCCCGCAGCTGGAGCCGATCCTTGCGCCGACTTACGGTTGTATCGTATATCAGGAACAGGTTATGCAGATCGTACGTGATCTTGCCGGATTTACACTGGGACGAAGCGATCTTCTGCGCCGTGCCATGTCCAAGAAAAAGGGGGACGTGATGCAGAAAGAACGGCAGGCATTTGTCTACGGAGACGAAGAAGGCGGTGTGCCGGGCTGTATCGCAAATGGAATTGACGAGAAGACGGCAAATAAGATCTATGATGAGATGATTGATTTCGCCAAATATGCATTTAACAAGTCACATGCGGCGGCTTACGCAGTTGTATCTTATCAGACAGCCTGGTTAAAATATTATTATCCGGTAGAGTTTATGGCGGCGCTTATGACGTCTATGATCGATAATCCGCCGAAGGTTGCAGAATATATTTATAGCTGTCGTCAAATGGGAATCGAGATCCTGCCACCGGATATCAATGAAGGTGTCGGTAACTTTTCGGTACAGGACGGAAAAATCCGTTATGGCCTTGCGGCGATTAAGAGTATCGGTCGTCCGGTCATTGAATCAATCGTAAGAGAGCGGAATGAACGCGGAAAATTTAAGACACTGAAAGATTTTATCGAGCGCCTTTCCGGAAAAGAAGTGAATAAACGTACGATCGAAAGTTTTATCAAATCCGGTGCATTTGACGGGCTTGGAGGCACGAGAAAACAGTTCATGATCATTTATGTGCAGATTGTGGATCAGGTGAACCAGGAGCGCAAATATTCCATGGCAGGACAGCTTTCGCTGTTTGATATGGTGGACGATGACCAGAAAGCAGAATTTGATATTCCATTGCCGAAGGTCGGAGAATATGAAAAAGAGACAAGGCTTGCATTTGAAAAAGAAGTGCTGGGCGTCTATCTGACTGGACATCCGATGGAAGAATACGAAGAAAAATGGAGAAAGAGTATTTCCAAAACGACGTTGGACTTCCAGCTTGATAAAGAAACCGGTGCAGCGAAAGTGCATGATGGCGCAAAAGAGATCATCGGAGGAATTATCGCGACGCTTGCCATTAAGTATACGAAGACCAATAAAACGATGGCGATCCTGACACTGGAAGATCTGCTCGGAACAGTGGAAGTAGTCGTATTTCCGAGAGATTATGAAAAATACAAAGAATATCTGCAGGAAGAAAATAAAGTATTTATCCGCGGACGCGTATCGGAAGAAGATGACGCACCGAGCAAACTGATCTGCGAATCGGTAGTTCCATTTTCCCAGACACGCAAAGAACTGTGGCTCCAATATGCAGACAAAGATACATTTCTTGCACAGGAACAGATGCTCTATGACCTGATTGGAAACTCTGACGGAAGAGACGAAGTTGTCATTTACTGCAAGAAAGAACGTGTTGTAAAACGGCTTGGAAGGAACCGGAATGTACAGGTTGAAACTGGCTTATTAAGCAGGCTTATGAACTATCTTGGCGACTCTTGCGTGAAAGTAATCGAAAAAAACATTGAAAACATTTGATAATTCATGTAAAATGGTGCACGGATGGATAAATTATATTAAAATAAGTAAGGATAAATGATGGAGGGATGATCATGGCAGACAAAACAATACGTACGATTGGTGTTCTTACCAGTGGTGGAGATGCACCGGGAATGAATGCGGCAATCCGTGCAGTAGTAAGAACAGCATTGGGTAAAGGCCTGAAAGTCAGAGGAATCAGAAAAGGTTACCAGGGTCTTATGAACGAGGAAATTATTGACCTGTCAGCCAGAGACGTATCAGACATTATCGAGCGTGGAGGAACAATTCTCCAGACAGCACGCTGTAAAGAGATGCGTACAGAAGAAGGACAGCAGAAAGCAGCAGCTATCTGCAAAAAATATGGAATTGACGGACTGGTTGTAATCGGTGGAGACGGTTCCTTTGCAGGAGCACAGAAGCTTGCAAACTTAGGAATCAATACGATCGGACTCCCAGGAACAATCGACCTGGATATCGCATGTACCGAGTATACGATCGGATTTGATACAGCAGTTAATACTGCAATGGAAGCAATTGATAAAGTACGTGATACTTCTACTTCCCATGAGAGATGTTCTATTATCGAGGTTATGGG
This sequence comes from Dorea hominis, assembly GCF_014287705.1. NCBI lineage: Bacteria > Bacillati > Bacillota > Clostridia > Lachnospirales > Lachnospiraceae > Dorea > Dorea hominis. The sequence goes on along the minus strand of NZ_JACOOY010000004.1, from coordinate 11,984 downwards.
AAGAGATGCCGGATATCTGGCACTCTGGTGCGGTATTGCCAACGGAGCTGAGAAGATCCTGATGCCGGAAGAGCATGACTTTGATGAAGCAGCAATCATCAAAGATATTCAGGAGAGCAGAAAACGTGGTAAGAAGAATTATATCATCATCAATGCAGAAGGTATCGGAGATTCTATCAATATGGCGAAGAGAATCGAAGAAGCAACCGGTATGGAAACAAGAGCAACTGTTCTGGGACACATGCAGCGTGGTGGAAGCCCGACATGTAAAGACAGAGTGTATGCTTCTATTATGGGTTCAAAAGCAGTAGACCTTTTGCTGGAAGGAAAGTCAAACCGTGTCGTTGGTTACAAACATGGTGAGTACATTGATTTCGATATTGATGAAGCACTTGGAATGCATAAGAGTATCCCGCAGTATCAGTATGACATTGCAAAACAGCTTGCGCTGTAAGAGAATGAGATAAGAATGATGACGAAGGATGTATTATTAACAATTTCCGGTCTTCATTATGATGAATTTTCCGGTCGGGAGGATGACAACGAGCCAATCGAAGTCATCACCCCGGCTGCTTATTATCTCAAGAATAATAAGCATTACATTATATATGAAGAAGTTGTGGAAGGTATGCCGGGAAGTATTAAGAACAAGATACGGATATCCGGGGAAGATCAGCTTGAGATATTAAAGAGCGGTCTTTCAGGCACGCATATGGTATTTGAAAAAGACAAGATCCATATGACGCCGTATGAGACGCCGTATGGTGAGCTTCTCCTTGGCATATATACAAAGGATCTGAAAGTAGAAGAATCCGACGACCGGATCAATATCCGGATAAATTATGAGCTGGATATTAATGGCGATAAAGTTGCCGACAGTGAGATTAAGATGTGTGTAAAAGCAAAATAAAAAGGACAGGTCGGTAAAAGCCTGTCCTTTTTATAAAATCATTTTCATTTTACTTGTTTCTCAGTCTTGCGAAGAATCCCTTTTTCTTTTCCGGTGTTTCAAGCGGACCACGAAGTCCTTTGACACCTGTAATGTAAATACCACTGACTGTGGCTTTTACTTCTTTCTTAACAGGGATTGTAGGATAAACCTGAGCATCGCACATCAGAGTCATTACCTTCGGTCCAACCTTTGCTTTAACAACCGGTACTTTGGAACGGCGAAGATACTTCGGCGTGTTCTCCAGTACGATCGGCGGGAAACCTGCATCTTTGAGACGAATACGACCTTTATCAATAACCAGCATGGATACGGTCTGCTTAACAGCATCTAACTGTTCCTGCTGTTCGGCCTGCTTCTTCTCAGCTCTTTTCCCGAGGAAATATAATGCAATGCATGCAATGATTAAAACGACTAAGATCACTAATAAGACAATCGTTAATTTACTCACAGCGAACCTCCTAAAATCTGTTTTTCACGAAGTACATTGTATCATTCTTTTGACGCAAGTGCAAGAGATTTGAGATTTTAGCAGGGAACTTACATAACAGGGGAGGTGTTTAGAATGTTTATTGCGGCAGGTCATATGATCAGTGAAGCATATTTATGGCTGATGGATCATTTATTTATCATCAATCTCGTATTTTCAATTCTGATTATTTTCTTTCAAAGACGGGATCCGACGACCGTATGGGCATGGCTTCTGCTGCTTTATTTTCTGCCGGGACTTGGATTTATTCTCTACCTTGTATTAGGGCAGAATTTCCATAAAGACCGGATGTTCAAGATGAAAGAAATTGAGGGCGAGATCAAACATGCGGTGCGAAGGCAGGAAGAATCGATCTATCGGCGGAAGTTGAAACTCCGTGATCCGGAACTGGAGCGTTTTAAGAGCCTGATTCTCTATAATCTGAATGAAGGGGAGGCGGTGCTTACCGATAATAACGATATCCGTGTGTATACAGACGGAAGGGAGAAATTTGATGCACTGTTATCCGAGATGGATCATGCGAGAAATTATATTCATTTGCAGTATTATATCATCAGGAATGATGAACTCTGGCAGGAAATTGAGGAAGTACTTTTAAGAAAAGCCAGACAGGGTGTGGAGATCCGAGTCCTTTTTGACAGTATGGGATGTCGTGGAATGAAGAACAGCGATTGGGATCGTCTGGAAAAAGCCGGCATTCAGGTGGCAGAATTTTTTCCGGCAGTATTAGGAAAACTGCAGCTTCGTGTGAATTACCGAAACCACCGGAAGATTGCAGTGATCGATGGAAGAATCGGCTTTGTCGGCGGATTTAATATTGGAAGAGAGTATCTGGGAAAAGATGAGAAATTCGGATACTGGAGAGATACCCACATTTGTATCGAAGGAGCGGCGGTCACTTCGCTTGCAGTCCGTTTTGCACTGGACTGGAATTATGCAGCGAGAGATAATATTTTTCTGGAGGATCATTTGTTTGAACTGCCGACTTATATCCGGAACGGGCGTGATCCGGTGCAGATCATTTCCAGCGGACCGGACTCACATAGTCAGGAAATCCGTAACAATTATCTGCGCCTGATCCATATGGCAAGAAAAAATATTTTTATACAGACGCCGTATTTCATACCAGATGATGATATCCGGGACGCGCTTATTATCGCAGCAAAATCCGGAATTGACGTGCGCGTGATGATCCCGTGTAAGCCGGATCACCCATTTGTATACTGGGCGACTTATTCTTACATCGGTGAGATGGTGGAGGCGTGCGTGCGATGTTTTACTTATGATAATGGATTCCTGCACAGCAAATGCCTGTGTATCGACGGCCTTGTCACCTGCATGGGAACTGCCAATATGGATATCCGTAGCTTTGCACTGAATTTTGAAGTAAATGCAGTAATCTATAGTGCAAGGACAACAAAACAGTTGGAAGACGCATTTGAAAATGATATGACAAAAAGCTCTCTTGTGACAAAGAAATCTTACGAGCAGAGAACGCTTTTGATCCGCTTCAAAGAGCAGTTCTGCAGGCTGTTGTCTCCGGTGCTTTAATTCGACAGGATAATGCCCGCCAACATAGCGTGTTCTGTGAAATAAATGTGAAAAGGGTAGGCATAAGGGGGAGAATGTGGTATAACATAATAAGGCTATGGGTTCGCATGTGCGAATGCGTAAATATATTTTCGAGGTGAACTATGAAAAAGAAAGCAGCAGTATTATTAACAGGAATTATGACGGCATCTCTTCTGTTGTCAGGATGTCAGAGCAGTAAAGGAATCGAGAATGACAACTTGAAGATTTCACAATACAAGGGTGTGGAAATTGATGAGGTAGACAAAGCTGACGATGTAACGGATAAGGACGTGACAAGTTTCATTGATTCTGTTCGGGAGTCTAATGCGAAGACAAAGACGATCAAGAATCGTGCAGTTAAGAAAGGTGACACCGTTACAATCGACTTCGTTGGTAAGATGAATGGCAAGAAATTCGACAACGGATCTGCAAATAACCAGAAGTTAAAGATCGGATCGAACACATTTATCGAGGGATTTGAAGACAGTATCATCGGACACAAAGTTGGGGACAAGTTCGTATGGAATGGAAAATTCCCAAAGAACTATTCTGAAGAGCTTGCAGGTAAGAAAGTAAGTTTTACAATTAAGGTAAAAGCAATCATAGAGTCCAAGACACCGGAACTGAACGATGCATTTGTTAAGAAAGTTTCAAGTAAATCCAAGACAGTTGCAGAGTATAAGAAAGAAGTAAAGAAAAAACTGGAGCAGGAAGCACAGGATACATATACAGAATCTGTTGAGAGTGGCGCATGGGAGAAAGTTCTGTCTAATACAAAAGTGAAGAAGTATGACGAGAAAGAACAGAAGAAGATGGAAAACGCATGGATCAGCCAGTACAAACAGTATGCAAAAGCTTACAACATGGATTATAGCAAGTTCCTTGAGCAGCAGATGGGTATGACAGAAGAAGAATTCAACAAACAGGTAAAAGCTGCTGTTAAAGATACGATGAAGCAGAACATGGTAACAGAAGCGATCGCAGACAAAGAGAACATCAAGATGAGCAAGAAAGACTACAATAAAGAGCTGAAAGCAATTGCCAAGAGTTATGGATACAGCTCTAATGTAGATGCGCTCAAGAAAGCATTTGAAGAGCAGGATCTGAAAGATGCGGCACTGAAGAATATGGTAAAAGAATGGCTTGGAAAGAACTGCGTTCAGGTTGCTAAGAAGTCCAGCGATTCAAAGAGCTCCAGTGATTCAAGCAGCTCAAGCAACTAATCGGACAGCTGCATAGAGCAAAATATGAGATTTAATTTCAATAATAAAAACAGCGTCACAGGAATGATTTTTAAATCGTTTCTGTGACGCTATTTTTATATGATAGAAAATTGCATTTCTTATTATGTAAAAGCCTCCGGCGGGATGAGTGATTTACTGATCTCTTAAATACTATAATTTTAACCGGTAAACTTTAACCGGACGCCCCTTAGAAGTAGTTGACCTTGTGTGGGCAATAGTAGCGGCACCGCCATTTTCCAGATTGCGGAGAATGCGGTTTGCATTCCGGACAGTAACGCCCATATGGTCTGCCAGCTCATTTGTTGTAAGTTCGTATGAACCGGTCATTTTGATGATGGAGGTCAGTTTCTGGATCGTTAAGGTAGAGAGTTTGCAATTCTCTGCAATTTTAAAGATGTTATCCGGAAGATTTTGCGGAAAACTCGGAAGCTGTGAAGAACCGAGCGGTCCGATGAGCTGATTGGTCTCGTTCATCACAAAACTTCCATCTGTATTCCAGGATTCCCGCAGGGCATTTTCCGCATGCTTTTTCGCATCTGTAATATTTTTCCCGATTCCATAACCAACTGCGGCAGAGATGTCGTAATTTTTTTTCAACATTGCGATAATATGTCCAACCTCGAAGTTTTTGGTAATCATGGCAACTACACGGTGAGTGGTATAAATGTAGTAAACGTTGGATTCTTTCTGCAAAATGGCGTCGATCAGAAACTCTTTCTTGATATTCTGAATAGCGTCTTCCAGTATTTGGTCAGTTTTATCAGAAACAGACGGTTCATGCGCAGCAATTGCGATTGCTGCAGGCAGATTCTCGCGGTATTTTTCCAGCCGGATCTGGGACAATAATTCCTTGATCTGGGATTCTAACTGGTCTTTTACAGGATAAAGAAAATAATAAGGAACTCCGTGTTCTTCTAATAAGGGGATTGTACTGCTGTAAGAGCAGAATACCATATCGATTTTATCCTGTTTCCAAAGATCGATAATTTTCAATGCAATATTCATTTCAATCATGGAAAAATCGCCGGTTGTACTTTTATTTGCCCATTGATCCATCGTAAGTGCCAGATTATTTAAATCCAGTTCATGGATGAGATAATCAACAGAAGCATGTTCATAATTGCCCGGTGATTGAATAATCGGAAGCATAAAGTCAAAAATACAGCGCTTTGGATCCAAATCACGTCGCTCAAGAAAAAATTTTACAAGAGCGTGGTAAAAGGAAATCATATCTGCGTGAAAAGATACAACTGGCTTTTTAAATTCTCCTACATGATGTTCGATTGCAGACAGGGCTGTTGTACCACTGACCATAAAACCGTCAGCAATGGTTTCGTATTTTTTATAGATATCTGCGATGTGTTCAAAATTTGTATAATCTGCGATTGTGACATCACATTCTTCTTTAAATTCTTCAAAAGCTTTTTCAACAAAAGGATGAAGATATGTACTCGTTATAATTACAATCTTTGTTTTCATGAAATTCTCCTTTCCTTTGTATATTTTACTGAAAAAATGCACATAATTCAAGGCGAAAAATTGTAAATTATAGCAAAAATCAAAAGGAGCTATAGAAAAGTGTTGACTGATATATTGAATACGGCTATGATTATTCCATAAATATTCCATAAGTATTCCGCAAATATTCCGGAAATATTCTAAATATATTCTACAATTTAAAAATTAGAGTAAAGTATGAAAGAAAGATGCTATTAAGAAGGAGGAGACGATATGAACTATTATGAGAGAGCGAAGGAACTGAGCGAAGAGACCGTTGCTAACCGCCGCTATCTTCATACGAATGCAGAAGTTGGCTTAAATATGCCAAAAGCGCAGGCATTTGTTATGGGAAAATTAAAAGAATATGGCTTAGAGCCAAAAGAATGTGGTCATGGTGTGACGGCAACACTGGGAAAGGGTGGAAAGGTTCTGATGCTTCGGGCAGATATGGATGCACTTCCGATGCCGGAAGAGAGTGGGGAACCGTTTGCATGTCCGTCCGGTCAGGAAGCACATGCGTGCGGACACGATTTCCATGCAGCAATGCTTTTAACAGCGGCAAAGATGCTGAAGGAAAATGAATCTGAATTACAGGGAACAATTAAGTTTATGTTCCAGCCGGCAGAAGAGACTTTTGAAGGAAGCAAAGATATGATTGAGAACGGAATACTAGAGAATCCAAAAGTTGATGCCGCACTTGCCTATCATGTGGCAGCAGGACAGATGCCGGTAGGAATTTTTATGTATAACGATAACGGAACAATGATGTATTCCGTGGACGGATTCAGGATTGATATTAAAGGAAAAGGTTCGCACGGTGCATATCCACAGAATGCCATTGATCCGATCAATATTGGAGTTCACATTTACACAGCTCTGGAAGCAATCATGGCAAGAGAGGTCGATCCGACAAAAGCATGTGTTATGACAGTCGGTAAATTTGAAGGCGGAACAGCTGCAAATATCATCCCGGATACGGCAGTAATCGAAGGAACAATCCGCAGCAATGATAAGCAGGCGAGAGAACTTATGGTACGAAGAATGAAAGAAGCAGCAGTAAAGACAGCAGAAAGTTACGGCGGAACGGCAGAGATTACCATGCTTTCAGAAGTGCCACCTCTGATCTGTGATCCGAAACTGACCGATGAGATTGTAGGATATATGAAAGAAATGAATATTCCTGGTTTAACTCCATATCCGGGAATTTCAGCAAGCGCATCGGAAGATTTTGCAACAATTGCGGAGAAGATTCCATCTACATTTATCTATCTGTCAGCAGGATATACAGATGAGAGAGGACAGTATGGTGCACACAATCCGAAAGTGCAGTTCAACGAAGACGTGTGTCCGATCGGTTCAGGATGCCTCGCACATTGTGCAACACAGTGGTTAAAAAATAACAATTAAATATAGAACGACAGCAAAAAAGGAAGAAAAGGCCAATGAGCCATTAATTCCTTTGAAATTATTTAAAAATACTCAGTATACAGTGCTTCTGATTATTGGGTTTATCTGTTATTTTTATCAAACAGCTATGAATGTGTATGCACCGATCGGAGCAATGAAAGTTATGGGCACATCTATCATCATTTACTTTGTAGCATTGACAATTACCGGTATTGCAGAAAGTTACCGATCTGTATCCATTACACCAAGCGCACAGGCAACATTGCAGCCGGAAGATATGGGAGTAGGAAAATCGAATCAGACATACATTAAAAAACCCCTGCATAGATTGTAAAAAACAAACTATGCAGGGGTTTTTATATGAAAGATTACATCGAAGAGCGGGCGGTAGAGATTGCATATTATATCATTGAACATGAAGCAACGGTGCGACAGACAGCAAAACAATTTGGAGTGAGCAAGAGCACGATACATAAAGATGTGACAGACCGTCTCCTGGCGATCAACCCGGCGCTTGCAAAGGAGGCAAGAAAAGTCCTGGACAGAAATAAATCTGAACGGCATATCAGAGGCGGACTGGCTACAAGAGAAAAATATTTGCACCGGCATCTTGAAGAAAAATAATGACTTTTAAATGTCGTGAATCAAGTACTATAATAAAGGTCTGAAAATGTGGTAGTAGAGACAGGCGGGAGAATGTGTTCAGGCATTTTCTTCTGCCTGTCTCTGTGATGAAAAAAGATAATAACAGACAAAACAGATTGGCATATATTAAGTCAATAGAAAATATAAATGACACTTTCAGAGTAAACGGGAATGTGGTACGATAGGTGATGAATTGGAGAAAGTTACAGCAGAATCGAGAGGAAAAATATGATTACAAGAAATTTTCGGAGAGAACAGAAGAGAAAGCGCGTAATGGCATATTTTATCAATGCAACGATAGAATTGATGGAAGAAATCGGGATTGAGAATCTGACGATCCGAAAAGTTGCAGAACGTGCCAAATATAACAGCGCAACTTTATACAATTATTTTGACAGCCTGGATGAGCTGGAAATGTTTGCAAGTGTGAAATGTCTGAATGAGTATGTAAAAACATCGCAGATCAAATATTCAGAAGGCAAGAGTATGAGAGAATGGTATCTTGGAGAATGGAGATGTTTTTGCGAGCAGGCATTTCGTCATCCACGCATTTATAACTTCTTATTTTTCAGCCCGCTTGGGGAGACAAATATGACGGAGATATTTCGTCGGTATTATGAAATTTTTCCACAGGAAAAAGTAGAAGAAATAGAAGAATACGAAGAATTTATGGCAAATGGAGATTTTTATAAAAGAAATCAAATGCTTCTGACAAAAGTATTGCAGGAAAAAGAATATAATCTGACAGATAAAGAAATCAGTGAGTTAAATGAGATGAGTATCCTGATTTTCAGAGGAATGCTGGAGACCATGCGCATTGATAAAAACAAACCTACACTTGCGCAGGCTGTTCATCGCACAGTGCAGTATCTGGAGAATACACTGCGGGTATATCATTTGGTATAAAAAGGTTGCAGTTTGTCAAGCTTTGTGATAATATACATAAGAATTATTAGAGAGTTATATATATAAATGGTTAGAGTTATAAAAATTGGTTAGAAGTTATGAGTAAGATAGATTTTCATTCCCACATTCTGCCGGGAATAGATGATGGAGCCAGGAATTTGGAGACATCGTATAATATGCATCAGATGGCCAGACAACAAGAAGTAGATCTCATGCTGGCGACACCCCATTTTTATGCGTCACAAGACAGAATTGATAACTTTTTAAAGAGGCGTGAAGAAGCTTGGGTTCAGTTCCACGACACTGTCGAAGCGTCGGAAGAGACAGAACCCCGGATTATACTCGGTGCCGAGGTGGCTTTTTTTGACGGAATCAGCCGTGCACGGGATATTGAAAAACTGACCATTCAGGGAACAAATTTAATGTTGCTTGAAATGCCTTTTGAAGTATGGAATAGCCAGCAGATAAAGGAAGTAGAGTATCTGATAAAGGAGCGAAAGTTTCAGATAATAATCGCACATTTAGATCGCTTCCTGTGGATCCCCGGTAATAAAAAGTGGATAAAAGAACTACTGGAACTTCCAGTTTCCATTCAGATCAATGCAGATGCATTTGACAGCTGGATGCACACCAGAAATCTTGTAAAGTTATTTAAAGAAGGAAAAGCACATGTTCTGGGAAGTGATTGCCATGGCGCACATCACAGAGTGCCGAATTTGCAAGATGGTCGTGATATTTTAGAGAAAAAAGCCGGAAAAGAAGTACTGGAACAGATTGACAGACAGGGGGAAAAGCTACTGTCTGCGATTTTGAAATAAAGTCAGTATATTATAGAGAGGAGTATATGTGATATGACAAAGAAGAAAGTGATTGTATGCAGTGTGATATTAGGAGTTATATTAATTGGACTTCTGGCATGTGAAGTCATGTACCCGACAGGCGGGCAGGCAATGATCAAAAATCTGATGGGTTAAGATAAAACGTATAACATTAAATAAGAAGCAAAAGGATAATTACATACAGACATATGAAAGAAGGCTCTTATGAAGAAGCAATACGAAGAACAGGCAGAAAAAAAACGACTGAAAAAGAAAAGTATTATTGCGATTGTGCTTATTATTTTTATGATAGGAGTGATCGCTGGGATTTCCCAAATAGCCGATTCGCGGACGGTGGGTGTACAGAGTACAGATACGGAAAAAGATGAGTCCATTGTTTACAAAGGAGAGACGTACGTTCCGAAGAAAAATATTTCTACATATTTAATAGCGGGAATTGATTCTTCAGACAAGATTAAGAAGCTCAAAGAGTATGATGGAACCGGACAATGCGATACACTTGCTTTGGTTGTACAGGATCGGAGTACAGACACTTGTAAGACATTAACAATTGACCGTAACACGATGACAAATGTAAAAAGCCTGAGTGATAAGGGAGAATATCTCGCTACTACGAAGATTCAACTGTCACTGGCACATGCGATGAGTCTGGATCATAAAAAACGGGCGGAAAATACAGTAGATGCGGTATCAAATCTGTTTGATGGACAGAAGATTGACGGATATGCCATGGTTAATATGGGAGCGATTGTTCCGGTGAATGATATGGTTGGTGGCGTAAGTGTGAAAATTACAGACGAATTTCCAGGAAGCAAAACACTTATAAAAGGAAAGACGGTCACTTTAAAAGGAACCGATGCAGAAACATTTGTCCGCGAGCGTAAAGACGTTGGTGACGGACTGAACGACAACCGTATGAAACGGCAGCAGGTATATGAAGTTGCATTTAAACAGGCATTTTATAAGAAATGCAATGAAAATAAAAAGTTTCCACTGGAAGTTTACAATACATTGCAGGATTATATGACGACGAATATTACAGCGCAGCAGTTTTCCAAGCTTGCAGTATTGATGGCGTCTGCCAAAGCTGATACAAAACTGACGGTGAAAGGAAAAGAAGGTTTTGACGATGACGGATGGCAGACATTTACACCAGATAAGGACAGCTTAAAACAGGTTGAACTGGAGCTGTTTTATAAGAAACAAAAATAACGACAGAGTACTGTCGTTGATAAAGGTATGAAAGGGATAATAAGGAGAAGCAACATGAACCAAAAACAATCAAATGATGAATTGGAAATTGATTTGCTGGAAGTGGCAGGGATGCTTTTAGAAAAATGGCATTATTTACTGGTCTGCTTTTTAGCAGGAGCCGTGTTATTTAATGCATTTGCATTTTTCGGCATTAAGCCAACTTATGAATCAACAGCCAAACTTTACATTGTAACAACATCTGAAAACTCCGTGGTGAATTTAAATGATCTGAACCTCGGAACTTCACTGACATCCGACTATGAACAGTTAATGCTCAGCTATCCGGTATTAGATAAGGTAATCAAAAAACTGGATCTGAATACAACATCAGAGAATCTGAAAAAGGCATATACTTTAACTAATCCGGATGATACACGAATCCTGGAGATTAAAGCGACAAGTACAGATCCGGAGAAAGCAAAAGAGTTAGCTGATACGATGGCGGAAGTGGCAATGGATTATCTGCCGGACACAATGAGTGCGATGACACCCAACTTTGCACAGCATGCGAAAGTTGCAGATCATAAGGCGAATCCAAGCTATGGCAAGTATACAATCATGGGCGCATTGTTAGGACTGATAGCCTGTGCAGGTGTACTAATCGCAGGATATCTGATGGATGATACGATCCACTCATCCGAGGATATGGAGAAATATTTTGATCTTGTTCCATTGACTTCTATTCCAGATAGTGATCTGTTTATTGAGAGCGAATCAGATATGAAAAAAACAAGAAAAAGGAGGGGAAGAAGATAATGAAAGAATTAGCAATTAATCTTCCGGAACTTCCATATGCAGTAGAGGAAGCAATGAACCGTCTGCGTATTAATATTAAGTTTTGCGGAAATGATACAAAGAAGATCCTGATGACAAGCTGTCTTCCGAATGAAGGAAAGAGTACAGTAGCAATCTTCTTATGGAAAATGCTTGCAGAAGCCGGATTCCCGACAGCCTTCGTAGATGTAGATCTTCGTAATTCCGTTGTAAGAAAAAGATACGATGTAGATTATAATGAAGAGACAAGTGGTCTGAATCATTATTTGTCTGGAATGGCAGAGTATGAGGATGTAGTATATAAGACAAACATTCCAGATGCATACATGGTACCATGTACACAGCTTTTGGAGAATCCGTCTCCGCTTTTGGAAGATGCACGATTTAAGCAGTTATTAGATAAG